>JBPCTQ010000186.1:0-3390 GCA_051011595.1 Acidimicrobiales bacterium
GTACGAAGAAGGGCCAGTTCCTGGGTTCGTTGCCCGAGGACGATGGCGAAGGCGTTGTAGATGATGAAGATCGAGACGAACAGCGAGACCCCACCGAAGCCGAGCAGGATGTTGCCGACGATGTTGATCTCACCGGTGAACTCCTCCTCCGCTTCGGCGGCGACCACGGCATTGTCGACGACCTCGGCCTCTGGTACCGCCGCAGCGACGGCAGCCTGCACCTCGGTGATGTCGGCGCCTTCGGCGACCTGCACGCTGATGGTGTTCACACCGTCGATACCGAACAGATCGCCGGCCTGGCCAACGCTGATCTGCATGAGGAGGGCTCCGAGCGTTTCGTTGTCGGCTCCGAACGAAGACGTGCCGGACAGCGTCAGCTGTGCCCGGCCGGTCGGCGTGGTCAGCTCGTAGGTCTCGCCGATGGCGAGCCCGTGCTTGTCGGCCGCGTCGACGTCGGCCACGAACTGGTCGAGACCAGGTGGCGAGCCGTCGACGAGGGTGAACGAACCGAGACTCGAGTTGTCGATCCAGGCCTCGGCCAGGTGGGGCGGACCGCCGGTGGCGTAGGGCGTGCCCCCATCGTCGAGGAGTTGGACGACGTCCCAGCCGGCCTCGATCGCCGGGGCGACGTCGGCGACGCCATCAACCGTGGTGACGACGGCCGCCAGGTCGCCGTCGAGAGGTGGGGGGTCGCCGAAGTCGGCCGCCGGACGGACCTGCAGGTCGATCCCGGCGGTCGTTTCCTCGGCGACGCCGCCGAAGCTGCTCCTGAGCCCGTCGCCGAGGACGAAGGCGGAGACGACGAAGCTGACGGCCAGCATGACGCCGAAGGTGGTGAGGGCAAATCGGACCTTGTTGGCCCGGAGGTTCTTGAGTGTGAGACGCAACATGAGATCGGTTCCTTCCGAATCGGTGCTGGTGATCAGTTGCCGAGGCGACGCATGTGGTCGAGCACGGTGTCTGGGGTCGGGTCGTACAGGTCGTCGGTGATGCGGCCGTCGGCCAGGAACACCACTCGGTCCGAGTAGCTGGCCGCTACCGGGTCGTGGGTCACCATGACGATCGTCTGGCCGAGTTCGCGGACGGCATGGCGCATGAAGGCCAAGATCTCGGCGCCGGTCGTCGAGTCGAGGTTGCCGGTCGGCTCGTCGGCGAAGATGATCTCCGGCCGGCTGGACAGGGCCCCGGCCACGGCGAACCGCTGCCGTTTCCCACCAGAAAACCCGTTCGGTCGGTGCTTGAGCCGGTCGGACAGGCCGACGGTCGCGACCACGCTGTCGACCCAGGCCCGATCCGGCTTCGTGCCGGCCAGGTCCATCGGCAGGGTGATGTTCTCGATGGCGCTGAGCGTGGGGATGAGGTTGCAGGCCTGGAAGATGAATCCCAGCCGGTCACGGCGCATGAAGGTCAGCTCCCGCTCCGACGCCGTTGCCACGTCGGTCCCGCCGATGACGGCCGAGCCGGCGTCGAGTCGATCGAGTCCGGCCATGCAATGCATGAGGGTGGACTTGCCTGAGCCGGACGGGCCCATGATGGCGGTGAACTGGGCCGTCGCGAAGTCGACATCGACGGCGTCGAGGGCGGTGACCTCGGTCTCGCCCTGGCCGTAGACCTTCGTTGCCGAACGAGCGGAGGCCGCGGCGACGGTCTCGGTCTCGAGATGGGTCCTGATGGAGAGATCGGTCATGATCGATTCGCTTTCGTCTGTTGTCGGGTTGCCATCAACGCTAGGAAATCGACCTCCTGCGGTCGTCTGGCCAACGGGTGATCCTCGGTCCCGAATTCGGCGTACCCGATGGCCATCGAACTGCGCCGAATGGCGGCGCGAGAGGCCGCCGACCGGCTCGGCGTTCCACCACCCGTTGAACGCCGGGTGGCGTCGACTCATCACATTGGCGGACCGCCAAGGGTCCGAACGGCGGAGTCGTCCGGCGGACCGTTGCACTAGGTTCGAGGCATGGGCACGATCGGCAACCAGATGATCGAGGCTGCCCGCGACCTGTGGTTCTGGGTCAGCAAGCGTCCCATGGTCGTCGACGTTCTCGTCGCCACCCTCGCTGCCATCCTCGGCCTGGCCGAGCTGACCGGCGATGACATCATCGTCGCCCGCGACCCTGACCTGTTGGGGGTGCTCCTCGTACTCGGCGGGGCGTCGGCCCTGGTCCTGCGTCGCACGATGCCGATCCCGGTGCTGGTCGTCGTCGTCTCGTTGATGACCATCGCCTACATCCGCGACTACGGCTCGTTGTTGTCCGCGGTCGGCCTCCCGGCCCTGTATTCGGTTGCCGCCCACGGCGAGGACCGGCGACGAGCCTGGGCCGCGATCCTCATCGCCACCGGTGTGCTCTTCGCCGTCGCCAGTTTCACGCTCATGGACAACGGCGACGGTTACAGCATCCCCAATGCGCTCAGCATGCTCGGCTTCATCGGCCTGGCTGTGGCCGCCGGCGGCATCGTGCGCAACCGCCACGAGATCTTCCTCTCCACCAAGGCCAGGGCTGATCACGCCGAGGCCACCCGTCAGGCCGAAGCCGAGCGAGCCGTGGCGACCGAACGACTCCGAATCGCCCGGGAGATGCACGACGTCGTCGCCCACAGCATGAGTGTGATGGCGGTCCAGGCCTCCGCAGCGCAAGAGATCGTGCACTCCGAACCCGAGCGGGCCATCACGGTCATGCACAGCGTGGAGAGCACGGGCCGAGAAGCACTCAACGAGATGCGTCGCATGCTCGGCGTGCTCCGCAACGGCGACGACGCAGCGGCAGAGCTCGACCCGCAGCCGACCCTGGCCGACGTCGACACGTTGGTCGCGCAGTCGGATGCATCCGGCATTGCCACGAGACTCGATGTCTCCGGTCACCGCCGGACCCTCCCTCCTGGCATCGAGCTCGCGGCCTACCGGATCGTGCAGGAGTCCCTGACCAACGTACGCAAGCACGCTGGAACCAGGGCCACCGCGGTCGTGCAGATCGGCTACGGACCGACCGCGCTCTCCATCGGCGTCGTCGACGACGGCAGCGCGACGGTCCCGTCATTCGGTGACGCTGGCGAAGGCAACGGGCTGATCGGCATCCGCGAGCGGGTGGAGATCTACGGTGGCGAGTTCGCCGCCGGTCCTCGGACTGGTGGGGGCTATGCCGTCAACGTCGAACTGCCGCTCACCAGCGCCGAACGCTCGCCCGCCGCCACGTCGGACGGAGACCGATCCGGGGAAACGCCGTGACGTCCGACCCGGAGACCCGACTCCTCCGCGCCACCACGGCCCTCGGTGAGGGGGCGAGGGCCCACCCGACGCTCGTCGACGCCGCGTTCGCCGGCCTCATCTTCGTCTTCGTCACCTTGGATGTGGCCGGTGGGGGCATCGGCGTCGGGCAACGCGACCCCGCCCCA
>JBPCTQ010000187.1:0-9898 GCA_051011595.1 Acidimicrobiales bacterium
CTCGTAGGCCTCGTGAAACGACGGAATGGCGTCCTTGACGCCGGCGCCGCCGATGGGGATCCATCCGTGGCCGAACTCGGCGACGTGGGCTACCAGGGTGGGGCCGGGCGCACCACCCACCAGGACGGGCGGGCTCGGTTGTTGCACCGGCTTGGGCCATGCCGCCGCCGGTTCGAAGTCGACGAACGCCCCGCGGTACTGGGCTTCGTCGTCGGCCCACAGTCGCTGCATGGCCAAGACCCACTCACGAACCATGCCCCGGCGGCTGGCGAAGTCGATGCCGTGGTTCTCCATCTCTTCCCGGTTCCAGCCGTAGCCGATGCCCAACACGAACCGTCCCTCGCTGATGTGATCAACCGTCGCAATGGCCTTGGCCAGGGCGATGGGATCGTGCTGGATCACCAGGGCGATGCCCGTTCCCAGCAGGATGCGGTCGGTGACCGCGGCGGCCGCGCCCAGCGCGACGTAGGGATCGGGCGATCGGTAGTACTGGTCCTCGAGGACGGGGGTGCCAGTGGGGGCGGGTGTGCGGCGGCTGGTCGGGATGTGGGTGTGTTCGGGGATGTAGAGGCTGTGGAAACCACGGGCCTCGACCTCACGAGCCAGATCGACGATGTCGTGGCTCACATCGGTGAGATGGATGGTGACCCCGAGGTGCATGCGAGGAGGTTACTGACCGGGGCCGACCGGTCACCGACACAGGAACAGCCCGGCATCCTTGGTCACGGCGAAATGGCCGTTGTCGGCAACGACTCTCTCGATCTCGCCGGTGAGAGCAGCTCGAGCCGGTTCGTCGAGCGCCTCGCCCATCGGCGTGGAGAGCAGGAAGGCCAACAGTGGTTCGACCTCGGTCACCCGGAGGCCGTCGTCGTAGCGGCGACACTCGATCGAATCGAACGCGGTGGCCAGCTGCTCCTCGCCGGTCTCGAGTCCGAACACCTCGCTGGTGTCGTCGATCGGTTCGTCGGGCACATGACGACGACGCAGCTCCTGGAACTCGGTCAGGTGGGCCATGCCGTTGGTGGCCACACAGGCCAGGCCTCCGGGCCGCAACACCCGTCGCAGCTCAGCGGCCGCCCGGGCTCTATCGGGCACGTGGTAGAGCGCGTGGTTACACACCACCACGTCGTAGGAATCGTCGGCGAAGGGGAGGTCCTGGACATCGGCCACCTGGCTCCGTATCCCTGCAATGCCGGTCAACGCGTCAGCAGTGGTGTCCACCATGCCCGCCGAGAAATCAGTGACGGTCAGTTCCATCCCGTCGGGAAGGCGATCGGCGTTCTTGGCCCACAATGCTCCCGTGCCACAAGCCGCCTCCAACACCTGCGCCCCCGGCATCAGCGCCAATTGCTCGAACACCCACCGGTGCCAACCCTGCGGATTGATGCTGAAACGGTCGTGCAGGTTCATCCGGTCGCCGAGCTTCGAGCCGTCGACGTACTGCTCGTCTCGCAGATATTGCGGGTCACCGTCGGAGAACTTGTTCACGCCACCCACCTTCCCGTCCGGACACCGAAACAGACCTACCACGCGTGGGGCCGAATAGGGTTCGGTCATGCTCCGAATCGCGTCGCTCAATGCGGCCAGTCTGTTCGAAGCGGCGTGGTCTGATCGACGCCACGAGCTGGTGGCGTGGATCGATCGCCTCGAACCCGACATCGTGTGTCTTCAGGAGATGTGGCAATCGGCCACCGAACCCAACACGGCCGAGTGGGTGGCCGATCAGGCCGCCCAACAGTGGCACTGGGTGTTCGGCGGTTGTGATCCGGGCGACGTGGGTCGTGGTGAACCGGTGGAGTTCGGTTCGGCGATCCTCAGCCGGTGGCCGATCGAGACCCACGAGATGATCCCCCTGCCGATCGATGAACAGCCGGCGCGCGACAACCCGTTCTTCACCATGCCGCTCGAACTGCTGCATGCCCGCACCAACAACATCGACGTGTTCAGCACCCACCTGGCTCCGCCGCCGGAGCAGGCCTATCACCGGGTGGCTCAGGTGCAGTTCATCGACGACGTCATCCGAGCCCGCAGCATCCCCGACGGGCCCCTACCCCCCATCCTGTGCGGCGACTTCAACGCCGAACCGAACTCCGACGAGATCCGCTACCTGAGCGCACTGGCCACCATCGACGGCGCGAGCACTTACTACCAAGATGCCTGGCGGGCCACCGGAACCACCGAGCCGGGTTTCACCTGGGACAGTCGCACCAACTCCATGGCCGCCGACCTCCATCTGCCACCCAAACGCATCGACTACGTGTTCGTCGGCGACCCGTTCCGTCGACCGGAGGGGGCCGGACTGGTGGTCACCGCCGATCTGGCCTTTCACGAACCCATCACCGGATGTGACGCCAGCGATCACTACGGCCTCATCGTGGGAATCCGGTGGCCGCAACGGACCACCATCTCGCCGGAATGACCCGGCCCGGATGGGTGGTCGTGCTCAACGGCGCACCTCGGTCGGGCAAGAGCAGCCTGGCCGTCGCCCTGGCGGCGCAGGGCGGACCGACATGGACGATTCGCGGCGTGGATTCGGTGCTGGCGGCAACACCGTCGGACCTCCTGCCGGCCATGGGCCTGCGGCCGGGTGGGGAACGACCCGACCTCGAGCCACTGGTGCTCGACCAGGTCGGGGAGCTCTTCGACCATGTGGCGACCGACAGTCGATCGGGGCTCGACGTGGCCGTCGACATCGGCCTGCACGACCACTACTCGAGGCCGCTCGGTCTGTGGGCGCTGGCGGCCGACCGCTTGGGTGATGTGCCCGTGATGGTCGTGGGGGTGCGGTGTCCGCTGCCCGAGTTGATGCGGCGGCGCAACCTCGACCGGAGCGGCACCTACCAGGGTTCGACGCACGGTGATCCCGTACCCGAGGTCGTGGAGCGATGGGATCGGGCCGTCCACGACCCGGGGATCTACGACATCGAGATCGACACCTCGACCACGGCGCCGAAGGTCGGCGCGGCCAGGATCCTCCGCCGGCTGGATGGCCCGCCACCCCCGGCGGCACTTCGACAACACGGCGCCACCGACCGGCCCGGCGGCGCGTAGAACGGGCCGGATCCAATGGCGAAACGGCTACGCTGTGCGCTCCTGGGTCGGTGCCCGAGTGGCCAAAGGGAACGGGCTGTAAACCCGTCGGCATTGCCTTCGGAGGTTCAAATCCTCCCCGGCCCACACCCACGACACCCGGAGCCATCGGTTCCGGGTGTTGGTGGTTTTCGGCCGCTACAACAGCTTCTGCAGCAGCACCACGTCGAGCCATCGACCGAACTTGCGGCCCACCTCTCGCTCGACGCCCACCCGTTCGAATCCCAACGCCTCGTGCAGACCGATCGACGCCTCGTGGCCGCCGACGATCTTGGCGAACACGGCGTGGAAACCGTGTTTGGTGGCCAGGGCCAGCAACTCCTCGAGCAGCGCTCGGGCCAGGCCCCGACCGCGGTAGTCACGGTGCAGATAGATCGAGTCCTCGACCGACGTGCGATACGCCGCCCGGTCGCGGTAAGCCGACAACGATGCGAAGCCGGCCACCACACCGTCGACCTCGACCACCAGGACCGCATGGGCACCGGACCGGTCGCGGAGCCACGCTTCCTGGTCGGCCAGCGAACGCGGCTCGATGTCGAAAGTGACCGTCGACTCGAGCACCTCACGGTTGTAGATCTCCGCCACCCGAGGGGCATCCTCGACGGTGGCCGGCCGAATCAGCATGGCGATCAGGCTAGGGCGCGGCCGCGATGGAGAACGGAATGGCAACCCCTAGCGTGATGTTGCAGGAGACACACCATGAAGAACACCGCCAAGACCTTTGCCCTGTTGGCCGCCCTGGGTGGCCTGTTCGTGGTGTTCGGGAGCCTCATCGGCGGATCGAGCGGCGCCATCATCGGTCTGGTGTTGGGTCTGGTGATGGTGGGCGGTTCGTACTGGTTCAGCGACAAGCTGGCCATCAAGTCGGCGCGCGCCGTGGCCGTCAGCCGCGACCAGGCCCCGCAGTACTACGCCATCATGGAAGAGCTCACCGCCCAGGCCGACATGCCCATGCCGGCGTTGTACGTGACGCCCAATCCCCAACCCAACGCCTTCGCCACCGGTCGCAACCCGAACCATGCGGCCGTGGCCATCACCGAGGGCCTGGTGCAGATCCTCTCGTGGGACGAGATCCGCGGGGTGCTGGCCCACGAGCTGGCCCACATCCGCAACCGCGACATCCTCATCGGTTCGGTGGCCGCCGCCATCGGGATGGCCATCACCTTCCTGGCCGTCATGGCCCGGTGGGGAGCCATGTTCGGTGGCGGACGTGATGGTGACCGCAACCCGATCGCCATCCTGGCCATGAGCATCCTTGCTCCGATGGCTGCTGCTCTCATCCAGGCGGCCGTCAGTCGCAGTCGTGAGTTCCAGGCCGACGAGTCGGTGGCGAAGCTGATCGGCACGGGCGAGCCGCTGGCTCGAGCCCTCGAGAAGCTGTCGGCCACCGCCGAGCGCATCCCCGCCGCATCAGTCGACCCCAACCAGGCCTCGGCGTACATCGTCAACCCGCTCAAAGCCCAGGCTCGCGGTGGAGCCGGCGGACGGGGCGGTCTGGCCAAGATGTTCAGCACCCACCCGCCTGCGGAGCTGCGCATCGAACGACTGCGCTCGTTCGACTCCCCCAT
Source organism: Acidimicrobiales bacterium (assembly GCA_051011595.1). Lineage (GTDB taxonomy): Bacteria > Actinomycetota > Acidimicrobiia > Acidimicrobiales > SHLQ01 > JAOUEE01. The sequence continues at coordinate 4,659 of JBPCTQ010000187.1, forward strand.
CAGCTGACCCGATGGAACTGGGCGTCGCCGACTATCTGGCCTTCGTCGACGTCACCCTCGACGGTTATCGCCGAGCCATCGATCGTCTCGACGACACATCGGCCAACACCACCCCGCCCCTACCCGGAGCCAACACCGGTTACGCACTCGTGACCCACGCCACCAGCGCCACCCGCTGGTGGCTGCTCCACATCCTGGCCGGCCAGTCCACCGACCGGCAGCGCGACGACGAGTTCACCAGCCACGGACCGGTCTCCGACCTGCACGATGCGATCAGTCGGCTGCACACCGACCTGCACGAGGCGGCGCCGACACTGGGCACCGTTTCGGCGTTGGCCAACGATCCGGGCTGGGCCCCCGAAGGTCGGGCCTGGACGGTGGGTGGGGTACTCATGCACGCCTACGAGGAACTGGCCCAACACCTCGGCCATCTGGAGATCACCGTCGACCTCGTCGCTCCCGGCTGACCACCACCGCCCTCACATGTGCTGCGGATCGTCGGGCCGGCCACCTCGCTCCAGCCATTCACGCGCCCGCCTCCGACGAGCCCGCCTCCGGAGCTCGGCTTCGGCCTCGGAGACCCATTGCTCGGAGTGGCCTGGTGGCGGGGGATCGCTGAGCAGGTTGACGATTTCGCCGGGATCGTCGGTGAGGTTGTAGAGCTCACCATCGTCGCCCGGGTGCACAATCAATTTGTAGGTCCGTCCGGCGTTCGGATCGGTGAAGATCATCGCCTCCGACTGCGTCGCTGCGTCGAGACCCCACGTATGGATCGTGCAGTGGTCGGATGTGTCGTCGAATCGGTGACCCTCCCAGAGCGGGGGGATGGACGTGTCCGGCACACCAACCAACTGCGCCACCGTCTTGGCCAGGCCCAACAGGCTGATGGGGCGATCGACAGTACCCACCGGATACGCCGGCAGCGGGTCCGACGAGTAGATGGCCAGCGGCACCCGGAGCGCCTTGTCGTACAACGTCCCCTTCGAGTAGTGACCCTTCTCGCCGAGCATGTACCCGTGGTCCGACGTGAGCACCAGGATGTAGGGGCGAGCGGCCGCGTCGAGCGCAACCTGCAACCGCCCGACCTCATAGGAGGTGTGGCTGAGCGTGGCCAACATGTGACGAACATGCTGCTTCAGCCCGTCCTCGGTGATGTGGGCCTCCATGAACTCGGCCCTCGGAAGACCCAACAGATAAGGCGCCTCGACATCAGCCAGCGCGGTGGCCGGTAGGTCGCTTTGATCAGCCGTCACCTCGGCCGGCGTCGCCCGGAGGTCCACGCCGGCCAGGTCGTAGAGGTCGAGCCACGGCTGGTGCACGGTTCGGGGAACGTGGGGTAGGGCGAACCCGAGGAAGTCGACCCGCTGCCCGGTGTACGGCTCGTTGATACGGGCAATCTGTTCATCGACTCGCATCGCATCGACGTGTTGCACCGCGGCGGGCAGAGCCCCGTAGGTCATGAAGCTGAAGTCCGGTCCGGAAGCACCGAACGGGGAGTAGTCCGGGTCGTTGAACAGGGCGGAGATGGATGTGTACACACCCTGGTGCAAGATCTGACCGGGAATGTCGAACAACGCACCGGAGTGATCCACCTTTCCCCGTGTCGCGGTGTCGTAGCCGAGTCCCGTCAGAAACCCCGGGAGCGAGACCAACTGACCAGCCGAGACCTCGGCCAGAAAGGCGGCCATGGCCGGCGGCAGTCCGACAAAGCCCTCCTCCCCGAACAAGCCGGTGGCCGTCGATGGTGCCGCGGTGAGAAACGACGCTCGGGAGCCCGCACAGAGCGCCTGCACGGCCCGAGCATCGGTCGCCGTCCACGACGCGGCCAACAAGGCGTCCAACTCAGGGGTGTGGATCGGGCCCTGGTAGGCCGTCGACAACAACGACTGGTAGTAGCCGATGTATTCCGGTGAGCAATCGTCGAGCGTGACCACGTAGACGTCGGGCCCGGTCTGCGCCAGGGCGTCACGGCTGCGGATGATGTTCCACGTCGGTTCACGGAAGGCCTGGGCTGCCGTCCATGCCGCCACACCACCACCGAGGGCTTGGAGCACGCGGCGCCGACTCGGCGGTGGGGCCGGACCGGAGCCGCCGGGATGTCTTTCGGTCACTGCCCTTGTATCCCAACCTGAACGTCATGTCAGCGTAGATGGGCGGCGCGACGCACGTCCACCGCGATCGGCCCACCGCCGTCGTGGCCTCGGCTATTTGTCGTCGAAGGGAGCGAAACGGACCGCGAGCTTGAAGCCCGCTCGGGCCAGCAACGCGAACCGGCCCTCGGGAACCGCTTCGGCCTCGGCCCCGATCAACTCGACGATGACCGGCGTGACCCCGCTTCGACTGTGCTCGCGTTGGGCCTCGTCGAGTAGTGCCCGGGGCAGATCCCAGGCTCGCAGCCCACCCAGATCGAGGACGGCGCCGGCCTGGATGTAGAAACCCAGCGGTCCGTCGGTGGCCAGCTCGGCACCAGGGGTGATGTGGGCGCTGATGGCGTCGCGGACCAGATCGACGTCGCCGGGTTTGTAGTTGTGGTGGCGGAGGCACTCGGCGGCGGCCTGCCCGCTGCGGAGCGTGAAGTCCTCACCCGGAACCGAGGGCCCCAGCCCGGCATCGTGCAGCAGCGCGCCCACGTAGAAGAGCTCGTCATCGAGCTCGACCCCGTCGACCAGAGCCAGGGCCCGGCCGTAGATCCACGTGCGATACGAGTGCCCGATCACCTCTTGGCGCTGCTCGGCGCAGGCCTCCTCGGCCTCACGGGCGAGCGCGCTGTCGGGCGGTTGCAGCAGTTGGTCCTGACCGTCGATGGACTCGGGCACCCGACCGGTGGCCAGCCGAACCCGACCCACGATGGCGAGGCCCTGGCCCCAGACGATCGATCCCAGGAGGCGCCGACGTTCGGCCTTGGTGAGCGAACCTCGGGTTCGTTCCAGCCAGCCGATCCCACCCAGCCGCTCGGGGTCGGGGCGTGTGGTCGATGTCATTGGTCAGTCGCGGAAGTTGGTGTACTGCAGCGGGAGCCCGAAGTCCTCGGCCTTGAGCGCGGCGATCACCTCTTGGAGCTGATCTCGTTTCTTGCCGCTGACTCGCAGCTGCTCGCCTTGGGTCTGGCTCTGGATGCCCTTCAGGCCGAGCGTCTTGATGAACTTGTTGAGCTCGCGAGCCTTGTCGGAGTTGATGCCGGCCTGGAGGGTGGCGACCTGGCGCACGCTGCCGCCCGAAGCATCGTCGACGGTGCCGAAGTCGAGGGCCTTGAGCGACACCTTTCGTTTCACCATCTTCTCTTCCAGGACCTGGCGCAGGGCGGTGAGGCGGTCCTCGGAGATCGACGCCATGGTGATGGTGGACTCCCCGAGCTCGATCGAGGAGTTGGTGTCCTTGAAGTCGAAGCGATTGGTGATCTCGCGCGACGCCTGATCGACGGCGTTGCGAACTTCTTGTTGATCGACCTCGGACACCACATCAAAACTCGGCATGTCCCGAACCTATCGCGCCACCCCTACATCGTTCTGATGGCACCCCGCCGGTCTCCCGCCCACATCGTTCTGGTAGTGCAGCGTCAGCCCCAGCGTGTCGGTGCACGACCAGAACCGGTGGGTCATCGTTCTGGTAGTGCAGCGTCAGCCCCAGCGTGTCGGTGCACGACCAGAACCGGTGGGGTGGCGGGGTGCCGGGTGGATCTCAGTCGTGGTAGCCGCTGTGGATGTAGATACAGGCCAGGCCCTCGTTGCGGAAGGCGGCGACGTTGCGCCGATCGTCGTCGAGGGTGAGGGTCACCTCGTACCCGGCGGCGTCGAGTGCCCGCACCTCATCTCGTTTGAAGTTGGCCGATGAGCGCCAGTCCCGGTCGGGACGCATGATGAGCAGATCCCACTCGATGTCGGCCGCGTGGCGCTCGAGCCAACCTCGGGTCTGGCGCTGCACCCACATGGGTCGTGAGGTCAACAACACCACCAGCCACTCCGACCGCAGCGCGCCGGTGAGCACCGCCTGATCCCGCAGCAGGTCATCGTCACCACAGGCCGCGAAGAAGCTGTCCCAGTCGCCCCACCCGTCGAGCAGGTGCTGACGGTGGGTGGCGTCGGCCAGTACCCCGTCGATGTCGAACACCGCCACCGGACCCGGGGGCCGTACCCCGTCGCGCCAGTGCCAGTTCTCGATGTCGATACCGATCAGTCCTCGTCGGCGTCGGCCGCTCCGACGCGGATGGCATCGACCACGGTGGCATCGGCCAGGGTGGTGGTGTCACCGAGCACCCGACCCTCGGCGACATCGCGCAACAGCCGGCGCATGATCTTGCCACTACGCGTCTTGGGCAGATCGGGCACGATGAACACCGCCTTGGGTCGCGCCGTCGGACCGAGCTTGGTGGCGACGTGTTGACGGACCTCTTCACGCAGCTGGTCCGAACCCTCGTGACCGCCGACCAGGATGACGTACCCGATGATGGCCTGGCCGGTGACGTCGTCGGTCGCCCCCACCACGGCGGCTTCGGCCACGGCCTCGTGGTCGACCAGAGCCGACTCCACCTCCGCGGTGGAGATGCGGTGCCCGGACACGTTCATCACGTCGTCGACCCGACCAAGCAGCCAGAGGTACCCGTCCTCGTCGAGTCGGGCACCGTCTCCCGCGAAGTAGCGGCCCGGGTACTGGCTCCAGTACGTCTCCCGGAATCGTTCGTCGTCGCCCCAGATGCCGCGCAGCATCCCTGGCCATGGCTGAGAGATGGTGAGATAGCCGCCGCCTTCGGTGACCACATTGCCTTCGTCGTCGACGACCTCGACCTGCACGCCGGGGATGGCATGGCATCCCGACCCCGGTTTGGTGGTGGTGACACCCGGCAGGGAGGTGATCATGTGCCCGCCGGTCTCGGTCTGCCACCAGGTGTCGACGATGGGGCACGAGCCGCCGCCGATGTGGGTGTGGTACCACATCCACGCCTCGGGGTTGATGGGTTCACCCACGGTGCCGAGCACGCGTAACGACGAGAGGTCGTGACCGCCCACTTCCTGTTCACCCCACTTCATGAAGGTGCGAATGGCGGTGGGGGCGGTGTAGAGCTGGGTGACGCCGTAACGATCGATGATGTCCCACAGTCGATCCTTGGGCCAGGTCGACCGATCGCCCTCGCGGCGTTCGGGCCGCGGTGTGTCCGGGGTGCCCTCGTACATCACCGAGGTGCAGCCGTTGGCGAGGGGTCCGTACACGATGTAGCTGTGGCCGGTGACCCAGCCGATGTCGGC
>JBPCTQ010000188.1:0-3704 GCA_051011595.1 Acidimicrobiales bacterium
GGTCGCGACTCCATGAGGGCCGTGGCCCACGGATGGATGTGCAGCACCTGGCGGACCGAGATGGCGCGGCGCCGCAGGGCCGGCTTCCAGGCCGCTTCGGGGGAGGGCAGGTCGATCTCGGCGAACACGGCGTCGACCATGCCATCGAGGATCTCGTCCTTGTTGGCCACGTGGTGATAGAGCGACATCGCTTCGACGTCGAGCTCGGCGGCCAGCTTGCGCATGGTGACGGCACCGAGGCCGTCGCGGTCGGCCAGGGTGACGGCCGTGCCGAACAGCCGCGCCGGAGAGAGCGGGCTGCGGGGTGGGGAACTCGGGTCGGTTCGGTTCGCCATGTGCGCTCGTCAGATCCTCGGTCGAGATGTCGGGTTGCCAACCTTACATCGTATGGCTAAGGTGCGGACATCAACCTTACGTTGTAAGTGAACCGGCCCGTAACCTGTCGACGAGGAGTCCGATCTCATGACTGCCACCCAGAATCCGTCCACCCAGAATCCGTCCACCCAGCCCGACTCCACACCCCAACGAGGTGCCGTGCCCCAAAATGAACAGATGCAGGCCATCGTGCAGACCTCTTATGGCAACGCCGAGGTGCTCACGATGGGCACGATCGGTCAGCCCCAGATCGCCGACAACGAGGTGTTGGTCGACGTTCGCGCCGCAGGCCTCGACCGAGGAACCTGGCACCTGATGACCGGCCAGCCCTACCTCATTCGGCTGGGATTCGGTCTGCGACGGCCCCGGAACCCCGTCCCTGGTCTCGATCTGGCTGGTGTGGTGGCGGCGGTCGGGGCCGACGTCACCCGATTCGAGGTGGGCGATGAGGTGTACGGCATCGGCAAGGGAACACTCGCCCCGTTCGCTGCAGCCCGCGAGGACAAACTGGCTCGTAAGCCGGCCAACCTCACGTACGAGCAGGCCGCAGTGGTTGCGGTGTCGGCCCTCACGGCCCTGCAAGGCCTACGCGACCATGCACGGGTCGAGGCCGGACAGCGTGTCCTCATCATCGGTGCGTCCGGCGGAGTGGGTACCTACGCCGTGCAGATCGCCAAGGCCATGGGTGCCGAGGTCACCGGCGTCGCCAGCGCCGGCAAGCTCGAACTGGTCCGCTCGATCGGCGCCGATCACGTCATCGACTACGCCACCACCGATTTCGCGACAGGTCAGCCCGACTACGACGTGATCTTCGACATCGGCGGCAACGCGACGCTGTCCCGCCTTCGCAGCGCCCTTGCCCCCAAGGGCACGCTGGTGATCGTGGGTGGAGAAGAGGGCGGCAAGTGGATCGGTGGTATCGACCGCCAGATCCGAGCCACCCTCCTGTCGCCGTTCGTGGGCCAGCGCATGAAGACGTTCGTGTCGAAGGAAACGGCGGTCGATCTGGACGAGCTGACCAAGCTCCTCGCATCCGGCGCCGTCACGCCGGTCGTGGGGCAGACGTACCCCCTCGCCGAAGCCGCCCATGCCATGGGCCAGCTCGAAGACGGGCTGGTGAGGGGCAAGGTCGCCATCACCATCTGACCGGATCGAACTGGCCGGCCGCACGTGGCAGGCTCGGCAGTGATGGACGAGACGGTTGATGGCTACGTGGTCGAGGTGGGCGGCGCCGAGCTGCAGTGCCAGTCGGTTGGAGCAGGACCGACACTGGTCTGGGCTCATGCCCTGACGTCAAGTATGGAACACGAGGATCGGGCCCCGATCTTCGATTGGTCGGGCCTGGCCCGCCGGCAACACCGCTGGGTGCGGTACGACGCGCGCGGTCACGGCCGCTCGGGCGCCGACGACAACGGCAGCCACCTCGAATGGCCCCACCTGGCCCGCGACATGGTGGCTGTCGCCGACGGCTCCGACGTCGACCGTTTCGCCGCCGGTGGCGCTTCGATGGGTTGTGCCACGGCACTGTGGTGCGCCCACATGGCGCCCGAGCGTGTCGACAAGCTGGTGTTGGCCCTCCCGCCCACTGCCTGGGACAGCCGACGGCTCCAGGCGGCCGGCTACCAGCTCGCCGGTTTGGCTGCCCGGTTGCGGCTGACCCTGCCCTTGCACCTGTCGCACCGGTTTCTGCCCAAGGGGCCGTCGCCGGCCACACGCTCGGGCTACCTGCGTTCGACCACGGTCTCCATGGCCGCCATGGCACCGCCGCAGGTGGCCGCCGCACTGGGTGGTGCGGCAGCCAGTGATCTTCCCCCCAGCGAATCGCTGGAACTGATCGGCATGCCGGCTCTGATCCTGGCCTGGCCCGGCGACCGCTCCCATCCTGTCGGTGTGGCGCAGATGTTGGCCGAGACGCTGGGGGACGCCACGCTCGACATCGCCGAGGACGACGACGCGATCAGTCGTTGGCCTGATCTTGTGGTCGACTTCCTGGCATCGGGATAGCCACCGATCGGTGTTCGGCGATCCACAACCCCACCAGCATGGCCACGAAGGTCACCAGGAAGATCTGGGCGATCACCGCCTCGAAGGTGGCAGCCAGTCCACCCAGGTTGGTCGCCGGCGCCAGATCCCCGTAGCCGAGGGTGGTGAGGGTGACCAGGCTGAAGTACATGAAGCGCGTGCTCGCCTCCGCCTGCCCGAAGAACGGCTCGCTCTGGAACGAGTCGATGGACAAGAAGATGTAGTTGAAGGCCAGCGCGATGAGGAGATACGCGGAGATCGCACCGATCAGCGTCGACCGGTTCACCACCAGATGGCGGGTGAGGCGTCGACCGACGGCCACCGGCGTGAGGGCGGCCAGTATCCCTCTCGCGAGCGGCGGGCCCCTCCTGGTCACTGACGAGAGGTCGATGTCGGTGGTGACATCGACAACCAGCAATGCGGTGACCGCAAGGATGCTGGCCACCACGATCACGTCGGCCACTCGTCGCCACCGGCGGGCCACTCCCGACGCCCTGGCGGCCAGTGCGAACGTCGCCCCGACGAACAAGGTGAGGGCGAGCGCGCCCCAGCTGGAGTCGATGCTGCCGTCGGGCTTGCGCATGTCGATCAGGGACTGGACGACGATCGCCCCCACGGTGACCACGAGCAACAGACCGAAACGATCGACCCACTTCGACTCGTCGTCGAACAGGGTGACGTGGTGGGTGTGGGAGTTGGACACTTCTCAGTCATCAAACGGGGTCGGTACGGACCCATCCAGTGTGCGCACACCGGCAGGAGGGGATCGCCGATGGTCCCCTCCCGAAATTGCTGCGATCTCGCGCGCCAGGCGCGCGGCATCACCGCAATTTCGCTAGGCGGGCTCGAACTGGTCGGTCTGCTCGCCGATCCACGGGCCGACCCCGCTGATGCGGTCGATGGCCACCCGCACCACCACACACGTCGGCGAATCCCGCAGCGCCAGGGGATGGCGCCGCAACCCGGCGTACTTCATGGCCAGCTGATCCATGAGCTCGGGGTCGGGGCCCGGTTCGATGGAAGCCTGGCCCCGCACCACGAGGTGGCGTTGGAAGCCGCGCTCGTTGCGTTCGGTGTCCTCGATGGACAGGATCACCCGTTGGTTCTGGCCCAGGTTCTTGGCCTTGCGGCTGTTGGCGTCGGTGCCGAAGACGATCTCGTCGCCCTGCGCGATGACCCATACCACCGACACCTGGGGTGTCCCGTCGGGGTTGCTGGTCCACACGTGGGCGACGGCGTCGGATCCGAGCAACGCCTGGGCGGGTGTTGGAATCGTGGCCATGGCCACCCCCATGTCGCCGGATTCG
>JBPCTQ010000189.1:0-7594 GCA_051011595.1 Acidimicrobiales bacterium
GATGTGGGCTACGTGGTGGCCGATGTCACCGATGAGGAGCAGGTCCAGGCCGCGTTGTCGGTGGTGGTCGAGCGCGCCGGCGGACTGGCCGGCGTGGTCGCCAACGCCGGCGGTGGCGGTGGCATCATGCCGCTGCATCTGCAGGACACCGAGGAATTCCTGCGGGTGCTCCACCTGAACGTGTTGAGCACGTTTCTGTGTGCCAAACACGCCGTGCCGCACATGGTGGCCAATGGTGGGGGATCGTTCGTGGGCATGAGTTCCATCGCGGGCCACGTGACCCACCTCGATTTCGGCGCCTACCCGGTGGCCAAGGCGGGGATCGAGCAGCTCATGCGCAATGCGGCCGACGAGTTCGGGCGCTCCAACCTGCGTTTCAACGCCATCCGCCCGGGGTTCATCGCCACCGAGATCATGGAAGGGGTGCCACGCGACAGCGAGGTGTACCGCAGCTACATCGTCAACACACCGCTGGGCGACGTCGGTCAGCCCGAGGATGTCGGTTCCCTGGCCCGCTTCCTGATCGGACCCGAGTCGCGATGGATCACCGGTCAGTGCATCAACGTCGACGGTGGCCACAGCCTGCGCCGAGGTCCGGACTTCTCCCCGTTCATCTCCGGCGCCCTCGGTGATGCCGTCATGGGGGGCGCGCTGCCGCCGGAGTGACGGTTCAGTTGGCTTCGACCGCCACCTGGGCTTCGGCCAGCCCGTACACGAAGGCGTTGGGCATCTCCACCGGCGTGGTGCCCTCGACCAACTTCATGGATGCGACTCGCTTCAGCAGCTCTTCGAAGAAGATCTTGATCTCGAGCCGAGCCAACGACGCGCCCAGGCAGAAGTGGGTGCCGAAGCCGAACGCGATGTGATGGTTGGGGTCACGGGTGACCTCGAGGGCCTCTGGATCATCGAAGTGTTCCGGGTCGCGATTGGCCGACGAGTACATGAGCACCACTTGCTCTCCGGCCGCGATCGGCGTTCCGGCCACCTCGGTGTCGGCTGACGCCGTGCGGCACATGTTGTGGATCGGGGTGACATAACGAATGAACTCCTCGACGGCGATGTCGAGATCGGCACCGTTGCGCAACTTTTGCCACTGATCGGGGTGGTCGATGAGATCCAGCAGTGTCCGAGCGATCACCGTCCTGGTGGTTTCGGCGCCGCCGTCGAGCAGGAGCAGGCAGTCGCTGATGATCTGATCGATGCCGAAGTCGGATCCGTCGGACATGCCGGCTCGTTCGGTGTCGACCCACACCGACATGACATCGTCGGCCGGGCAGGTCTTCTTCTCCTCATACAGCTCGATACATGCGGCGGTGAACTCGAACACGGCGGACACCCCGTCGTCGTCGTGGTAACGAGGCCCGCCGCCGAGGGCAATGGTGCGCTCGCTCCAGTCACGCAGGCTGGGCGCCATCTCGTCCGGGAAACCCAACAACAAACCGATCATCATCGCCGGCAGCGGCGCCGCCAGCTCTTCGACGATGTCGCCGGATCCCTTGGCCACGAAGTCGTCGATGAGGGTGGTGACCACGGCGCGGATGTGTTCCTCGAAGGTCGACACTGCTCGCGGTGTGAAACGGCGTGACACCAACAGGCGGCGGGCGGTGTGGTGCGGATCGTCGAGCCCGATGATCGACGAATCGGCGGGGATGTTGGGCCGATAGCCGCCTTTGGTCTTGTCGGAGCTGATGAACAGCTTCTTGTTCTTCTCGATGGCGACGATGTCGTCGTAGCGGCTGATGCCCCACAGCTCGTTGACGGAGTCCCAGTACACCGGCTCGTTCTCGCGGAGCCACTGGTATCGGCTGTACGGGTCGTCGACGTAGAAGTCGCCTTCGAGCAGGTCGATGTCGAGTCGCGTGGAAGACATGGCGAGATAGTAGAACCCCGCCCGTGCTCTACGGGAAAAGCGACCGGAGGGCCTGGAACACGACGAGCACCAGGCTCAGCAGAATCGGCACGGGAATGGCGATGATCAGGGCCCACGTGAGGGCACGGATCCACCCCGGACGGTCGCGGAATCGTCGCGAGAACGGAGCGTCGTGGTCGTCGCCGGCCGGTGTTTCGACCTCGTCGGCCAGCGCCTCGCGTGCCTCGTCGGCCGCCTCCTCGCGAACGCAGACCGAGAACCACCGTTCAGTCACGTGATGAGGGGCGACGGTCGAGGCCGGGTCGCCGAGCACGGCGGAGTCGATGCCGACATGGGTGAGTCGGGCCGACGCCAGGTCGGCCGCGAAGCGGCTGCCGAATTCGGCGATGGCCACCATGCCGGGCAAGGGGCGGGGCATCAGCTCGGACCGGGTGGCACGACCGCGGCGGTCGCGGCCCGGACGCCGAGATCGCAGGTCACCGGGTGATGCATGCCCCTTGTTGTACACCGTGGCCGGGGTCTACGTCGCCCGCCGTCGCTACCCTGCGCCCATGCGCGCGGTACGAGTGCTCGACGGTGAAGCGGTCGTCCAGGATGTGGAGATGGCCGAGCCTCCCGACGGGTGGGTCGTGCTCGACGTGACCGCCAACGGCATCTGCGGGTCCGATCACCATCTCATCGAGATGGGTGTCGAGGTCACCCTGGGTCACGAGATCGCCGGCCGTGACCCCGATGGGCGAGCCTTTGCCGTACAACCCATCGAGTACTGCGGTTCGTGTGTGGCGTGCGTCGATGGCCGTACCGATCTGTGCCGCGCCCTGACCGGACCGGTCGGTGTGCTGCTCGACGGTGGTCTGGCCGAGCAGGTGGCCGTGCCGCCGAGCTGCTTGGTGCCACTCGACGATGGGCTCGATCCCGCCCATGCCTGTCTGGTCGAACCGGTCGCGGTCGCGGTACACGCCGTCAATCGGGCCGAGCTCGCCGACGGCGACCATGTGCTCGTCATCGGCGGTGGGCCCATCGGCTTGGCCGCCGGTGTGGCCGCGGCCGGCGCCGGTGCCCAGGTCGAATTGGTGGCCCGTCACCCCCACCAGGTCGCGGCGGGCGAGCGACTGGAGCTGCCGGTGGCCGCCGGCCGCGACTACGACGTGGTGATCGAGGCGGCTGGTCACCAGTCGGCCCTGGTCGAGGCCATCGATCGCTGTCGGCCCGGCGGCAAGGTGGCCATACCGGGTGTGTATTGGGAGCCGGTCACCCTCACCCAACCGGCCATCTGGTTGAGCAAGCAGATCGATCTGAAGCCCACGATGTACTACGGCCATCACCACGGTCGACGCGAAACCGACCTGGCCGCCGAGCTACTGGCCCAGCGCCCCGACCTGGCCGACGTGCTCATCACCCACCGTTTCCCACTCGACGATGCGCCCCAGGCCTTCGCCGTGGCGGCTGACCGGGCCGCCGGTGCCATCAAAGTGGTGATCGAGCCGGACTGAGCGGTCCGGCACTGACGAGCCCGGACCAGGCCGGTAGCATCCGATCGCTCGATCACCGGAGGTTCTGTCATGGGTCTGACCATCACCGTCGACGGGTTCTCGCCCGACGGCCCCATTCCCGAAACGTTCGGGTTCTGTGCGCTCGACGGCATGGGTGCGAACCGCAACCCTCGGGTGGCGTGGACCGGAGCGCCTGACGGCGTCAGCTCCTTCGCCCTGTTGTGTGTCGATCCCGATGCCCCCACCGACGCCACCAACGTCAACAAGGAAGGGGTGACGGTTCCGGCCGACCTGCCCCGAGCCGACTTCGCCCACTGGGTGCTGGTCGACATCGCGGCCGGCGTCGCCGAGATCGCCGAAGGAGCCGACAGCGACGGGGTGACGCCTGGGGGCAAACCCACCGGACCCACCGCACTGGGGGTCCGAGGTCACAACGACTTCACCGGGTGGTTCGAGGGTGATGCCGACATGGGCGGCACCTACGGTGGTTATGACGGTCCGTGCCCGCCGGCCAACGACGAGATCATCCACCACTACACGTTCACGGTGTACGCACTCGACACCGAGTCGCTCGGGTTGTCCGGTGATTTCGGGGTGGGGGATGCCGTTGCGGCCATGGCCGGCCACGTGCTCGACCAGGCGTCGGTCACCGGCACCTACACCCTCAACCCCGACGTGCGCTGAATACCGCGTTGGCGCAGTCACCCATCATCGAGGTTGCCGGCCTGGTCAAGGCCTACGGCGAACACCGGGCGGTCGACGACGTCACGTTCTCGGTGGCCGAAGGTGAGGTGCTGGCCGTGCTCGGTCCCAACGGTGCGGGCAAAACCTCCACCGTGGAGATCCTCGAGGGCCATCGCCAGGCCACCAGCGGCCGGGTGAAGGTACTCGGAACCGATCCGGCCCGAGCTGAACCGGCGTTTCGCGACCGCATCGGGATCGTGCTGCAGGAGACCGGTATCGAACCGCAGTTGAGTGTGCGGGAGGCGATCAGCGTCTACGGGTCGGTGTACTCCAAGCGCCGCGACACCGACGAGCTGCTCGAGCTGGTCGGCCTCGTCGACGAGTCCGAGCTCCGTTTCCGGCAGTTGTCCGGCGGCCAGCAACGTCGCCTCGACCTGGCGCTGGGACTGGTGGGCGATCCCGACTTGTTGTTCCTCGACGAGCCGACCACCGGTTTCGATCCGGCCGCCCGCCGCCAGTCGTGGTCGCTCATCGAAGGACTCACCGGCCTGGGCAAGACCGTGTTGCTCACCACCCACTACCTCGACGAGGCCCAACGGCTCGCCGATCGGGTGATCGTGATGAGCTCGGGTTCGATCGTGGCCGAGGGGTCGCCCGACCAGTTGCTCGCCCGCAGCAGTCAGCTCACCCGGATCTCCTTCACGTTGCCGCAGGGGGATGGTGCGGTCGATGACCTGTTCGGCGGCGTCGACGGCGAAGTTCGTGGCCGCAATGGTCGCGTCGAGATACACACCGCCCGACCCACCGCCGACCTGGCCCAGGTGTGTGGCTGGGCGGCCGAACGCAGCATCGAGCTCGGCGGTCTGGAGGTGGCTCGGCCGTCACTGGAGGACGTCTATCTCGATCTGGTGGGCGAGCTCGGCGACGACAACGATGAGCCGGTGGTCCCGTGAGCAGCTGGGCGAGCGCGACGTGGGGTCAGACCCGAAATCAGAACCGGGTGTTCTGGCGTACGCCGATCTCCGCCTTCTTCACGCTGGTCTTCCCGCTCATGTTCCTCGTCCTGTTCGGCCTGATCTTCGAGGACATCGAGATCGAGGGCGGCACGGTGGAGGCCGCGCAGTTCTACGCACCCTCGCTGGCGGTGTTCGCCGCCGCGTCGGCCACCTTCACCAACCTGGCCATCAACCTGTCGATCCAACGCGACGAGGGCATTCTCAAGCGATGGCGGGGCACGCCGATCGCACCGTCGTCGTTCATGGCCGGTGCGGTGGGATCCGGGTTGTGGATCGCACTCCTCGCCAACGGCACCATGCTGGCGATCGGCGCCATTGCCTACGGCATCGAGGTCGAGGTGGCCAAACTCCCCGCTGCCGGGTTGGCGTTCGTGGTCGGTTCGGTGTCGTTCGCCGCCATGGGTGTGGCACTGTCGGGGCTGGCCAAGTCGAGTCGGAACGCGCCGGCGGCGGCGCAGGCGTTCTTGTTGCCCATGGCCTTCATCTCCGACGTATTCGTCACCACCACCGATGCGCCCCGCGCCGTGCAGGTCATCGGCGACATCTTGCCGCTCAAGCCGTTCGTGGTGGCCTTCAGTGCGGCCTTCAATCCCTTCGTCGAGGCCCCTGGGTTCCAGTGGGACCGACTGGCCGTGGTGGCGGCCTGGGGTGTCGCCGGTGCGGTCGTCGCCAGTCGGCGGTTCACGTGGGAGCCGGTGCCGGGTGGATCACGGGAGTCCGGGCGGCGCACCCGATCACGACGCACGTCGGCCTGAGCTGTCCTACCATGCGCCGGTTGGCGCCACGGCAGATCCAGGGGAGAGCAGATCGCTGATGACCGAGCCGTACGACGAGTTCTCGATGCTGCCGGACAATTGCCGCGACGCCGGGCTCGAGTGGCCCGGTGAGCAGGCCGTTCGCCGCAGCACCGTCACGCTGGCGTCAGGCTTGAGTCTGAGCCTCATCGAATGGGGTACGTCGGCGCCCGAATTGGTGCTGCTCCACGGCGGGGCCCAGAACGCCCACACCTGGGACACCGTGGCGCTGGCCCTCGGCCGGCCCCTCGTCGCCATCGACCTGCCCGGCCACGGCCATTCCGACTGGCGGCCCGAGCAGAACTACGACCCGTCGTCGATGGCCGACGATGTCGCCGTCGCCGTTTCGCTGTTGGCACCCGACGCCAAGCTGGTGGCCGGCATGTCGCTCGGCGGCCTCACGGCATTGTGTCTGGCGGCGCAACATCCTGAGCTGGTGCGTCGCCTGGCCCTGATCGATGTGACACCCGGCGTCGACCACGCCAAGGCCGAGCCGATCGTGACCTTCGTCAGCGGTCCGGAGTCGTTCGCGTCCTTCGACGAGATCCTGGCCCGCACCATCGAACACAACCCCACCCGCAGCGAGTCCTCGCTGCGGCGGGGTGTGTTGCACAATGCCCGCGAGCTCCCCGACGGCACGTGGAGCTGGCGTTATGACCCCATGCGCGACTGGAAGTCGGCCGAGGGGTCCGACAGTGAGCCGACGATGCCCGACTTCGGTTCGATGTGGGACCACGTCGAACGCCTCGATGTGGCGGTGAGTCTCTATCTCGGCGGGGCGTGGAGTGTGGTCGACGAGGCCGATGTGGCCGAGTTCGGGCGCCGTTGCCCCGAGGCCGAGATCGTCACCGTCGACGGCGCCGGCCACAGCATCCAGGGTGATCGACCGGTGGAGCTGGCCGGTCTGCTCGAGGGTCTGTTGGGCTGAGCAACCGGGCCTCTCGGGGTCTGTGTCAGAGATCGTCGATGAGTCTGAACGCTTCGGCTGCGCCCAGCCCGTGATCGGCGCCGGTCTCGGCCAGCTCGGCCTCGATCTTGTCTCGGAAGCGACGACGCTGGGTTTCGTCGGCCCGGTCGTCGATCTCCATCGTGGTCTCGAACTGGCTCTCGTGGGCCTCCAGCGCCGCCGCCTTGGCTGCACCGAAGCCGGCGACATCGATCACCAGATCGGGTTCCTCGCTCTCGAAGAGCAACAGGGCGTCGGGCCGGTGATGATCGAGGCCGTGTTCGGGGAAGAAGTGCGGGTCGCGGGCGGCAACGATGCCCTCCACGGTGAGCAGTCCCGCCTCGCGATGATCGGGGTGCAGTCGCCATCGTTGCCACGGGTCGTGGCCCAGCACCACCTGCGGCCGAAGGCGACGGATGACCAGGGCCACACGTCCGCGGGTGGCCAGGTCGGCCTGCAGCTCGCCGTCGACCTCGCCCAGGAACGACACCTCGCCGGTGGCGCCCAGCGCCCGAGCGGCAGCCCGCTGCTCGTCCTGGCGTCGGGCGACGAGTGCGGCGGTGTCGGCGTCGACATCCCAGGTGCCTTTGGACCCGTCGGTGCAGATCAGGTGGTGGACCACACAACCATCGGCGGCCCACCGGGCCAACGTGGCCCCGCACCCGAACTCGGCATCGTCGGGGTGCGCGGCGATGGCCAGTGCCGAAGCGGGGGTGGCGAAGGTGGTGGAGACCGTGGACATGGGTGGTTCAGTACTCGGCGATCATGAAGCTGGCCAGCCCTTCGAGATC
>JBPCTQ010000190.1:0-3993 GCA_051011595.1 Acidimicrobiales bacterium
GTGCTGCGGCGTTGCACCACCGCCAGGGTCTGCAACACGCCGTCGTGCATCACCCGACCCATCTCCTCACGGGCCCGCGCCGTCGATATCTCCTGCTCGGCTTCGCGAAGCACCTTGGCCACCATGGCAGCCGCCACCGCGGCCAACAACAACAGAGCCGTCTTGGACGCAGTGGCGGTCGACCACACGAACTCGTCGCGCAGCAGCGACTCGCCCACCCAACTGGCCACCGACAAGAACAGCGCGGCAGCGATCCCCCACCCCATGCCGGCCGCGATGGCCACGGCGATGATGCCGGCAGCCGGCCAGGCCCACGCCAGGGACTGATGACGGCCGGCGTCGTAGACCAACGGTTCCAGCAGCAACAAACCAGCGGCCACGGTGACCTCGACCACGTTGAGTCGGAGTTGTTGGCGGGCGGTCTGGCCCTGCGCCACCGACGCGGTGATGACCAAGGTCACCGCGGTGGCGGCCAGGAGCAGGGCGATTCCCAACCAGGCCCGCTCGAGGTGCGTGCGCTCCACGACCAGCCCGACCCAGGCCCACCCGAGGGTCAGCCACCGGAAGGCGACCAGACCCCGGGCCATACCCTTGTCGAGGCTTGCCAACGGAGCGACCACGACACTCAGGATAGAGAGGCCTCGTCGAGCGCCGAGGACCCCCGAGTCTCGAGCAGGCCCGCGGCGGTGAGGGCGGCTGTTCCGCCCACAACCAGCCAGCCCCACGTCTCGACTCCGACCGACTGGGCCAGGCCTTCGTACACCGCGACGGCAACTGCGGTGGAACCACCCATCACCAGTGCCGCTCGGTCACCCTGCATGGCACCCCAGATGGCCAGGCCCACGGCGAAGCAGCCGAGAATCAGCATGTGTACGGCCCGACCGTCGTAGATGCGGCTCTCGATGGTGACCACGGCCGTGAGCGCCGCCGCCGGACCCAGTGATTCCCAACGGCCGGCCCCCAGGCGGGATGTGGCCACCATGGCCAACCAGAACGGCGGCAGCACGTAGACCTCGGCGATGTCGACGCCGGCGCCGGCCATGGCGAACAACCAGGTGAACAAGGCGGTGATGGCCGCGGCCCAGCGATGGAACTCATCGCCGGAGCGGGATTCGATCCATGCCACCAACGTCGCCAGAGCCGAAGCTGCCATCGCCAGCCAGTAGCTGTGCAGGGCGATCAGACCCAGACCGCTCCACGCCACGATCCGGAACACCCGACCGAGCAGGGGTAGCGCGGGATCGAGCAGTCGTCCGGCTGCCCACAATGTGACCAGCACGAACAGACCCGACCACTCGATGCCGAACGTGTAGGCCGCCACCGCCCCAGGTAGCACCGTCAACACTCCGAGACCGGCGGCCAACCCGGCCAGGTACCGATCGCCACGAAGCACAACAAACGACGCCACCACCATCAGGGCCAACGTGGTCACCCCACTCACTGTCATTGCCAGCTCGGGGACTTCACCCACCAGAAACGGCGCGACGGTCAGGGTGGCCGAGGCCACGATCAGTCGTCCCGGTCGGAGGCTGCTCAGGGCCAGCACGCCGAGCCCGGCCAACACCAGTCCGAGCACGAGGGTTCGATCGGTGGCCAGGTAGACCGACGAGGCGACGGCCAGCACGAATCCAGGCAAGGCGGGGGCCCAGTTGCCCCCC
This sequence comes from Acidimicrobiales bacterium, assembly GCA_051011595.1. Classification (GTDB taxonomy): domain Bacteria; phylum Actinomycetota; class Acidimicrobiia; order Acidimicrobiales; family SHLQ01; genus JAOUEE01. Next base: position 1,659 of record JBPCTQ010000190.1, read on the forward strand.
ACCAACACACGATTCAGGCCACGCTGGCCCATCTCACCGGCCCGCCTCTGATCGCCGAGCAGCCACACCAGGGCCAGGACGGCCGCGGTCGGGCTCAGGTGGTCGGCCAAGACCGCACCCTCGGTGAGCCCCACCCAGGCGCTGGCCGCCGCCACCGCAGTGAGCATGCCGGCTGCCACCGCGTTGACATCGCCGATGGTGACTTGGGCCTGACGGCCAAGCCGGTCGGCGAGGGGATGAGCCAGCGCCAACTCGACCGCCGCCAACACCACGGCGACGGCAATGAACCCGACGGTGTCGGGCGGGTCGAGCGACACCCACAGCTGGATGCCGGTGGCGGCCAGGGCGGCCACCGCGGTGAGACCGACCACCGCGCTGCGCCGCTCGACGGCCGCCAGCACGAGGGCGACCGAGGCAATGAGGCCGGCGAGGACCATTTCCCACGGCTCGGCCGCGTCGAGCAGTCCGAGATCGCGCAAGGTGCCCATGCCGGTGAACACGGCGTCGTCGAACACCCGAAGGGCAGGAGCCAGTCCGGCCGCCGCCGCCCAGATCACACCGAAGCTGCGGTCGCCGCGGCGCACGGTGGCCAACACCGCAACCAGGCCCAGGGTGGCCACCAGCACCGGCGCCGACACGTCGTACAGGGCCGCGGCGCCGGCCATGGCGACGATGCCACCCGCCGCGGTGCCGAGCTCGGTGATGACGGTGGGGTCACGGCGTCGAAGAACCTCACTGGCGACGATGGCCGTCGGACCAGCCGCCAGCAGGGCCGAGGGCCAGGAGCCGCCACTCACGATCACCAGGGCGGCGACGTCGAGCGGCACCAGGGTGGCCACCAGCACGTCGAGGGCCCGGGCCGTCTCCGGCGCCGCCCGCCGAACCAGTTGGGTGGCACCTAACACCAGCGCCGATGCGCCCAACAAGATGGCCAACCGCGACCCCGGGCCGAACTGCTCCCAGCGGGCCCCGGCCAAGCTGACGGCAGCGACGGCGAGGAGGGCCACGCCGGTGGCGGCCAGCCAGTGGGTACCTCGGCGAATGGCAGAGGGGGACAAGGTCAACATCACGACAGCTCCTTGGTGCTCGAGACGGTTTGGTTGGACGGCGACAACACGAGCCACCAGATGAGACAGAGGGCGCCGATCCCGGCGGCGGCCACCGCAGGGGTTCCGGCCGACCAGGCCTTGATGGCGGTGGACACGCCGGCGGCGGTGACCAACATCGACACCGACCCTCCTCGCCAAGGCCGAGGCGGGGCCAGCAGGGCTCGTTGTTCGTGACGGGCCACCACCGCGACGATCGCGATGAGCACCACGAGGGCGACAGCGATGAGCGGCGCCTTCTGGATCCACCAGGCCGAGGTCCCCACAGCGGCAGTGGGCAGCCACCCCATCATCCAGAAGACGAGGCCCGCAGCGATCGCCGCCGTCATGTGCCAGAGATAGACCGACATCGAGATGGCGTTGCCGGCGACCACCAATCCCCACGCCCGGGCGTGGCCGGCGAGGAAACGGCTCACCATGGGTGCCACCACCAGCGCAGTGGCGCTGTAGGCGGCGCCGAAGAGCACGAGGGCCACCGACGGCGGGTGGGTCGGCGAGTTGGCCAGACCGGGGAAGTGGACCATCGCCACCGGCCAGGGCCCGAGACTCACCGCGGCGACAGCCAGAGCCCACAGGGCAGCGGCCACCACCAGCAGCTGGCGACCAGTGGGCAACAGCCCATCCCGCCAAGCGAAACCGGCCACCTGGAAGAGAAGCCAACCGACCACCCAGTTGATGTGGCCGATCATGGGCACCCCGGAGAAGTGCAGGGCCTCGACGGTGCCGAAGAGCATCAGCAGCGCACCGGCCACGCGAGCGGGCCGGGCCCGGAACCGCGGAAGCAAGTACGGAGCGAACGCCGTGTCGATGGTGTAGTTGGCCAGGAACCACAGCGGTATGGCGGCGGCCACCGCACCCAACCCGACCAGCCCCTGCGTGCCAGTGATCACCCCGCCGACCAGGAGCACCGCCCACGTGCCCGCCAGCACCATGGTCGGGGCCAACATGCGACGCATCCGACCGGCGATCCAGTCGGCCGGCCGGCCGGTACCGCTGCGCACGTGGGCGTCGAGCGACATGGCCGACGCGAACCCACCGACGACGAAGAACAGGGGCATCACCTGGAAGACCCAGGTCATCCACGACAGTGACGGGTCGTCGGCCAGGGCGTTGCCGGCGACGATGTCGCCGTTGGTGTCGGTCGACACGGCGATGGCCGCCCAGTGGCCGATGGCCACCGCGACCATGGCCAGAACTCGATAGGCGTCGACGGCCCGGTTGCGATCAGA
>JBPCTQ010000191.1:0-9942 GCA_051011595.1 Acidimicrobiales bacterium
CAGCCCACCGACAACGCCTACCTGCCGGTGATCCGTCTCCACAACATCGTGTTCTCACCCGACTACGCCCGTGACGGCACGTTGTTCTCGTCGAGCTGGACGCACCTGCTCAAGTCGAACGATCGAGGCGCGACCTGGTCACAGCATGTGGTCGGCGACCCGCCGCCCGATACCAAGCTCCGCCAGTTCATCGTGGCTCTCTCACCCCGATACGCCACCGATCAGACCGTGTTCCTCGGCAGCCTCCAGGGTGAGGTGTTCATCTCCACCGAGGGGGGCGAGGAGGGCACGTTCGTGGCGCTGGGCTCGGTCGGCGGGCCGGTCCGATCGCTGGCGGTCGGTCCTGACTATCCCGACGATCCGACTTTGTGGGCCGGCACCCGGAACGGGACCTTCGTCAGCATCGACGGCGGTCGAACCTGGGAGGCGAGTGGCCCGGCCGGTGTGTCACTGCTGGCGGTGTCGCCCGACTACGGCCGGGACGGCACGGTGTTCTCGGGCAGCGAGGCCGGTCTCTGGGTCACCCGCGACCGAGGCGAGACATGGTCGATCGTCGCCGGTGATCTGATCGACCAGGACAGCCTGATCGAGGCGGTTGCGGTGTCGCCGGCGTTCGCCGACGACGGAACCGTGTTGGTGAGTGTTCGAGGGGTCGGGCTGTTGCGGTCGACCGACGGTGGGGAGACGTTCGGCCTCGTCGCCGAACAACTCAACGCCGATAGCCATCTGATCGCCGATTTCAGCCGGCCGTCGGCCGCGCCCATCCAGTTCTCGCCGGCGTTCGCCGAGGACCGCACCATCTATGCCTATGCGGCCGAGACCGTGCTGCGCAGCACCGACGGCGGTGACACCTTCGACGAGGTCGAGCTGCCCGACTCGGCGGAGTTCGACTCGCTCACCGCTCAAGGCGCCACCACTCAGAACGGAAGCACCAGCCCGTGGACATGGGTGGCGCTGGCGGTTGCGGTGGTGGCAGCCGTCGCCTTCGTGATGGTTGAGCGTCGGCGCTGAGAGCGTGGCCAGGTCCTACAGCTCGAACTGGAGATGGTGGGAGAGATCGCCGGTCTGATCGACGAACATCACCCGGGTGTCGAACCACCAGGTGTCGTCGAGCCGCTGGAACGAGTCGTGGTATCGGCCGGTGATGATGATCTGTAGGGGCAGCTCGTCGGTGGCCTGGGTGACGGTGTAGTACGACCGGGCCGACGCCACCCCGGCGGCCTCGTCGACGTCGATGATCGCGTTGGTGGTGGTGTGTTTGGTCTTGGGGGTTCCGTCGTCGTAGAGCCGGGTAGCGCCTTCGTACAACCCCCGGACGGCGGCCTGTCCTTCGTAGACGGCGTCGGGGGGTGCATCGGGAACGGCGTGGATACGACCGTGGGCGAACAGCTTCGCCACACCGTCGAAGTCGCCCCGGTCGATGCGCTCGGCGTAGGTGTACAACAACGCCTCGACCTGGCGGGCGGCGTCGGTCACGGTCGAGGAGCCACCGGTCGGTCGCCTTCGATGGCGATGCGGTGGCCACGGCGCCGGGCGTCGCCGAAGTCGGCGTCGACTCGGTGTTGGGTGACCCGGTTGTCCCAGAACGCAATGTCGCCCGAGCTCCACTCGTGGTGCCAGGTGAACTCGTCGCGAGTGGCGTGTTCGACGAGCCGGTCCAGCAGTGCGTCGCTCCCGTCAGGACTCGCTTCGACGATCTCCTTGGTGAAGATGCCGTTCACGAACAGGCCGGTGCGGCCGCTCTCGGGGTGTTGCCGGACCACCGGATGCACTGCTTCCTCGACTGGTTTCCACCACGACTCGTGTCGAGCCGACAAGGCGGCGATCTGATGTTTGGTCGGGTCGTCGAGCGCGTCGTAGGCCGCGGTCATCGATGCCCAGTGGGTGGCGCCGCCGGAGGGGGCGGCGATCACGATCTGGAGGATGACACCCAGGGGTGGTTCGGCGGAGCAGGTGACGTCGGTGTGCCACCATTCGGCGGTGGGTGCCCCCTCGGCGGTGTCCATCACCACCACCTCGGGGAGTTCGTCGTCGCGATCGAGAACGGCGTGTACCTCGAGCTGACCGAACGATTCCCCGAACCGGACCTGTTCGGCCGGGCTCAATCCTTGGTCGGGGAAGATCAGGACTTCGTGGGTGAGCAGCGCTTGGCGCAATTCGGCGATAGCGGGTTCGTCGAGGGATTCGCGGAGGTCGACGTCGGTGACTGTCGCCCCCAGGGCGGCGCCGGATGCAGTGATGGTGGCCACGGCCGCAACCGTATCGTTGTCGGCCGATGCGGGCCCAGAGGTACGGTTGGTGCCATGGTGCAGAAGCTGATCCCCATCGGTCTGTTGTGTGCCTTGCTGGTGGCTGCGTGCTCCAGTGGGGGCGACACCGAGGTGGCCACGGCCACATCCGTTCCGGCCACGACCGTGTCCCACCAGCCAGTGGAACCGGCGCCGGCGCCCACCATCCCCACGCCGACGCTGCCCGACTACGCCGACGACATCGCCGCCCTCCCCAGTGCCGACGACGACCGCACCTTCCCCGACGTGGCGCCCGATTCGCCCCAGGGGGCGTACGGGTTCAGTCGCTACGTGTACCAGCGCGCCGGCGACGAGATCGTTCCCACGCTGGTCGAGGGCCCGCAGGGCAAACAGGTTCGGTGCCAGGATCTCGACCGAGATTGCTCGTATCTCGAACTCAAGGCGCTCTACGAGAGCGGCGACGATGTCCCCGAGTACCTGTCGATGGACCGGGCCACGCTGGGTGAACTGGTCGAACAACTGGGCCGAACCGAGGCCGCGGTCAACCAGTACGAGAACATCGACGACGCCTGCGCAGCCGGGATGTTCGTGAGTTCGGCCCAGTCACCCAACATGGGGATCCACATGTACGACCTGGGGGCCGGCTTCGGATTCGACCCCGACCGGCCCCAGATGGTGCTGTTCGCCCGTGAAGGCGGCGAATCCGCGCCCATGGGGGAGCTGGGCGCGTGTCGCGACGGAACCTTCACCGGCGATGGTGAGGCGTTCGCGCCGGTCGGTGCGGTCTTCAACATCGAGTTCACCGCGGAACATCCCGAGGGTTTCGCCGGTGAGCTCGACAACTGGCACGTTCACTACAACCTCTGCCAGGGAGGGTCGGCCTCGTCCAGTTCGGGTCAGGATCAGTGCGAGGCCAACGGCGGTGACTTCACGCCTGTGGTCAGCAGCTGGATGATGCACGCCTACGTGACGCCCGAGTTCGACTCTCAGGGTGGCGTGTTCTCGATGTTCAACCCCGCCATCTGGCCGATCGTCGAACCCACCGATCTCGAGGATCTGTACACCATTCCCGCCGAGGACGGCGCCGTTGCCGCACCGATCACCAACTTCGACTTCGGCGACATCGAGTTGGGTGTCGGCGAGACGGTGCGTTTCTCCAACACCGACAGTGTCCCCCACACCGTCACCGCCGGATCTGCGCTCGATCCCAACCCCGACGCCTTCGATTCCGGTCTGTTGGGTACCGCTCAGACTTTCGATCTGAGCTTCGACTCGGTTGGTCAGTACGAGCTGTTCTGCGTGCTCCACCCGGACATGACCACCACGGTGACCGTCAACTGATCACGCACTACCCGGGGGCGTGGCACACCGCCTCGACGTTGTTGCCGTCGGGGTCGCGGACGAAGCCGCCGTAGTAGTTGGGGTGGTACTCGGGCCACACCCGAGGTTCGTGCAACACCTCGGCTCCGGCCTCGACGGCCGCGGCGATGAACGCATCGACGGTGGCCCGGTCGGCGGCGCTGAAGGCGATGTGGGATTCGCGGAACCCCTCACCGGAGGTCTGGCGGCCCAGCCAGAAGTCGGGCATCGGTGGGACGCCGTAGCCGATGCTGTGCCCGAAATCGAGGATTCGTTGACCACCGAGTGTGGCCAGGACCTTGTCGTAGAACTCCGCGCTGGCGTCGAGATCGGCACACTGGATGGAGAGATGGTCGAGCATGGGTGTGAGTCTAGGATCTGACTCGATCAGGGATTCCGCATCCGGATCGACACCGGTGTCGTTTCGCTACCGGCGCCTCGTATTAGGTTCGGGTCGTGGTCCTCGAGGCTGACGCTCCGATGTTGTTGACCGAGGTGATCGACGACGTGCGCGCCGCGGTTCGGTTGCTCGAGACCCATGCGCCGTACACGCCGCTCGGTGGCTGGTACAACCCTGGGGCCGACCGCCATGCCCGCACTCGGCCGATGTGGTTCCAGAACGACTGGGTGCACGATGACTTCGTCGCATCCGGTTCGGAGCTGTTCCTCGACCACCAGGGATACATCGAGGCGGCCAAACGCTTCTACGACGCCGAAGTGGTCGAGCCCAAGAGTGTGTACGTCAACCTGATGACGGCCATCGCCGATGCGGGGCCCGCCCACACCGACAACCCTCGCTTCCATGGTCGCGATCGCACCAACACTCCGATGTGGTTGTTGCGTTCGATGTTGTGGTCGGAGCTGTTCACCGAGTACGAGATCACCCAGGCCACGGCGATCTGGTGGCTCAACGACGTCGACGGGGGTGGGCTGCGGTATTGGGCCGACGGCGCGAACCAGCAACCCCGCGAGTGGGTCGGATCGATGGCCAACACGGCCCTGATCGGCGACAACCACCGGATGTTCCACCAGGTCGGGCCGGTCGGCCCCTTCGATGAGGGCACCCGTCTGGTCTCGCCCAGCGCCCAGCTGGCGCCCATCGGCGACGGCAGTGACGACTGGGCCGTCGTCGATCATGACGACGTGGTGCACCGTGGTGCGCTCGCCACCATCCGAGTCAGTGTGTTGTGGAAGGCCGACGTGTACCGATCAGACGGCGATCGGCAACGACGCCAGGCTCGGTTGCTGACGATGCCCGAGGTCGCTCGCGCCTTCGACGCCGATCTGGCGGATCGTGGCCTCGATCTCCGGCTGGATCTGGAGCAACTCGACGAGCCCGCACTGAAGGCGGCATTCTGGGAGGCCTACCCGGAGGCCGAGCCGGTGGGCGCGCTGCGATCGGTGTTCTCCAAATCCTGAATCGAGCGCAGGCGGATGTACGACCACATGTCTTTCGCCTCGCCATCTACCCGTTCCCAGCTGCGCAACAACGATTCCTGTTCGAATCCGGCCCGCTCGGCGGTGCGTCGCGAGGCGGTGTTCCACGGTTCGACGAACAGGTGCAGGCGGTCGACGTCGAGATTGGCCAGGGCCCATTCGCTCAGCAGGGCCAGAGCCTTGGCCGCCGCGTGCCTTCCCCGGCCCGACTCGACGACCCAGTAGCCCAGCTCGACCCGCCCCTTGTGGATGTGTGGTATCCACAAGCCGATCTGGCCAACGGCGGTCGACCGATCGGGCGTCGCAATGGCGAGCGACCAGCCCTCGCCCGATGTGCGTCGCGTGTGCTGACGATCGATGAAGGCCAGCCCCTCTGATTCCGAATAGTCCGCCGGGACCGTGGTGATACGGGGGATCAGTTCGTCGCGCGACGCTTCCTCCACCACGCCCAGATCGGCATGGGTGAAGGGTCGCAGCTCGATGTTCTCGCCGGTGAGGCGCACATCGGGAAGGGATGATCCGAACTCGGCTCGGATGGTCATCGGCCCAGGGTTGCACGCCGCCAGGGGCGGAGCCGCGGCATTCAGCCCGCGGCCGGCCGGGGTGGTGCTTCGTCGAGGCCGGCCCAGTGGGCCTCGGACGGGACACCGGCCGTGTTCGCCATCATGGACAGCATTGTGTAGTGGCCGACGGTGAGGCAGATCTCGACCAACTCGTCCTGGCCGTGGTGGACGGCCAACACCGACCAGGCGTCGGCGCCGATGGTGCTGCCGGCGTGCAGGTCGTCGGCCGCCTGGAGCAGAGCGGCGTCGGAGTCGGTCCATCCGGAGGCGTCGGGCCCAGCCGCCACCCGGACGATCTCGTCGTCGGACAGCGCGCCGCTCGTGACGGCTCGCTCGGTGTGGACCCCCCACTCGAACCCGGAGCGACAGTTGTGGGCACACCGCAGAGCCAGCAGGGCAGTAGCCCGAGGCTCCAGCAGCCCCTCGAGGGCCACCGCCTTGGCCCATTCGATGTAGGGCCCGATCCACGCTTGGTGATGGGCGATCACCGAGGGGAGATGGAGCGGGCGCTGACGGGTGGTGCTGACCGTCGTGTCGAATACCGCTCTCGTGGCGGCCGTCCACTCCGACGGTGTCTGGCCGGCGATACGGACGGGACGGTTCGAGTTCTCGCTGCTCATGGCGTGGGCCTCATTCGGCCCCCGAGAGTAGTGTGCCGCCATGACCGATCTCATCGTGTCCGCCGACTCTCACGTGATGGAACCGTCGGATCTCTGGACCACCCGCCTGCCGGCCGAGCTTCGTGATCGAGCGCCCCGGGTCCTGCCCGACGACGACGGCCCCGGCTGGTCATTCCACGCACCAGGCCTGAACGTGTCGCCGGTGTCCGGCGCGTGGGGCGCGGGCCGTAGCGGCGAAGATCTGAAGGACCATCTGGCCAGCGCCGGCCCCGAGACCGCCCGGCCTTCGGGGTGGGATCCCGCTGAGCGCCTCAAGGACCAGGACATCGACGGTGTCCACACCGAGGTGCTGTACGGCACCCTCGGCATGCGGTTGTTCCGCAGCACCGACGCCGAGGTGCAACAAGCTGCGTTCCGGGTCTACAACGATTGGCTGGCGGACTATTGCGCCCATGCGCCGAGCCGTCTGGTCGGGCTGGGCCTGGTGTCGTTGTGGGATGTCGACCGCGGCGTCGCCGAGCTCGAACGGTGTGCCGAGCTCGGCCATCGCGGTGCGATGATCTGGGGCTACCCACCCGAGGACCGGCCCTATCACTCCCCGGTCTACGACCGGCTGTGGGCTGCCGCCTCCGATCTGGGTATGCCGTTGTCGCTTCACATCGTCACCGGCATGGGCCCCGAGTCGCTCATCGAGTTCAGCGCCCCCGCCCTGCGGTACATGAACCTGATCCACGAGACGCAGCGTTCCATCAGCCAACTGGTGCTGGGTGGTGTGCTCGAGCGCTTCCCCCGGCTTCAGATCGTGGGGGCCGAGTCCGACATCGGTTGGTTACCTCACTGGATCCAGCGCATGGACCACGGCTGGGAGAAGTTCGGCGCCATGATGGACACCGAGCTCGCCCTGCGGCCGAGCGAGTACATGAACCGGCAGGTGTGGTTCACGTTCATGGACGACGAGATCGGCTCATCGACCGCCGATCACCTGGGGGTGCGGATCATGTGGGGTTCGGACTTCCCGCACACCGACTCGACGTGGCCCGACTCCCAGTCCGTCATTGCCCGCAATCTGGCCGGCGCTTCCGCTTCTTTGGCCGAACAGGTGCTTCGCGAGAACGCCGTCGAGCTGTACGGCCTGGACCTCTCCGGCTGATCAACCGCCGGCCGCGGTGATGGCCGTCCACACCCGTTCCGGTGTGCACGGCATCTCGATGTGCTGCACCCCAAGGTGGGCGACGGCATCGATCACGGCGTTGTGCACGGCGGCGGGGGCACCGACCGTGCCGCTCTCGCCGAGGCCCTTGGCTCCAAGGGGGTTGCGGTCGGTGGGGGTGGGACGGAACTGCACCCGTAGGGGAGGGAACTCCGAGGCGGCCGGCACCGCATAACCGGTGAAGGTTCCGGTGAGGAGGTTGCCGTCGCTGTCGTAGGTGATCTCCTCGAACAACGCCTGGGCCGCGCCCTGCGCCATGGCCCCCTGCGCCTGCCCGATGGCCGAGACCTCGTGGATTATTGTCCCGCAGTCCGTCACGCCCACCAGCTCTTGCAGCTTCACCGCGCCCGTGTCCGGCTCGACGGCAACCACCGCGACGTGGCAGCCCGATGGGAAGGTGCGCTGTTCCTGGGCGAAGTGGCCGATGGCCACCAGGCCGGATCGAGTGTCGTCGGCCGGCGGGCGGTCGGCTCGACCGACCTGTTCCAGCTCGGCCAGGTTCAGGGCCGACCGGGGCACCCCGGCCACACCGAACCGGCCGCCCTCCATCAGGACCACATCGTCGACCGAAGCCTCCAGGTGGCGGGCGGCGAGGGCCCGGGCCTCGTCGATGAAGCGCGACACGGCGTCGTCGACGCTGCTGGCGACCACCTGTCCGCTGCGGGAACCGAAGCTCCCGATGAACTCGATGTCGGCGTCTGAATCGGGTGCGGCCAGGTGCACGTCTTCGGTCGCAAGGCCGAGCCGTTCGGCGATCTGGGAGGCGAATGTGACCGCGTGTCCTTGACCCGATGGGGCGGCTCCGGCGGCCAGCGACAGGGCTCCGTCGGGCCGCACGCACAACGAGCTCTGCTGGTGAGCCGAATACCCGCCGGTGGCGTCGACCCAGGTCGACACACCGATGCCGATGAAGGGGCCGTTGGTGGTGCGGCGCTCGGACCGTTCGCGGCTCCACCGGACGTAACCGACCTCGGTGAGCGCGGCGTCGAGGGTGCTCTCGGGATCGGCGGCGTCGTAGATCGCCCCACACGCCGACGTGTAGGGGTAGTCGTCGGCCCGCAACAGGTTGCGGCGTCGCAGCTCGATGGGGTCGATGTCGAGCTCGGCGGCCAGGCGATCCATGGCCCGTTCGAGGCCGGCGGTGGCTTCGGCGCGACCCGGGCCGCGGTAGGGCCCCGTGGGGGCGGTGTTGGTGAGCACCGCTCGGGCCTGCACGTGTACCGACTCGATCCGGTAGCACCCGGCCGCCATGAGGGCGGTGGTGGCCGGCTCCATGGCGCCGGTGGCCACGTACGCCCCGCCGTCGGCAGTGGCGTCGAGTGCGATGTGGCGGAGCTCGCCGCCGGGGCCCGCTACCAGCGTCCAGGTCTGGTGCTGGTCACGCGCATGATTGACCGCCAGATGCGACGATCGATCCTCGACCAGCCGAACCGGATGGCCGAGGCGCAGCGCACATGCCGCCGTGACCGTCAGGTCGGGCGACGCCCCCACTGTCTTGGCACCGAAGGCGCCCCCCATCGGCGGACCGATCAGTCGGACCCGTTCAGGCGCCAGCCCGAGATCTCGGCTGAGGTCCTGGTGCGTGGCGGCTGGTAGCTGCGCGCCGGCGTGGACCAGCAGTCCGCCGTCGGACCTTGGTTCGGCGACCACAGTCGTGGTCTCGATCGGTGACGGGGCCAGCCGTGGGTTGTGGACGTCGAGGGTGATCGAGACGTCGTCGGCCGCCGGTTGGTGGGCGGTTCCGATGTCCCAGCGGCCGACGGTCTGTTCTGAACGGCGGTGGTCGAGCACCGGTTCACGCACCTGCAGGACCACATCGACGAGCTCGGCGGCGTCGTACGCGCGGGCCAGGCTGTCGGCCACGACTGCGGCGATCCGCTGTCCTACGAACCGCACCTCGTCGAGCGCCAGCGGAGGCTGGGCCAGCTCGGGGTCGACGCCGGGAATCTGACAGTAGGGGGGCAGGTCCAGATCGGATGCGGTGAAGACACCCCGAACCCCGGGTAGTGCCGCCGCAGCCGTCGTATCGATGTCGACGATGGCGGCGTGGGCGGCGGCCGACCGGACGAAAACGAGGTGGGCTGCTTCCGGTGGCCCGACATCGGCTCCGAACCGCAGCTCGCCTCGGACCGCGGGCCACGAGTCGTTCACGAGGTGAGCTTCCGGTTGTCCCAGCTCACCAGCGGAGCAGTCGGAGTGATCCGGACGAGGGCCCGAGCTCGGTCGTATCGTCGCACCGCCGACGGAGCCATTTCGGCACGCGGTGTGCGGTGAGCGGCGTACTTGGCCTCGAAACGCGCGTCGATCGACTGCCAATCGGGGGTTTCGAGAATCTCGGCCCGTCCGTCGATCCGGACGGCTCGAAGCTCTCGCCAGGCGTCGCCGGTCTCGGCCAGCACACTCACGCGGGGATCGTGGGCGATTCGCTGGAACTTCACCGAGTCGCCGGGGCCGGCCACGAGCACCGTCTGTTCGTCGGTGATGAACCAGACGGGTGTGCTGAC
>JBPCTQ010000192.1:0-2968 GCA_051011595.1 Acidimicrobiales bacterium
GGTCGCCGGTTCGGTGGCCATGGAGGTACTGCACCGTGCGCCGTGCCCGGTGTTGGTCCACCGCCCACCGGATCTCGACTGATGACGGTCTCGTTCGGCAACCGCGACGAAGCCGGTCGGCGTCTGGCCGAACTCTTCGCTGGTCACCAGGGCCAGACGGTGGTGCTCGGCTTGGCCCGGGGAGGAGTTCCCGTCGGCCGACCGATCGCGCAGGCCATCGGCTGTCCACTCGACGCGTTGATCGTGCGCAAGCTGGGTGTGCCCCGCCAGCCGGAGTTGGGTTTCGGAGCCATCACCGAAGGGGGCCATCGGGTCCTGAACGCGTCGTTGATCGAGCAGGCCGGCTTGACGGAGGAGACCATCGAGGCGGTGGCACAGGCCGAGTCCGTCGAGGTGGCCCGCCGGGTCGAGCAGTACCGCGGCGGGCGGCCCATGCAGTCGGTGGCGGCCAAGGTGGTGGTGGTCGTCGACGACGGCATTGCCACCGGGTCAACGGCCGCGGCGGCCATCGAACTGCTCCGCTCGATGGGCCCGGCCCGGATCATCCTGGCCGTCCCCGTGGCTGCGCCCGACACTGTCGCGTGGCTGGAGACCGTGGCCGACTAGGTGGTCGTGTTGGCGACGCCATCACCGTTTCGGGCCGTCGGTGAGTGGTACCGGGACTTCGCGCCGGTGTCGGACCGTGAGGTCGCCGATGCACTTGCTGACGCCGCTCTCTGATCGGCGGCGCTCACTGTTGCCGGCGGCGCCTCAGCCCAGCGTCTCGGCGATGAGGGCCAACCGTTCGATGTTGCCGTCGCTGTTGGGGTGGACGTCGTCGAAGAATAGGTCGGGACGGTCGGGGGCCACCGACGACCAGTCGATGATGCCGAACCCGGCCTGGGCTTCGATGCCGGCGTTCCAGGCGGTTTCTCGTTCCTGAGCCCAGTTCTGGGTGGTTCGTACGTTGATCCACCACCGGTCTCGCGCTGCTGGGCCGAGCCCGTCGAAGGTGGCGTCGACCTCGGCGGCGGCCACATCCACGGTGAGGTCGGGCCAGAACCGTGCGTCGTTGGTTCCGAGGGCGATGATCCACGTGGCGTCGCTGGACCACACCGGATGAACGGCCCGGATCCGTTCGATGGCGGCGAAACCACCAGGGTGATCACCGGGGGCTGCTCCCAGCCGACGGCTACCGACACCGTCGACGCACACCGGTCCGAAGCCGAGGTCGGTCAGGAGTTCGGCCAGGCCCACGGGGCTGCCCGATGTCAACGAGTCACCGACGAGGACGACCGGGCCTCTCGGTCCGGACATCGGGTTGGCCGCCGACCCCACCACACCTTGTTGGATGACGCTGGTGTAGCCGTCGGGTAGGCACCCGAAGGTGCCGGGTGGGGGTGCGGAGTTCTCACAGATGTTGGCGTCTCGGCCCCCGCCGGGAGCGCAACGGTCCGTCCCCCGGCCACCGTCGAGCTGGTCCACCCCGCTGCCGCCCACGAGCACGTCGTTGTGGTCGCCGCCGAGGAGTGTGTCGGTGCCGTTGCCGCCGCGCAGCACGTCGTTGTCGGCGCCGCCCTTGATCCGGTCGGCGCCCGAGCCTGCGCCCAGTATGTCGTCTCCGCGGCTTCCGATCAGCAGGTCGCGGTCGGCCCCGCCCGCGGCTGTGTCGTCGCCGGCCCCACCGCGGAGGAGGTCGTTGCCGACGTGACCGAAGATCCGGTCGTCCCCGTCACCGGCGATCAGCCGGTCGTTGCCCGCTCCGCCGCGCAAGACGTCGTCGCCGGCCTTGGTGGAGAGCTGGTCGTCGCCGTCTTGTCCGAATGCCCGATCGTCGCCGATGCCGGTGATCAAGACGTCGTCGCCGGGCCCACCCCATACCCGGTCGGCGCCCGCGCCGGCGTTGACCCGGTCGTCGCCGCCGCCGACACAGATCAGATCATCGCCGGCCAGACCCGACACGGTGTCGTCGCCGCCCAAGGTGACGATGACATCGGTGCGGGCTGTGCCCACGATGACATCGTTGCCGGCGGTGCCCACGAGGGTGGCCGGTTGGCCTCCACACGTGTGATTGGCGGCACCGACCGGGGCGAACGGCACCAGCGTCGCCACGACCGCGCCGAGGCCGACGGCAAGCATTCGGGTACGCCAGGTGGTGATCATCGGCCAACAGCATGCCCGGAATAGGCGCCTTCTGGCTTCTGGCGTCAGTTGTACTGCTCCTGTCCGCACAAGTGACGCCAGATCATGGGAGAGCCGCGACCGGGACCCGTCAACGGGCCCGAAGGGAAAATCGCCCAGTGAGCGGAGGCCGCAGGCCATCTATTGCCAGTTTTGCCCGCAATAGATTAGGTTCGGTCCGTGATGCAACTTCTCAGGGAAACGGACGCATCATGATCGTGTCCGTCATCAAAGTCGTCGGCTCGATGCTGACGGCGCCGATTCGACGCCGCCGAGCGCCGGCCGACACTCCACCTGGAGGCCGTGAGCACTACGAACCCACGCCCTTCGCGTCGTCTCGCGAGGCGGCGACGCTCAAGGCAGCCGACATCCCGGTCGCCAAGACACCTGCACAGCGTTGGGGCGGGAGCGACTGGCCCGCGCCGGTGCTCGCTCGCTGCGACGAACCGCTCGTCGACGGGTCCCCCGACCTGCGCGGCGTGTGGCGAGTGGAGGCGGGCCCGCTGAAGGGACACGTCGAGCGGGTGGAGCAGGCCGGCGACCGCGTGGTGATCACCGCCGGTGGAGTGATCCACGACATGTTCGTGAACGGCACGCTCGAAGGTGGTGTCAGCGACGTCGGCGAGGCGGGCACGCAGATCTCTGTCGCCGCCCGGTTCGAGGATGGCCGCCTCAACCTGTACCCGGGCGACAAGCGGGTCGTGGCCGTCACGCGCTATCTCGACGGCGCCGAGATGGTGTGGCGCTGGGGCCCGTGGCGCAACCGTCTGCGGCGTCTCGAGACACCGACCGACTGACGCTCCCGCGC
>JBPCTQ010000193.1:0-4053 GCA_051011595.1 Acidimicrobiales bacterium
ATGTGGTCGTTCTAGGTTGCGGGGCGGGGGGAGTTGCCTGTGAGTGGGGGAGCAGACGGAGGCTACGACGTCGCCGAACTGAAGGTCGGGCTGCTGCGGATCACCCCTGAACGGGCCAAGTGGCTGCTGCGACTGCCGACAATGGTCGTGAGCGCCATCACCGTGGGCGCACTGCTCTGGGTGCTGTTCCTGGCTGATCAGTCGTGGACGGTCGAGACGTCGGCGGGGGCGGCCATCAACGAGCCCGGCGAGTTCATCGTGACCCTGCTCGACGGGCTCACCTTCGCCGGCCTCCTGTTCGTCGTCGCATCGGGCTTCACGCTGATCTTCGGCCTGATGCGCACCGTCAACATGGCCCATGGTGCCCTGTTCCTGCTCGCGGCCTACATCGCCATCGAGCTCCAGAAGGACATGGTCGGCAAGGCCCGCAACATCGAGCCCGACGAGGTGTCGATCCTGCAGTGGGTGCTGCCGCTGCTGGTCGGCGCGTTCGTGGTCGCCGTCATCGGCGTGATCATGCAGCAGTTGTTCCTGCGCTGGAACCAGGGCGAGGACCTCCAGCAGGCCATCATCACCGTTGCGGTGGCCGTCATCCTCGCCGATCAGATGCTGCTCGAGTTCGGTGGGTTGGCCCAGCGGATGGTCTGGCCCGGCGCCGTAGTGCATTTCACCGAGATCCTCGGCCAGCGTTACGCGACCAGTCGGCTGTTCATGTTGGCCATCGGGCTCCTCGTCGGCGCATTGCTGTGGTTGTGGCTCAATCGCACCCGTATGGGCATGGTGATCCGCGCCGGTGTCGACGACCAGGAGATGGTGCGGGCCCTCGGCATCAACGTGGCCGTCGTCTTCGGCATCACGTTCTTCGTCGGTTCCTTCCTCGCCGGGATGGGCGGCGTCATGGGCGCCTCGTTCGCCGGCGTGGCCCCGGGCACCGACGGGCAGTGGCTGTTGAACTCGTTGATCGTGGTGATCATCGGCGGCCTCGGATCGGTCAAGGGCGCCGTCGCCGGGTCGCTGCTGTACGGCATGGTCATCGCGTTCTCGCCCTCGTACCTGCCGGCTGACTACACCTTCTATTCGATCATCTTCACCCTGGTGATCCTGGCGCTGGTGCTGGCCGTGAAACCGAACGGCCTCTTCGGGAGTGCCGAATGAGCTCGACCTGGTTGAACTCGCGCAACGTCACCGCCGGATTGATCCTGCTCGGTCTGGTTCTGCTGCCGCTGTTCGGCTCTGACTTCTTCATCGACTTCGTCATGACCAGAACGATGATGCTCGGTCTGGCTGCGTCGTCGCTGATCTTCCTCTCGGCCTACGGCGGCATGGTCTCGCTGGCGCAGTGGCTGATCTTCGGGGTCGCCGGTTTCGCCGTGGGCAACGTCGTGGCCGAGAGCGGTCGGGGTCTCAAGCTGGGGTGGGCGCCGTGGTCGGGCGTGGTGGTCGCCCTCGTCGTCGCCACGCTGCTGGCCCTGGTGTTGGGTGCGCTGTCGGCCCGATCGACGGGCATCTACTTCCTGATGCTCACCCTCACCTATGCCGTGATCGGGTTCTTCTTCTTCGGCCAGGTGACCACCTTCTCGGGGTTCGGTGGCATGACCGGCATCGACCCACCCGGGTTCTTCGTCGACGAGCCGAAGCGGCTCTACTACGCGGCCGTGTTGTTATCGGTGCTCGCCTACGTGGGATTTCGAGCCGTGGCCCGCACCCCGTTCGGGCTTGCGCTGCAGGGAGTCCGGGACGATCCCACCCGGATGTCCTCACTGGGGTTCAACGTGCAGGTCCACCGGGTGCTGGCGTTCACACTCGCCGGTTTCGTCGCCGCCACGGCCGGCATCCTGAACATCTGGTGGAACGGCCAGATCGACCCGACGTCGATCAGCATCGGACCCACCCTCGATCTCCTGATCATCGCCGTGATCGGCGGTATCGCCCACCTCGAAGGGGCATGGCTCGGCGCCTTCGTCTTCGTCGGCGCCAACATCTACATCCGTGACATTCCGCTGCTCGGCGACATCGGCGGATTCCTCGAGGAGCGCATCCTGGCCGAGGAGCGATTCAACACCGCCATCGGCATCCTCCTGCTCGTCATCATGCTGATCTCACCCGATGGCCTGGCGGGAATCATCGTTCGTATTCGAGACGCCACCCGCCGAGCACTCGGCCGGGGTCCCAGCGAGGACGAGGACGCGGCCGCTGGTGCCGCACTCGAGGCAACAGGATCGTGACCGCGTCACGTGGTGCGAAACGGCGACTCGTCGCCAAGCAACAAACAACGGAGGGAAGCTCCCAATGACACTGCTCAAGAAACGAAGGCTGCTGAGCCTGCTCAGCATTCTCTTTGTGTTCGCGCTCGTCGCCGCTGCCTGTGGCAGCGACGACGACGATTCCGGCTCGGGTGACGATTCGTCATCGACCACCGCGGCGGAGGACGATTCGGCTGCTGAGGATGACTCGGCGGCCGAGGATGATTCGGCTGCTGAGGATGATGACTCGGCTGCTGAGGACGATTCGGCCAGCGAGGACGCCGCTGCGGGCGGCGATGACGTGGTCCGACTCGGGATCATGGGTGAGTGCGAAGGCGCCTTCGGTGGCTTCCACGAGGACGTGGTCGCCGGCGCGACGCTGGCGCTCGTCGAAGGGGCCGGTGCGACTCCGAACTCGACCACGACATCACTCGACGGCTTCGAAGGGGCGTCGGTGGCCGGGGTCTCGATCGAGCTGGTCGGCATCGGCTGTGGTGACGACACCGCCGACACCGCCATCCAGGAGATCAGGACGCTCGTCGAACAAGACGGCGCCAATGTGGTGATCGGGCCGCTGTCGGGTGACGAAGGCATCGCCATCGCCAACTACGCGCTCGATCACCCCGAGGTGACGTTCATCAACGGTATCTCCGGAGCCCAGGACAGCACCCTGCACGTGCAGGCCCCCAACTTCTTCCGGTACAACGGTGATGGGGCGCAGTGGAACGCCGGCATCGGCGACATCCTGCGCAACGAGGCCGGGTGGGAGACCGCCGCGGTGATCGCCGACGATTACGGCTTCGGCTGGACGTCGGCCGCCGGATTCGTCGCTGACTTCTGCGCAGCGGGAGGCGATGTCGTCAGCCAGGTGTTCCCGCCGCTGGGTACGACCGACTACTCGTCGTTCGTGCAGCAGCTGCCCGACCCCGACGAGGTCGACGGGTACTTCTGGGTCGTCGGTGGCACCGGCACCACCGCCTCGCTCGAAGCGTTCCTGAACGCCAAGGGTGACCTGACCGGCGACCAGCACGCGGGCAACCTGTTCTTCAACCCGGCCCTGGCCGAGGCGCTCGGAACCGACATCGCGGGTGCCTACGTCGGTGGCTTCGCATCGTTGCCCGGTGACATCTCGACGGACGCGATCACGGCCTACAAGGACAGCGCCGATGCGACCTGGGAGTCGCTGGCCGGTGGCGCCATCGGTGGCGAGACCGGTCCTGCGTCGGACACGCTGGCCTTCGGGTTCGCCTACGGCTACTACTCGGCTGGTCTGGCCTTCGTGCAGGCCCTCGAGGAGGTCGGTGGCGACCTGAGCGACAACCAAGCTGCGCTGCGCGACGCGCTGTCGAACCTCACCCTGGATGCCCCCTACGGGACGGTCACGCTGGATGAGAACCGGCAGGCCATCGTCGACACCTTCGTTGCCCAACTCGTCCTCGACGAGGAGAGCGGCGAGGTCGTGCAGGAGACCACGGTGATCGTTCCGGGCGTCGACCAGACGTTCGGTGGCACCTACTCGTCGGAGACCGATCCGCCCGAGCGAGACAACACCTCGTGTGAGGTTCGGGACCTGCCGTGGCAGGGCAATGCCATCCCCGTCGAGGACGGCGTGCCCCAGGGCTGACGGCGACCGAGGAATCACACCATGACCCCGAGCGCTGCGGCAGTGAACACCGAATCCCACCCTCCCCTCCTCTGGTTGGAATCGGTTGCCGTGGCGTTCGGGGGTCTGCTCGCCCTGAGCGGCGTCGATCTCGAAGTCGCTCAGGGTGAGCAATTGGCCGTCCTGGGTCCCAACGGGGCCGGGAAG
>JBPCTQ010000194.1:0-11014 GCA_051011595.1 Acidimicrobiales bacterium
GTGGAGTGTTTCCCCGCACGGCCAAGATCATCACCCTGTCCGACGAGGTCCGCACCGCCCTCGATACCGACGTCGACTCGGCCACGCCCGATGAGTTGATCTCGATCATCCTGCGGGCCCCGGTCGATCTGTTGTGGAACGGTGGCATCGGCACGTACATCAAGGCGGCCGACGAACCCCATCAGGATGTGGGCGACAAAGCCAACGATGCGATCCGGGTGGATGCTCGCGACCTGCGCTGCCGGGTGATCGGCGAGGGGGGCAATCTGGGGGTCACCCAGCGGGGGCGGATCGAGTTCGCCGACCAGCGTGGGCGGGTGTACACCGACGCCATCGACAACGCGGCGGGGGTCGATTGTTCGGACCACGAGGTCAACATCAAGATCCTGCTGGATCGGGTGGTGGCCGACGGAGACATGACCCACAAGCAACGCAACGAGTTGCTGGTCGACATGACCAGCGAAGTGGCGTTGTTGGTGTTGAGCAACAACTACAGCCAGACCCAGGCCCTGAGCACGGCCGTGGTGGGCGCCGCCAGCCTGGTCGACGTGCACGCTCGCTACCTCACCACTCTGGAGTCCGACGGTCTCCTCGACCGCCAGCTCGAGCATCTCCCCGACACCGATGGCCTGGCCGAAAGGCGCCTGGCCGGGCGAGGGCTCACGGCACCGGAGCTGGCGGTGGTGCTGGCCTACACCAAGAACAACCTGCAGTCGGACCTGCTGGAATCGTCGGTTCCCGACGACGAAGCCTTTCTGCCACTGCTACAGGACTACTTCCCCACACCTCTTCGCCGGCAGTTCGGCGATCGCATCGCCCGCCACCGCCTGCGCCGCGAGATCGTGGCCAACCGGGTGGCCAACCTCGTCGTGGACCGGGGCGGAACATCGATGACCTACCGGCTCACCCAGGAGACCTCGGCGCCCAGCCACGAAATAGCGGCCGCCCACATGGTGGCGTGGGAGATCTTCCAGCTCGATGACCTGGCCAAAACCGTGAATGCGCTCGACAACGTGATGGCGGCCGACGAGCAGATGGCCATCCACCTCGCCGCCCGCCAGCTGGCCGAGCGGGCCACCCGGCTGCTGGTGCGCACCCGGCCGTACCCCTTCAGTGCGGCCGACGCCATCGCCGATCTTGCCGAGCCGATCCAAGAGACCATCGCCCACCTGCCTGAGTTCTTCGTGGGCGCCGATCACGTCGCCTTCGAATCCAGGGTCGACGAATTGGTGGCGGCCGGGACGCCGGCCGACCTCGCCAGCCGCACCGCCGCGCTGGGTCCGGCCGTGGCCGCCCTCGACATCGTGGCCATCAGCACCAAGGGGTCGCTCCCGCTCGCCGATGTCGCCGCCATGCACTTCGCCATCGCCGACGCCCTCGAGCTGAATTGGCTGCGTGATCGGATTCTCGCCCTGCCGCGCGACAACCAGTGGTCGAGTCTGGCCCGGCTCACTCTCCGCGGCGATCTCTACGCCGACCATCGCGAACTCACGGCTCACGTAGCGTCGCTGCCAGACGACGACAACGACCCTCTCGATCGGGTCGAACGCTGGCTCGGCCTGCACGCAGCGCCCGTTGCCTACTTCCGGGGAACGGTGGCCGAGATCCGATCATTGGCCACCACCGACCTCACGACGCTGTTGATCGCATCGCGAGAGGTACGCAACCTGATCAGCCGCACCGGATCAGCACCCGCCGGCTGACGCCGACGGGTGAAGCCGCGACCGCCGGCTCAGCTGTCCAGATTGGTTACGAGGAACGAGATACGGACCAGCGCACCCCATTCATCCATGTTGTCGCCCCGGAGGCCTACAGAAACCACGTCCAAGGCCTTGATGTCTCGGAGGCTCGCACCCGCCTCGGCCAAGGCGTTCTTCACGGCGGCATCGCTGCTCTCCGTTGATCGGCCGACCACCTCGATGATCTTGGTGACACTCATCGTTGCTCTCCCTTGTGCTGTTGTGCCGCTCAGCCTCCCATGGCTCGTTCGCAGGAGATAGGGCCCATTGGCCTGTGGCTACAGCGGCGCACTTCTTGCCGCCCACTCCGCGCTCAGATGAGCCAACGGAGAACCGCGCCGCGGCCGGGCGCGGCAAGCTCGACGGAGACGTTACAGTCCGGCCCATCCACGATCGTCCCGACGACAACAGCCCGATCGGAGCACCAGATGCCTGAGCTCGATGACGTCCGGAGTTTTCTCGTTGACGAACACGGACTGGCGGTCGTGAGCACAACCCAGATCGACGGACGCGTGCTGTCGAGTGTCGCCAACTTCGGTGTCATCGATCATCCAGTGACCGGGGAGGCGTCGGTGGCGTTCGTCTCGGCCGGGGGCGCCGCACGTCTGACCCATATTCGCCGTGGGTCTCCAGTAACGGTGGCCATCAGACGGGGGTGGCGGTGGCTGTCGGTCACCGGCCCGGCCGACATCATCGGACCCGATGACCTGCCCAAGGCCATTGGCAGTGAAGCCCTACGACTACTGCTCCGCTCCGTTTTCGAAGCAGCAGGGGGCACCCACGACGACTTCGACGAGTACGACCGAGCCATGGCCGAGGACCGACGAGCTGCCGTCTTCGTGCAACCGGACCGCATCCTCGGCAACAGCTGAGCGCGACTTGGTGATCTCGTCGGCATCAACCGGTGCAGTCAGGAGCACCTTAGCTGGGTGTCGGTCAGGCAGCTTCGGGTCCTTCCGCCGACGCGGGTGCGGTGTGGGCACCGCTGTGATCGAACAGGTGCGCCGCATGGAAGAAGCCGTGTACGCCCACCGGCCGCATGACGTCCTCATGATGGGGTGGGAACACCAGGGCGATGGCGAGAGCGCCGATCAGGCAGGCGACACCGCAGATGGCGAAGGCCAACGGAAAGTTGTCGAGGTCGCCGAGCCAGCCGCCGAGGATCGGGAAGATGATGCCGCCCACTCCGTAGGACAAGAAAACCCACGGGTAGTTCTGGCCCACCGCTCGGTCGCCGAACTCGTCGGCGGTGAGTGTGGGGAACAGTGCAAAGTTGCCGCCGAAGTTGAAGCCGATCAGTGCCGCGGCCAGATACAGGAGGTACTCGTTGCCGGCCATGGGAATGAAGGCCAATAGGAACACTCCCTGGCTGGCGGTCATCAGCACCACGGATTGCTTCCGGCCGATGAGGTCGCTGACCGCACCCCAGACCAGACGGCCGGCGCCATTGGCCAGACTGAAGAAGACCGCCATCGCCGTTCCTGCGATGGCACTGGCCTCGTCCTCGCTCAGGCCGCCGTCGGTCAGGGCCTCCACCGGCCACAGCTTCATCAGTCCAATAGCCATCAGACCGGCCCCGGCGCTGACCGCGAAGGTCAGCGAGATCAGGTGGAACTGCGGGGTGCGCCGCATCTGTGTGGGGGTGAACTCGTCACCACCCTCGCCGGCGGTGTCGGGTGGCACGAAGCCGTCCGGCAGGTAACCCTCCGGGGGCATCACCATGAGGGTGCTCGCCCCCACCACCAATGCCGCGAACACCAGGCCGTAGATGAGAAAGGTGGTGTCCAAGCCGACGGAGTCGATCAGATCGCCCCAGGAGCCGGCCAGCTTCACCCAGAGAAGCGCGCCGAATCCGAAACCGGCCACCGCCGCGCCGGTGATCATTCCCTTGTGATCGGGAAACCACCGCATGCCGACGGCGATGGGCACCACATAGGCGAGTCCGATGCCGGCGCCGCCGATGACCCCGATTCCCAGCATCACCAGCGCCAGGTTCGTGCCGCCACCGAGACCGGCCAGGACATAGCCCGTTCCGAGGGTGAACCCGCCCAGAGAAGCGAGGCGGCGCGGCCCCCACGTCTTGAGGCGGCGTCCGGCGAAGACCATCACGATCGCGAAGGTGCCCAGGCTGACCGAGAAGACCATCTGAGTTTGGAGCCGGCTCCAACCGGCGTCGCGCAGTGCAGGCGTGAAGACCGACCACGCGTAGATGGCACCGAGGCAGAGTTGAATCAGGATGGCGCCGACCACAGCCGGCCAGCGCCGAACCGGTCGGTCGAGCTGATCCGTGACATGCGAAGGGGTCGACACGCCGCCAGGCTAAGGACGGCAACACTCGCCGAACCGGGAACAAAGTCCATTCCTCATGAGCGCTCCATCGGACGGGCCCAAGGGTCAGGTGATGGGCTTTCGGGCGAGAACGGTTCCGTGATCGAGTGGTCGCTCACCCTCGAGCGGGCTGCGCATTCCGATCTCGACGCCGCCGAATCCAGCGTCCTGAAGTTGTCCGGCAATCTTGTCCGGATGCAGCTGGTAGGCAGTCACCACCGCATGGTCGAACGGTGCGCCGTGGGCTTCGGCGGAGGGGGCAGCGAAGAACGACACCAGCACCGGCGCGCCCGGTTCGCGGGCGCGCCGCCACTCCCAAAAGAAGCTGCCGAGGGGGTCCGGCAACATGTGTATGGGCGAGTACCGAGAGACGATTCCCCCGAGGGAGGCGTCGGCGACATCCAGGGCGCTGAGGTCACCCACGCGGAACGACAAGTCGGGGAACGTACGCCGGGCCGCGGCAATCAGGCCTGGGGTGATGTCGGAGCCGGTGACCGTGAGGCCGAGTTCGGTCAGGTGGTGCACGACGTGACCGGGCCCGCATCCGAGGTCGGCGACGGCGCCAGGGTGTGAGCGAGCCAGTTCGGCGAACGCCGCGAGCCAGTCCCGGTCGGAGGGGATGCGATCGAGGTCGCCGAGAGCGAGCGCCGTGTACCGCTCCGCCATGGCGTCGTAGGAGTCTCGAACCTCATCGGTCATGGCGTCACCTCCCGCGTGTCGGTTGGGTACCGCCCGGGCGGTCAGAACTCGAGGTCGTCGCTATCGGGAGCGAACGAGTCCCATGACGCGGGAGGGTCGGGCTGCGCTTCGGGTTCTGGTTCGACCGGCTCGGGCACATCGTGGACGGCCACGACTTGGTGGGCGTCGTGGACGGCTTCGACCTCGTGGTCATCGTGGGCCTCTTCGGGTTCGGGCCCGCGCTCGACCACAACCGCCGCGGCCAGTGCGGTGGTGACGGGCACCGCGGCGACCAGGCCGATCGAGCCGCACAACGTGCGGGCGATCTCGACGGCGATGAGTTCGGCGTTGGCCAGCAGATCGAGTGACTGCGACGACACCGCGAACAACAACAGCAGTGGCATGCTGGCCCCCACGTAGGCCAACAGCAGGGTGTTCACGGTCGAAGCAATGTGTTCTCGGCCCACACGAATGCCCGACGCGATGAGCTGACCGCGCGACAGTTCGGGGTTCCGGCGAGCCACCTCACCCACCGTGGCGACCTGGGTGATGGTCACGTCGTCGAGGGCACCCAATGCCCCCAGCAACGCTCCGCCAAGGAGCAGACGCGGCAGGTCGAGACCGCCGGCGATGATCGGCAGGGCCAGACCCTCCTCGGTGGCCAGGCCGGTGAACTCGAGCGCGTCGAAGAAGAAGGCCGACACCGCCAACGTCACGAGTAGCGCGCCGAGGGTGCCGGCCACCGCGACGGTGGTGGTGGGTGTCAGGCCGTGGGTGAGGTAGAGCCCGACGAACGCGATCAGCGACGCCGCCACCACGCTGGCCAGCAGCGGATCGGTTCCGTCGAGCACGGTCGGAGCCAGCCAGCCGACGAGCACCACCAACGTGAACGACATGGAGACGAGTGCCAACACACCACGGAATCGGCCGAGGGCGATGACCACCACGGCGAACACGGCCGCCAGCCACAACAGTGAACTGCGGCGGTCGCGGTCGGCGTAGAAGTACGCCTCGGTGGTGGGCTCGAAACCGAGCACGATCTGCTCCCCCACCGTGAAATCGGGCGTGTACACCTCCACGTCGAGGTTGAACTCGGGCAGGGTGATCGGCTCGCCGGCCCGGGTGCCGCCGTCGGGCACCACCACGACCGTGCGGCAGTCCTGGGGCAGCTCCGGCGATGCATACGAGCACTGGGCATCGGTCACCGATTGGATCGTGCCCGACACCCGGTCGCTGGCCAGGCCCACGGCCGTGGCGGCCTCGGCCGCCTCGTCGCGGCCCGAACCGTCGGGCCACAGCGCCACCACGGCGATGGCGGTGACGGCGGCCGCCACCGCCAACAGACCCAGGATCACCCGCAGACCGGTCCGCCCCAGCCAGACCGACCAGCCGCCCGGCAGCTCATGGCTGTGCCCGTGGTCAGCGTCGGTCATACCCAAGTGTCGCTGCTGGCCCACAGGCCGCGGCGGACCGTCGGAACGCGGCACCGCGGTCGGGTCACCCGGCGAGGGTTCGTCAGGAGGCAGCCTGAGCCTTCGCGGCCGGTTCGAGGCTGTCGATGAACCCGGAGAAGCCCTTCTTCATCTGCCGATCGAGTAGCGGCCCGAAGATGAAGGCCAGGGGCCCACCTTTGGGTTCGTAGTCGTAGTTCATGGCGAACGACGTGGTCTCACCGTCACCTGACAGGGTGAACGTCATGGTGGCCGCCTTGACGGGCATCTTCTCGATCTGGTCGATGTCGACCACCATCCGCTCTTCGGGCACCCACTCATCGATGGTCTCTCGCATCTGCATCGATCCGTTCGGCGCCAGTTCGCACTGCCGCTGGGCTCCCACCCCTTCGGTCGCATCGCCGATGGCGAAGCTCTTCTGGACCCCGTCGTTCCAGTCGGCGATGTTGGGATAATCGGCCAACACGGCCCACACGCTGGCCCGAGGGGCATCCACGGTCCTCCCGACCTGCACGTTCCTCATCATCAGACGTCCTCTCCGGTGATCGTGAACCCCGGGCTCGAACCGGCGCGGTTCGACAGTAGCCCTCATCGGTTGCCCCTGTTGCGGCGCCCCGGCATGGAAACCGGCGGGGCCGGGTGTTGCCGTCGCCGTGACCCGACGCGACGATGAGTCCGCCGACCACTGCACCCCCGGCGATCCAGAGGACCTGACGATGACCACCGAACCCAACTACACGATCATCACCGCCGATTCCCATGCCGGTGGCAGCCACGAGCAGTACCGCGAATACCTCGACCCGGCCTGGGTCGACGAGTTCGATGCCTGGCGGGGTGAGTACAAGAACCCGTGGAAGGACCTACGCGACACCGACCTGCGAATCCGCAGCTGGGACGACGACCGCCGCGACGCCGACCAACTGGCCGACGGCGTCGTCGGCGAGGTCCTGTTCCCCAACACCGTCCCCCCCTTCTATCCCGGCTTCGTGCTCTTCGCCGGGCCGCCCGAAGACGGCAAGGACTATGAGCGCCGGCGGGCCGGTCTCCAGGCGCACAACCGCTGGATGGTCGACTTCTGCAATCGCATGCCCGAGCGCCGCGCCGGCATCGGACAGATCTTCCTCAACAACATCGACGACGCCATCGAAGACGCCACATGGTGCAAGGAGAACGGCCTGCGCGGCGGTGTGCTCGTGCCGACGGTGCCCCCCGACGTGAAATGGGTCAAACCGGTGTACGACCCGGCCTACGACCGTCTGTGGGCGGCCCTGGTCGACCTCGACATGCCGGTGCACCTTCACGGTGGAACCGGCTCTCCGAACTATGGGAAGTATCCGGCCACCCAGGCGATCATGATCACCGAAGTGGCGTTCTACGGCCTGCGCAACTACGTGCACATGCTGCTGGCCGGCGTGTTCGAGTCGTTCCCCACCATGAAGTTTGTTGTCACCGAGGCCGGCACCGGCCAGTTCAAGGCGATGAACCGCCACCTCGACATCGTCATCCGCAGCATGCGGGGCGGGTCGATCGGCGAGATGAAGTACGAGGAGGGCGCCGGTCTCCCGAGGCTGGCGAGCGAGTACTTCGAACAGAATGTGTGGGTCGGCGCGTCGTTCCCGTCGAAGCCCGATGTCGACATGCGCGACCTCATGGGTGAAGGCCGGTTCATGTGGGGCAGCGACTACCCCCACGACGAGGGCACGGGGCCGTTCAGCCGCGAGCACCTTCGCCAGGTCATGATCGACGTTCCGGTCGACGAGAAGCGGCGGCTCCTCGGCCTCAACGCAGCCGAGCTCTACGGCTTCGACGTGGATGCCCTGGCGCCGCTGGTCGCCGAACACGGCCCCTCCGTCGCGGAACTCGATGAGCCACTCACCGACCTTCCCGAAGGCGCCAACCGGGCTCTACTCCTGAACGCACGCTGACTTGGCCCGGGGCGGGCTTGCTGTCTCGGGCACTGGGCGGGACGCCATGGTCGTGCTCTGTCAAGATCCCCTCGACGTTCACCCCCACATCATCAGAGACGACGCTTTGTCCACCGCCCGGGAGGAGTCGTAGTGACGACGGAGCAGTACGACGCCGAATCGATTCGCGGCAAGTACGACGAAGAGCGCGACAGGCGCCTCATCGACGGCCGGGCCGACATCGTCGATCTCCGACGTGACGCTCGCTTGGCCCGTTACCGGCGTGACCCCTGGACGGACTACCAGGATCGGGAAGCGGTGGCGGACGACATCGACGTGTTGGTCGTGGGCGGCGGCATGGCGGGCATCCTGGCCGGGGTGCACCTGCGCAAGGAAGGCATTCGCCGCATCAGGATCGTCGACGAAGCAGGAGGGGTGGGCGGAACCTGGTACTGGAATCGCTTCCCGGGGTTGATGTGCGACACCGAGTCCTACGTGTACCTGCCGATGCTGGAGGATCTCGACTACATCCCCAAGAACCGGTACGCGTTCGGCGACGAGATCCTGGCGCACTTCGAGGCGCTGGCCGCGAAGTACGACCTCACCCAGGATGCGCTCTTCCACACTCGGGTCGAGACGCCCGACTGGGTAGAGGAACGGCTGCAATGGCGGGTGCGCACCGATCGCGGCGACGAGATCACGGCCAAGTACGTGATCATGGCAACCGGAATCCTCAACCTCATGAAGCTGCCCGCGATTCCGGGCATGGACTCGTTCCGAGGCACGTCGTTTCACACCGCGAGGTGGAACTACGACTACACAGGCGGCACCCTCCACGGCGGTCTCGACAAGCTGGGCGACAAGACGGTCGCCGTCGTCGGTGTGGGTGGCACGGCGGTTCAGTGTGTACCCCACCTCGCCGCGGGATCGAAACAAGTCCTCGTGTTCCAGCGCACACCTTCTGCCGTGGGATGGCGCGACAACCGGCCCACCTCGGACGACTTCGCCGACGACCTCCAGCCCGGTTGGCAGCGAGAGCGAATGGAGAACTTCCAGGCGATCCTCCAAGCCCGGCCGGTCGACATCGATCTGGTCGATGATGGCTGGACCCGGCATTGGGCCGCGGCCACGGCGATGCCCCCTGATCCGTCGTGGTCGATGGAGGAGTACCAACGACGGGTCGAGGACGTCGACTTCGAGATCATGGAGGCGCATCGTCGGCGAGTCGACGAGACCGTCGACGACCCGGCCACGGCGGAGAGCCTGAAGCCGTACTACCGATATCCCTGCAAGCGGCCCTTGTTCCACGACGAGTTCCTGCTGGCGTTCAACCGGCCGAATGTGGAGCTCGTCGACTGTCCTGCCGGGGTCGAGCGCATCACCGAAACGGGCCTGGTGGCGAACGGACGTGAGTACGACGTCGACTGCATCATTTTCGCCACCGGATTCGAGGCCGAGATGACACCGTTGCCTCGCCGCGTCGGCCATCAGATCACCGGCCGGAACGGGGAGGTAATCGCCGACCGGTGGGCCGATGGGCCGAGGACGTTGCACGGCATCATGAGCCGCGGCTTTCCGAACATGTTCCTGATGCCCTGCCCCTTCCAACAGGGGCCGGTCACCGCGAACCACACCCTGGGGACGATCGAGGTTGCCGAGCACGTGGGCCAGGTGGTCGCGAGCATGCAGAACAAGCACGTTGCGGCGTTCGACGTGAGCGAAGCCGCCGAGGACGCCTGGTGCGAGAAGTTCACCAGGGCCGCACCTGGGATGGGTGCATTCCTGGCGGAGTGCACGCCGTCACGGCTCAACAACGAGGGCGACTACGCCGGAATGAACCGCCTGGCGGGGAACTACGGTGACTTCTTCCGCTTCAAGAAGCTGCTCGCCACATGGCGGGAGGCTGATGAGCTCGAGGGCCTCGAGCTCATCGTGGAGCCGACTCGAGCAGGAGGCAAGGAACAATGACGGACTGGGCCATTCCCGACAAGGCGCGGATGGATGAGATCTTCGAGTCGGTGAAGAACTGGGGGCGCTGGGGCGCCGACGACGAGGCGGGCGCGCTCAACCTGATCACCGACGACGTGCGGCGGGCGGCCGCAGCCAGTGTGCGCCACGGTCGGGCCGTCAGCTGTTCTCGCAACATCCCCGTCGACCCGGCGCCGGACAATCCCCACCCGGCGCTGCACATGATGGTGGTCGGCGGCGACGATTGTCTGATCCCCCAGGTAGGACTGGAGATGACGTCCGACTTCGTGGGTATCGCCTTTCACGGCATGGCGAGCTCGCACCTCGACGCCCTCTGTCACGTGCATCGCGAGGGCCTGATGTACAACGGCTTCCCCGGAACGATGGTGAAGAGCACCGGCGCCAAGAAGAACAGCGTGATGTGCGCCAAAGACGGCATCGTGACGCGCGGGGTGTTGCTCGACATGCCGCGTGCCCTCGATGTCGAGTGGATCGAACCGGGCCAGATACTCGACCCCGACCAGCTCGACCTCGCCCTCACGAAACAGAACGACGTCGAGATCCGCGAAGGTGACTGTCTGTTGGTCTCGGTCGGACGCGATGCGCGCCGAGCAGAGCACGGGGCGTGGAGCCCGATGAAGGAGGGGCTGCCGGGGCTCCATCCCGAATGCGTGCCCTGGCTCCACGAACGCGGGATCAGCGTGCTGGGCACCGACGTGGTGGCAGACCCGATCCCCATGCCGAGGATCGAAGGCTGGGGGATGCCGATCCACGAGTGCACGCTGGTGGCGATGGGGGTTCACCTCCTCGACAACCTCGACCTGTCCGGACTGATGGCGGAGTGTGCCGCGCTGTCGCAGTGGGACTTCCAGCTGGCGATCGGCCCGCTGCGGATCGAGGGGGGCACCGGCTCGCCGGTGAACCCGATCGCCCTGCTCTGAAGCTG
>JBPCTQ010000195.1:0-2563 GCA_051011595.1 Acidimicrobiales bacterium
TCCTGTAACCATTGGCAGGCTCGGCGCCCGATGTAGGTGTCGGCGAAGGCCTCGGTGGGGAGCACCGAGTCGTCGTAAAAGCGGGTGCCGGGGGCAGCGTCGGGTTCTTGGTCGCCGTAGTTCTTCATGATGATCTCGGTCATACGTTCGACGTAGTCGTCGACGAAGCGCTCGAACAGACCCTGTTCGCGCAGCCACCAGCCGTAGGGGCCGACCGGTTGGTCCGGTGCCGTCGTACCGGCGTGCATCTTGCCCTCGACCTCGACCGGGTCGGTGAACCCCCACCGGTAGGTATCCGGCCGGTTCCCGTGGCGTCCGTTCTCTCGATCGGGTTTGTTGAGGTCGAGTTTGCCCACGACGCCGACGCGATATCCGGCGTCGCGCAGGAGTTGGTAGTACGTGTCGACACCCGCGGGCAGGACGTCGCCGTTGGTGAGCGTTCCGAGCCGCACCGGTGCGATGCCGGTGGCGAGCCCGATGCGAGCCGGCGCACAGATCGCGCTGTTGGTGACATGGTGGGTGAATCGCATCCCCCGGGCCGCCAGCCGATCGAGGTGTGGTGTCTGCACACCGGAGGTGCCGTGGCATCCCAACCAGTCCCAGCGGTGTTGGTCGGTGGTGATCAGCAACAGGTTCGGCGGGTAAGACATCTCTCATTGAGCCTTGGTCGGGTCGGTTGCCGAGAACCGGGCTAGGCCTCGGTCACGCGTAGTGCATGCGGCGGCCCCGATGGGCTGCCGCCAGTGACGAGAAGTCTCCGAAGGCGGCCAGGGCGACGAAGAACCAGCCAATCGATGAGACGTTGTTGCCGTCGTAGACCAGGGCGTACACCAGCGTGGTCCACGGCAAGAACACGAAACCCAGGACCGGGACGATGGTGTTGTCGTAGGCGCGATCGACCAGCGTGGTGAAGATCCACACGTAGCCCAACGCGAAACGCGGGCCGATGAGGCTGAAGAGCACGATCAAACAGCCCATGTGGGATCCCATCCTCGGTGGTGTGCAGCGAGAAGCACCTTAGTCAGTCTCGACTGGGGCGACCGCCACATCCCCGGGGCGTGTCCAGGGGCGTGTCCAGGGCCGGGGCCAGCCCGAGCGGTTCAGTCGTCCTCGTCGAAGAAGCCGCTCGATCGCAGCTCGGTCTCGATGTCGAGCGCGACCGCGAGGGCCGGAGCGGCGAGGACGAGCCCGATCATGCCGGCGATCAGGCCGCCCAGCGCGGTGGCCAGAAGAATGAGCAGCGGATGGATATCGAGGCTGTCGCCGATGAGGGCCGGTTCGAGCAGGTTCTCCAGCAACAGGTTCACGGCCAGGGTGATGCCGAGCACGATGAGAGCCAGGGTGATGCCGCCTTCACCCAGCGCCATGAGTACCGCGAAGGCTCCGCCGATGAACGCCCCCAGGTAGGGGACGTACGCCCCGAAGAAGTTGACCACGCCGATGGTGCCGGCGGCCGGCACCCCGAGGAGCGCGGCGGCAATGGCGATGGCCGCCCCGTTGACCACCGCCATGGCGGTTCGGCCCTTGAAGTAGTTCCGGACGTTGAAGATGGTGCGTTCGCCGATGCGTTCGAGCATGGCCCGACGATCGGCATCGGCTTCCTGCTCGAAACCCCGTTTCACCAGCTTCGAGCCGTCCTTCAACAGGTAGTAGAGCACCACCGTTCCCAGGATCGCTCCGGTCAGGAAGCCGAACGCCGAATCGACGATCGAGACCACCCGGCCAGTCAGGCCACCGGACAACTCGGGACCCAGGCCAGCAGTGGTGGAGCGGACCTGGTCGACCAGATCCTCGTTGACCGGTGTGTCGACCAGCCACCCACGGATGTCGGACATCGCCTTGTCGAGGTTGGAGCTCAACTCATCGGCCTGATCGACCAACGCCACGCCGGTCACCCAGCCGACCGCGCCGATGACGATCACGAGTCCGATGAGCACCCCCATCGCAGCCGGCCCCCGCGACAGTCCCCGGTGCTCCAACCAATCGACCGCAGGTGAGAACACCACGGCCAGGAAGGCGCCCAGAATCAGGGGTGCCGTGATCTCGCTGGTGGCTGCGATCAGCGCCGCAAACAGCGCGATGGCGGCCACGATCCCGAGAAAGAACCAGCTCACCAGCCCGACCCGCCGGTACCACGCAGGGATACGCCATCGAGTGGGTGTCGGGTCCGTGGCGCCGATGTCACTCATCGGAGGGTTCCTCTTCGGTCAGCAAACCAGGCCGCCGGTCGGTGACGGCGCGGTAGATGTTGCCGTACAGCTTGTCGTCGCCCAGCGCCTCTACGACACCGTCGCGCTGCAGCAGAGCCAGGACATCGGGTTTCACCCGCGCCAGCCGCAACTCCGCGCCGACACCGTCGGCCAGCGCCAGGAGCTCGCGGATCTTCTCCGACCCCTGGGAGTCGATGAAGTCCACACCTTCGAAGCTGAGGACGACCGTGTCGTACGGGGGATCGGCCTCTTCGGCCAGCTCCCGTAGCCGGTCCTCGAGGGCGTCGGAGCTGGCGAAGAACAACCCGGCGTCGAAGCGCACGACCAACATCCCGGGGTAGGTCTCCCCGTCG
>JBPCTQ010000196.1:0-4522 GCA_051011595.1 Acidimicrobiales bacterium
GGATCGGGCGGCCGCGCTCAGCCGTGCGTTGCGACGCCGTCAGCGGGCCGAGCAGCTGCGACGGGCCGGTCGGCTGGTGGTCGAGATCCCCGGCATGGGTGGTGTCGAACTCCAGGCCGGACGGCTCACCGATGCCTGGGGTGGCGACCACGCGGCCGAAGGCCGGTTGTCGCTGGTGGCGGTGGCCTCTGACACCGACCCCACACTGGCCATCGACGAAGCCCTGGTGGTGGCGTCGTGGCTCCACACCAACGCCCACCGAACCCGGGTGGTGCATGCCGACCAAGGCTTGTGCCAACCGGTCACTCCCCTCCCGGACTTCGAGGCGGCACGCGACCAACAGGCGGCCTGAACGAGGCACGCCACATCGCCCCCTAACCTGGCCCCCGTGCGATTCCCTCCCGCGGCACTGATGGTGATCAGCCTGGTGCTCGGCGCTTGTGCGGGATCGTGGGTCGACGACGGCGCCCGCCGGCATGCCGCTGAGCAGGGCCCGGGAGTCCCCGCCTCACCACCGGCTTCGGGCGGGCCACCGTCGACGGCGGCGGCCGACGTCCCCACCGTCTCCTTCGTCGAAGGCGACTGCCCCATGCCGGTGGAGCCCGGCGATTCGCCTCGACTGCGCTGCGGGACCCTCGACGTGCCCGTCGATCGCGCCGACCTGACGGGCCCGCGTGCGGCGGTGGCCGTGGCCATCGTCGAGAGCGCCGCACCCACTCCGTCGGCCGACCCGATCGTGTACCTCCACGGTGGCCCCGGCGGCCTGGCGCTCTCGGACTACATCGAGTGGGTCTTTCCCGAACACCCGCTGTTGAGCAACCGCGACCTCATC
Organism: Acidimicrobiales bacterium; assembly: GCA_051011595.1. Classification (GTDB taxonomy): domain Bacteria; phylum Actinomycetota; class Acidimicrobiia; order Acidimicrobiales; family SHLQ01; genus JAOUEE01. Next base: position 833 of record JBPCTQ010000196.1, read on the forward strand.
CTCGTCGATCAGCGGGGATCGGGCTGGTCCACCCCGTCGCTCAACTGCCCGGCGGCCGAGGACTCCAACAACCCTGTGTCCGAGCTGGTCGACTGCGCCGAGGCGCTGGCCGACGACGGGATCGAACTCGAGCACTTCACCACCCACGACATCGCAGCCGACATCGTCGACCTCCGGGGCGCGCTCGGCATCGACCAATGGAACCTCTACGGCGTCTCGTACGGCACTCGGGTGGCGCTCACGATGATGGAGCTCGACCCCGAGGGGGTGCGTGCCGCGGTCCTCGACTCGCCCTATCCGCCGGTCGTCGACGCCTACCAGGAGCAGGCGGCCAACGGACGAGCGGCCATCGACGCCGTTCTCTCCTCCTGCGCCGACGATCCCCGCTGTGGGGGTGCGTTCGGCGACCTGCGCCAACCCCTCGACCAGCTACTGGCCGACCTGGCCGAGGACCCGGTCCCCACCGTGCTGGAAGGATCAACCGACGTACCCAAGCTCCTGGTCGACGATGCCGTTTTCGCCTCCGCCCTTTTCGGGTCCTTGTACGACCGGTTCAACATTCCCGATGTGCCGCTCGCCACCCAATCCGCCATCGACGGCGATCTCGGCCTCGCGCTCGAGCTGCTCGGTGTGGGCGAGGGTTTCCGGCCCCGCCAGGAGCCCGACGACGACTACGAGAGCTTGTTCGACGCCGAACTGGCCTTCTGGGCGCCGGAATGTGCGGAGGAGGTCGAGCTCGCCGACCGCGACGCGGTGACCGCGGCGACCGATGCCGACGATCCCATCGAGGTCGCTCTCCTCGACGAGGTCGAGAGTGCGTTCGCCGTCTGTGACCGCCTCGATGTGTCGCCCGCTGATCCGGCCGGACAAGGTGCGGTGGTGGCCGACGCCCCCACACTGATTCTCGTCGGCCAGTTCGACCCCATCACACCGCCGGTATGGGCCGCCGTCGCCGCCGAGTCACTGACCGAGGCGGCGGTGATCGAAGTGGTGGGATCGGGTCACGCCCCCAGTTTCGAACAGTGCCCCCGGGACGCCATGGTGGCGTTCTTCGACGACAACTCGTTGCCGCCCACCGTCGAATGCCTGGCCGATCAGCAGGCGCTGCCGTTCTCGATCGAGTGAGCCGGGCCGGGGCCGGCTTCAGGCCGACTGCCGCAGCGTTTCCAGCACCGCCTGCGCACGCCCGTCGTCGATCGACGACATGGCCTGCTCGACACCGGCTCGCAGATCCGGCGCCACTCCTGCCACCACCAGGCCGGCACCGGCATTGAGGGCCACGATGTCGCGTCGGGGTCCCGTTTCTGCTCCGGTGAAGATCTCCTCGGCGATACGAGCGTTGACGCTGGGATCACCGCCGACCAGGTCGGACGGCTCGCACGAAACGAGTCCGAGGTCTTCCGGGACCACCTGCATCTCGGTGATGGCCCCGTCGACGAGGTGCAACACCCGCGACGGGCCGGTCAGCGACAGCTCGTCGAGTCCGGCATCTCCCGTGACCACCATCGAATGCTCCGAACCATTGGCCGCCAACACCCGCACCATCAGATCAGCGGTGTCGGGGTTGCTGATGCCGATCACCTGCCGGCGCACCCCGCCTGGGTGCGACAGCGGGCCCAGGATGTTGAACACCGTCGGGATTCCCAACTCGGCGCGAACCGGCGCCGCGTGCCGCATGGCCGGATGAAACGTTCGGGCGAATGCGAACCCCAATCCCAGTTCGGCCACACTGCGGCCGAGCTGCTCGGGGGTGTGCTCGAAGCCAACCCCCAGCGTCTCCAGCAGGTCGAACGACCCGGATGTCGACGACGCTCGGCGGTTGCCGTGTTTGCACACCACCGCGCCGGCACCCGCCGCCACGAAGCAGGCCATGTTCGACACGTTGAGGGCGTGACGCTGGCGGGCCGGCGCCCCGCCCGCCCCGACGATGTCGATGGCATGGGCCGGGATCTCGAGTGGCTCGGAGGCGTCGAGCATGGCTCGAACCAGGCCGGTCAGCTCCTCGACGGTCTCGCCCTTCTGACGCAACAACACGATGAAGGCGGCGATCTGAGCCGACGTGGCGTCTCCGGCCAGCACCTCCCCGAGTGTGGCCCGGGCATCGTCGGCGGTGAGGTCGCCGCCGTCGGCCAGGATGCCGAGAATGGCGGGCCAGCCGGGAAACACCGTGGTGGTCATGGCCGGCAGGCTATCGGCGGCGGGTGGTGCCGATCAGGCCGATCGCCGACGCTGGCGGATCATGCGGCGACGGTCGCGCTCGGTGGCGCCACCCCACACACCCTGGTGTTCGCGTGATCCGAGGGCGTGTTCGAGACACGTGTCCTGCACGCGACACCCGGCACACACCTCCTGGGCCGTTGCGGTGTCGTCGTCGTCGGGATCGGGGAAGAACAAGCTGGTGGCCAGACCTCGACAGGCTGCTTCGTCTTGCCAGTGCCGCGACATCGTTCCCCGTTGACCTCCGATTGGTGGGGCCCGGGTGGGGCCCTGCGTCGATCTGAGGGTTCTTAGCAAGTCGGCGCAGCGGAGGCCAAAAGGCGACGAGGGCTGCCGATGGGAGTGGGAAAGAGTCAGGTGCTGCGCAGGTCGGCGACCAGCTCGGCGTGGGTGTCTGCGCCCAAACGAATCTGGTGGGCGTAAGCCGGATGAGCCACAGCCAGGTCGACCTCGCCAGTCGCGAAGGCGTCGGACTGGGCGGTGTCGAGATGGAACTCGACGTAGTGCACCGCCGCCGTGGTCTCGTCACGGGTGAGCTGTGACTCGTGGCCCGCCTCCGGAGTACAAGGCACCACATGGTCGCCCATCCGCAACTCGACGGAACGCTCCACTCCGACGAGCTTGGGCAACCATTCGCGCAACATGTCGTCGGTGGTGAGCTCGAGGAACATCGTGGCGCTCAATCGACCGTCGCCGGGAAGCAGTGGGTTGTAGACGTCGAGCTCGGTCTGGATGCCCTGGTCGGTGAGGATGCGCTCGGCGCGGGCCATCTCCTGAATCTGGAAACGAATGGTGTCTCGACACTCGAACACCAAGGTGACGAACGGTCCAACAGTGACGCGGCGCTTCTTCTTGAGCTCGATCACGTGGGCCCGGAACTGATCGCGTTCGCGTTCGTAGGCCCGCGCATCGGCGATGTCGTCGAGGGTGAGCGGAGTGGTCATGTCAGCCACCGGTTCCCGGTTCGGGATCGATGCCGTAGGCCCGAGCCACCATCTGGAGCGGGTGCACGGGTGCCTGGCCGGTTTCTAGCTCGATGCCACCGTTGGCCAGCGAACAGTCGCCGGCCACCAGCTCCGAATCGGCCTTCTCGATGGCCCTGGCCATCTTCTTGGCCACCCCCCGAGCTGCCTCGTAGTTCTCGGCCCGCATACCCCAGGTGCCGTCGATGCCACTGCATTCGGCCACCACCTTGATCTTCGAGCCGGTCAGCTTCATCAGGTCGCGACTCTTGAGGCCCACGTTCTGGGCTCGCAGGTGACAGGGAGCGTGATAGGTGATGGTGCCCGGCACCTCGCCTTGGAATTCGGCGTCGAGTTCGGTGTCGTCGCCCTTGTGGAGGGCCACGAGGTATTCGGCCGCGTCCTTGGTGCGCTTAGCCACCAGCTCGGCGTCGGGGCCGCCGACATAGTCGGTGTAGTCGAACTTCAAGACGTAGCCGCATGTGGGTTGGGGCACCACGATCTCGAGGTG
>JBPCTQ010000197.1:0-6549 GCA_051011595.1 Acidimicrobiales bacterium
ATCCGTGAGCGCTTCTCGGCTTCGTCGATACGACCCAGCCATTCGATGCGGGGGTCGCCGGCCGTCTTCCGCTGCAGGTCGTTGGTCTCCGGGCCCTCACCGGCGATCCACAGCCGAGTGTCGGGCGGCAGCGTTCGCATGGCATCGAGCAGCACGGCCAAGCCCTTTCTGGGTTCGTGGCGGCCGACGAAGAACACGGTCGGGGCCGTGGTTGGGTGGGGTTCGGCCGTGGCGAACGGCGCGATCTCCACGCCGTTGAAGGTGACGGTGTAGGTGCCGCCCAGGGCGGCGGCGGCCACTTTGCGGGCATCGTCGGACACCGCGTAGGCGTCGTCGATCTTGGTCCGCAACCAGCGACAGCCCGGGATCACCTCGTAGGCGAGACTGTTGCCGGCCGCGTGGAACGTGCCCACGATGGGAGCCGGGTGCACGAGCAAGGTGGTCATCGACGCGCCGGGCGAGAGCGGCTCGTGAACGTGTAACACATCGAAGTCCTCGTCACGCAACGCGGTGATCAACCGCAGCTGGGCCGATGGGTCGGGCGCCACCGGTGCCATGGAGCCGTTGGCCGCCGCCGGAAGGCTGTTGCCCAGCGGGGTGACCCCCGCATCGGGTGGAGGCCCGTCGCAGGGCCCGAGTACCCGCACGTGCACACCCTGACCGCGCATGGCCCGAGCCAGCGCCAGCACCTGCGACTGCACGCCGCCCGGCAGGGTCAGGCTGTAGGGGCACACCATCCCGACCCGCATGATCTGTGAACCTACCGCGTCGGCGACTGCACTCGTGATTCGATCCGGCCCACCCCTGAGGCTTCAGTACCCCTGGTGCGGATGACCGTTGTCCGATGGCCAGTTGGGTTGCATGAGGTGCCACTGCTCGGGGGCGGCGCGGATGAGGGTCTCCAACTCGTCGGCCAGCGCCTGGGTGACGCGCTGGACGTCGGCCCGCAACTTGCCTCGCCGTTCGGCTTCGACCGGCGGGCGACACACCGCGTGAGTGCCCTTCGGCCGCTGATACACAGCGGTGGGCAACAACACCGCTCCGGTGCGTAACGCCAAGGTGGCCGGGCCGGCCGGCAACATGGTCCGTTCGCCGAAGAACTCGACCTCGACACCGGCTCCACCCACCAGCCGATCCGACAATAGACACACCACGTGGCCATCACGGATGGCGGCCAGCAGCGCCCCGCCGATCGACGGCGATTCGAGCGAGAGCACATGCATACCCAGCTTCTCGCGAAACGAAGCGAACCAGTCGAACAGCTCGGGCGGTTCGAGCGGCTCGACCACCGCCGTCACCTCGAGATGCTGGACCGCAGTGAGCCAGAAGCCGGCCCACTCCCAACTGCCCAGGTGGGGTAGCACCAGGATGGGGCCGGTGCCGGACTCGACGGCGGTGACGATGTTGTCGAACCCCTCTTGGGTGAATCCGGCGTCGATGGCCGCCACGTCGAGGCTGGGCAGCCGGAGGGACTCGGCGTAGTAGCGGCCATAACTGGCGAACGTTTCGGCGACGGCCCGGTCGAGGGCGTTGGCACCGATGTCGCCGTAGACCCGGCGGAGATTTCGCTCGACCTGGGCTCGCCGGGGCGACGAGCGCCGGGCCATCAGGCGGGCCGATCGTTCGGCCACCGAATCGGTAACCGCGGCGGGCAGCACCCGACTGAGCGCGGACCCGGCCCGGAAGGCGGCGACAGTACCGTCCACGACCGTCAGCCCCGCGTGGTCGATCCCTGGCTGGTCGGCAGGGTCAGCGGTCGGAGCGATCGAGCCAACGGCTGCGCAGTTCGGCCCGACGAGCCCGACGCTCGGCCAGGCGGTCAGCCCGGGCGATACGACGCCGGGCGATCTTCTCGGTGCGAGGCGGGGTGACCGCCGTGGCCTGACGCCAGACCTTCACGAAACGTTGCAGCGCGGTGATGACGGTGAGGACGAGCATCACCCACAACACCGGGATGAGCAGCTCGGAGAACAACAGACCGAAACCGAGCACGATGAACCGCTCGGCCCGTTCCATGATGCCGCCCTTAGCATCGAAGCCCAGCGATTCGGCTTTGGCCCGCTGGTACGAGATCAGCATCGCCACCGCCATGATGGCCACCGGCAACATCATGATGTGACCGGGTTCGGTGGACGCCAGGTACCAGGCGACACCGCCGAACAACAAAGCATCGGTGAGACGGTCTGACACCGAGTCGAGGTAGGCGCCGCGTACCGACGCGGTGCCCGATGCCTTGGCCACTGCGCCGTCGAGGGCGTCGGGGACACCGGTGAGAATCAAGAACAACAGCCCCAGGCGAAGATTCCCGCTGCCGATGGCCACCGCGGCCACGGTGGCCATGGCGATACCCGCCACCGTCACCATGTCGGCGCTGATTCCGGTGCGGCGCAGACTCTCGCCGATGGGTTCGAGACCTCGGTCTACGGCGGTTCGCCAGTTTCCGTCGAACATCACGTACTCCTCATCGAGGGGCCCCGAATCGGCCGCCCGAACGTCACTGCACGGTACCAAGATGCGGCCCCGAATGGGCGCACGCCGGCCCCCGGAAGCGGTCGGTCGGCCTACGATGAACGTCGTGGCCGAGCCCTACGATTCGCTGCAACCGCCCCAGATCGCCGTCACCATCCGGTCACTCCCCCGCCGGGTGAACGAAGCGCTCGCGGCCCTCGATCTCCAAGATGTGTCGCTCGACGCCAACGGCGTCGACGGCGACTCACCGCTGGGCATCGTCGACGACATCGGCCGCTCGCTGGTGGTGATCGATCGCGGCCTCGAGCAGACACTTCTGCACGAAGAACCAACGGTCATGGCCGCGGTCATGGACCCTGCGGCTCGAACCTGGGAGCAGCCGGCCGGTGATCGGGCCACCACCTTGGCTGCCCTCGATGATGCGGCCGACGAGCTGGCCGCCCGTATCGAGACAGCACCCTCCGACTCGTGGCAACGCTCGGCTCAAGTGGCCGGCGGCTCGACGGTGACCGCACTGGCCGTGGCCCGCGAGGCGGCACGCACCGGTGTGGTGGGGCTTCGGCGTCTGGAGTCGTTCAGCTGATGCAGCCTCGAACGCGGCCCCAGGTTTGCCGTCCACCGAACCATACGGTGTATATTTCGGCCGATGTCCCGGTCGCGCCCCTCCCCCGTCGCCACTGAGCCGGCTTCGACCGCCACCACTGAACGAACCCCGACCCGGCGCCGCGGGTCGCTGACCGCAGCCGAGATCGTGGTGGTGGCCACCGACCTGCTGGCCGACATCGGTGTGGACGACTTCTCCATGCGCAAGCTGGCTGGCCGCCTGGGGGTGAACCCCATGACCGTGTACCTGCGCTTCGATTCCAAGGACGAGCTGCTCGACGCGGTGGTGGCCGAGGCGTTGACCGGCATCGAAGCACCCGACGCCACCGGTTCGTGGGACGAGCGGGTCCTGGCCTGGGCCGACTCGATCCGTACCCACCTGCTGGCCGCCCGTCACCTGCTTCCCCTGATGCAGTCGAGCCGACATCTGGCGGCCTCGATGGTGGCGGCCGCCGACATGGGGCTTCACCTGATGGCCGAACGGGCCGACGGCGACGACGAGGCCATCGCCGGTTTCCGAATGTTGTTCTGGCACGCCATCGGTGCCGCCCTGGCCCACGAGGCGATGGTCCAACAATCACCCACCGACACGTTGCGGTCCGCCGTCGACCTCGGCCTCGATCCCGCTTCGCCCGCGGCGATGATGCTGAGCACCCGCAACGATCTCGACCCCGATGGGTTGTTCGCAACATCGACCCGAGCGCTCATCGCCGGCATGGGTCTGGGTCCACAGTGAGCTCGGCGGCACTCGCAACCCACGGCCGAGAGATCTCGGCGGTCGACCCGGACCGCACGGCCGTGATCTCATCCGACCGTCAGCTGTCGTTCGGGGAACTCGACCAGCAGGCCGAGGGACTGGCCCGCTTCCTGGCCGATCAGGGGATGGCCGAGGGCGACACCCTGGCCCTGCTGTGCACCAACCGCCCGGAATGGCTGGTCACCTACCAGGCCGCCCTCCGAGCCGGACTGCGGCTGGTGCCGATCAATTGGCACCTCGAGGCCGACGACATCACCTACGTGTTGTCGGATTCGGGCGCCACCGCTCTGGTGGTCGAGGCCCCGTTCGTGGCGGACACCGGCGCGCTGACCGCGATCGCCGACCTGCCCCGTCCGACGATCGTCGTCGACCGCCACAGCCCGGGTGATGCGATCGGATTCGACGACGCCATCGCGGCTGGAGGCCCCGAGTTCGCACCTCGCCGCCGCGGCAGTCTCATGATCTACACCTCGGGCACCACCGGTCGACCCAAAGGTGTCGAACACCAACCATCGTCGAGCGACGGCGCCGAGATGGGCGCCGCCATGGTGGCCATGTTCGGCATGGACGGCGACCGCGGCGATTCCATGTTGTGCCCGGCACCGCTGTACCACTCCGGCCCCAGCCGCCTGTGCGGCGAATGGCCACTGGGCGCCGGGGTCACGGTGGTGCTGATGGACCGATTCGATGCCGAGGGCGCACTGCAACTGATCGATCAGCACCGCATCAGCCACGCCTTCTTCGTTCCCACCATGTTCCATCGCATGCTCGCGGTCGACGACCGTGAGCGGTTCGACGTCTCGAGCCTGCGATTCGTGCTTCACGGCGCCGGTCCGTGTGACCCAGCGGCCAAGGCGGCGATGTTCGAGTGGCTGGGCCCCGTCATCCACGAGATCTACGCCAGCAGCGAGGGGCCCGGCACCTGGATCGGTCCCGACGAGTGGCTGGCCCACCCGGGCAGCGTGGGCCGCGCCGATCCGAGCCGGATCGAGATCAGGAACGATGCCGGCCAGCCGAGCGACGTCGGAGCACACGGCGAGGTCTGGTTTCGGGCCACCGCCGGATTCGACTACCACGGCGACCCGGCCAAGACCGCGTCGACCTTCGACAATTCCGGCCAGTGGTACTCGGTCGGCGATCGCGGGCACGTCGACGCCGACGGGTACCTGTACCTCACCGGTCGAACGGCGGAGTGCATCGTGAGCGGTGGTGTCAACATCTACCCGGCCCGAATCGATGAAGCCCTGGCCTCGCACGCCGCGGTGGTCGATGCGGCCGCGTTCGGCGTCCCCGACCGCGAGTTCGGGGAGGTCGTGGCCGCGGCCGTCGTCCTCGATGCCACCGCATCCGCCGACGTGACACCCTCGATCCTCGAACACTGCCGGTCCACCATCGGCAGTCAGCTCACTCCCAGGTCGATCTTCGTCGTCGACGAACTTCCCCGCACCGACGCCGGGAAGCTCTACCGCCGGCGTCTCACCGACCAGTTCTCACCCCAACCCGATCCATCGCAATGACCAGGAGACCCTCCGATGTCCACCACTGATGACACGCCCGTCTTGGCCGACGCCGATCCCGGATCGGCGCTGTCCGCCGCGCGGGTGACCTTCCCCGGGTACGACACCCAGGTCGGACCGCTCGGGCACCTGGCCGAGGAGCGCCAGCGCCTCGACGCCCTCGAGTGGCAACACTTCGACGTTCGCCGGTTGGCAGCCACGGTGGGCGCAGAGCTACGCGGCGTCGATCTCACCGCCGAGCTGGCCGATGAGGTGGTGGCCGAGATCGACCGGGCCCTGGAGGAGTACAAAGTCATCTTCTTCCGCGACCAGCCGCTCACCTCGGCCCAACACGTACGTTTCGCCCGCCGCTTCGGCGATCTCGAGGTGCATCCGTTCATTCCCTCCAACACCGGCGAACCCGAACTGGTTCGGTTCGCCAAGGGGGCCGACGTCGGTGGCTACGAGAACGGCTGGCATCACGACGTGACCTGGCGAGCCACGCCGTCTCGGGCCGCCATCCTGCACGCCATCGAGGTCCCACCCACTGGCGGCGACACCCTGTTTGCCGACAGCCATGCGGCCTGGCAGGGCCTCGGCGACGAGACCAAGGCCGAGATCGCCGATCTCAACGCGGTGCACGACTACATGATGGCGTTCTCCGGACAGGTGCCCGCCGACCAGGTCGAGAAGACGCGGGCGGCTTATCCGCCGGTGGAGCATCCGGTGGTGACCCGACACGGCGTCAGCGGCCAGGAGCTGCTGTACGTGAACCGCTTCTTCACCAGCCACATCGCCGGATGGGAACGCGACGAGAGCCGAGCGCTCATCGACCGGCTGTGTCGGCAGTACGACCAGCTCGAGTACCAGTGCCGATTCCAGTGGGAGCCGCACTCGGTGGCGTTCTGGGACAACCGAGCCGTCCAGCACTACGCCGCCAGTGACTACTGGCCCGATGTGCGGGTGATGGAACGGGCCAGCATCATCGGCGACGCGCCGCACCGCTGATCGACGCGGGCTGAAGGCCGGGCAACCCCAGCCCAACCAGATGAAGTGGTGAGCTTCGAGCTCTCGTAGGTAAGAGATCCCGGCCGAGGCCAGATTGGGGCGAGACTGTCAGACCCCCTTCGTAGTGTCTGGGGTATGACGTTGGTCGACCATCAGCTCCTCGCCATCCCGACACCGGTTGATGCGCTCGACGCCACGTTCGGGCATTTGGTCGAC
>JBPCTQ010000198.1:0-2971 GCA_051011595.1 Acidimicrobiales bacterium
CATCCGCTCCGGCTGTTGTTCTCGCGGGTCGCTGCCTTTGCCGACGACGTCTCCGAGGAGGCCCGCAGCCGGGAGTCAACGGTGTTCGATCCGACGCATCCCGATGGCCAGTGTCGGGTCTGCCTCGGCGTCGGCGGCGAACTCGACGTCGACCCCGAGCTCGTCGTCGGTCATCCGGAGCGGTCGTTGCTCGACGGCGCGAGCGCGTACGCGGGCAACATGCGAACCCGCAAGGGTTCGACGATGGAACTGGCATCGATCCCGGCGCTGGCGGCGCACTTCGATGCAGATCTCGAGCTGGCCTGGGAGCGGCTTCCTGAGGCGTTCAAGCACGCGTTTCTCCACGGAACGGATGAGCAGATCGATGTCGAGATCCCGGGGGGCGGCCGGCACGACGACTGGAGTCTCAACCGCAACGCCCCGCTGGTCGGCGCCATCGCCGAGCTCGAGCGGTTGTTTCGCAACGCCAAGACCGAGAAGTCACGACAGAAGTACCGGGCCTTCTTCCGGTTGACCCCCTGTCGGGAGTGTGACGGGACCGGTGTCGGCGAGGCGGCCCGAACCGTGACCGTGAACGGCTGGACCTACCCCCGAGCCGCCGCCGCCGTCGTCGACGATCTGCGCAGCTGGGCCGGGACGATTCTCGATGGCCTCAACGCCATCCAGACCGAGGTTGCCACACCACTGCTGGCCGAGTTCAACACCCGCATCGACAGCCTCGCCCGCCTGGGGCTGGGACATGTCAGTCTCTCACGACCTGTCCCGACCCTGTCGGGCGGCGAGCTGCAACGGGTCCGGCTCAGCGCGCAGCTGGGCTCCGGACTGACCGGCATCGTCTATGTCCTCGACGAACCGAGCAGCGGCCTCCATCCGAACGACCGCGACGACCTGGTCGAGGTCCTGATCGACCTGCGTGACCGCGGCAACACCGTCATCGTCGTCGAACACGACATGGACGTCGTTCGACGCTGCGACTGGGTCGTCGACATCGGCCCCGCAGCCGGTTTCAACGGTGGCGAGCTCCTGGCGTCCGGCCCGCCGGCCGATGTGGCCAAGCACCCAGCATCCGTGACCGGCACCTATATCGCCGACACCAACGGTCACCACCGAACCCGCCGATCCCGACCGGCGACCGATGGATGGTTGGAACTCGATCACCTGAGCCGGCACAACGTGATCGATGCGTCGATCCGCCTCCCGCTCGGCCGGTACACCTGCATCTCCGGCGTGTCTGGCAGCGGCAAGTCCACCCTGCTCGGTGCGGTCGCCGATGCGGTCGAGGCCGAACTGAGCGGCTCTCCGACACGCACCAGCATCACGGGGGCCGACGCACTCAAATGGATCGAGCAGGTCACCCAAGCCCCCATCGGTCGCAACGCCAGATCGAACCCCGCCACCTACACCAAGCTCTTCGACCACATCCGACGACGCTTCGCCGCGACCCCAGCGGCACAAACGGCCGATCTCGACGAGTCGGCCTTCTCGTTCAACACGAATTCTGGGCGCTGCGAAGCGTGTGACGGCAACGGCGAACTCACCGTCGACCTGCACTACCTCCCCAGCATCATCACCACCTGCCCCACCTGCCACGGCAAGCGATTCCAAGACCACATCCTCGACATCACCATCGACGGGTTGTCGATCGCCGACGTGCTCGAGCTGACCATCGACCAGGCCAGCCAGATCGAGACTCTCGACACCGAGACCATCGCCCCGATGTTGGCCCACCTCCGACGCGTCGGACTCGGCTACCTCACCCTCGGCCAACCAGCCCCCGCCCTCTCCGGCGGAGAGGCCCAGCGACTGAAACTGGCCCGTCTCCTCGCTCGAACCACACGCTCGGGCAACGGCCTCGTCGTCCTCGACGAACCCACCGCCGGGCTCCACCCGACCGACACCGAACGAATCATCGACGTGATCGACTCCCTGGTCGAACGCGGGACGACCGTGCTCGTCGCCGACCACCAGACGGCAACCCGCTCCGAAGCCGACTGGGTCATCACCACCGGACCAGGGGCAGGACCGGCCGGTGGGCGCATCATCGACCAAGCGCCACCATTCACATGACCTACACCGGGGGAGAAGGACCGCCGCCCGGTCGTCCCCGTCTGGTTTCCGACGAACAAGTCTTCGCTGCCCTCGCCGAGGCGATCACCGAACACGGCCCCCATCGTTGGACCCTCCCCGACGTCGCCGACCGGGTCGGACTCACCGGCCCGGCACTCGGCTACCGATTCGGAAACAAGCGCGGCCTTCTGCTCGCGTTCGCAGCCCACCAGCCCGGTGCCACAGCCGCCTACTTCGACGAGGTCGCCGCCGAAGCTCCAACCCCGGCAGCTGCCATCGTCGATGCACTCGCCGGCGATCTCTCGTTGATGGACACCAGGGCCAAGGTCGCCAACAACATCGCGATGCTGAGCATCGACCTCGCCGACGAAGAACTCGCCCACTACGCCAGCGCCCAGGCCAAGATCATCAAAGCCAAGCTGGCCGAGCTCATCACCGCCGGCGGTATCGCAACCGACGGTGAAGCAATGCCGCTCGCAGAACGCATCTACATCGTCTGGAGCGGCGCAGTCCTCGCCTGGGCCATCGACGGCCAGGGCACGCTGGACACCTGGCTCCGCCGGCACATCCACAACACCATCGCCAAGGCCGACCAGGCCTGAAGCGGTCGACATGACCGAATCCTTGGTCAGGTCCGACCGCCCCGATCAGTTCGCAGGAATCGCGAGGAGACCCGCCAGTTGATGGAGATCCTGCTGGTCGTCGAGCTGCTCGACGAGATCGATGATGCGATCGGTCGCTGCCGGCTCGAGGACGTCGCGCACGGTGTGGCGGAACAGGTGCTCGGTCTCGTCCCAGGTGAACGGGTTCCTGGGGTGGCCCTTCGGGTACCGGAGCGTGTGGGTGAAGGAACGGTCGTCGTCGAGGGTGAGCGTGACGCTCACCAGCGGGAACGATCCGGTCC
>JBPCTQ010000199.1:0-9936 GCA_051011595.1 Acidimicrobiales bacterium
ACCGTGAGTTGCTCGAGATTCGCGCGTCGATGCAGGCCGCCATCGACGACTGGCACCGGTCGCGGGCGGGCCAGTCCCACGACCCGGTCGCCTACCGGACCTTTCTCGAGGAGCTCGGGTACCTGGTGCCCGAAGGTGCCCCCTTCACCGTCGACACCGCTGACGTCGATGACGAGATTGCGGCGGTGTCGGGTCCGCAGCTGGTGGTGCCCGTCATGAATGCCCGCTACGCGCTCAATACGGCCAACGCCCGGTGGGGGTCGCTGTACGACGGCCTGTACGGCACCGACGCACTGGGTGACCTTCCCGAACCGGGTCCCTACGACCCGGCTCGTGGCGCCCGGGTCATCGCATGGGCCCGCCGGTTCCTCGACGACACCGCGCCCCTCGATGGTGCGTCGCACCTCGACGCCACGGCCTACCGGGTGGCCGACGGAACCCTGGTGGTCGACACCCCATCGGGATCGCACGGGCTGGCCGACCCCTCATTGTTCGCCGGTCACCGGGGCGACGCCGACGCACCCGACGCAGTGCTGTTGGTTCACCATGGACTGCACGTCGAGATCGTGATCGACGCCGAACACGCAGTCGGCCGCGACGATGGCGCCGGGGTGGCCGACGTGGTGCTGGAATCGGCCGTGACCACCATCATGGACTGTGAGGACTCCGTCGCCGCCGTTGATGCCGACGACAAGGCCCTGGCCTACCGAAACTGGCTCGGGCTCATGAACCGCACGCTCACCGAATCGGTCACCAAGGGTGGCGAGACGTTCGAGCGATCCTTGGCCGACGATCGTGAATACGTCGCCCCCGACGGTTCGGTCTTCACCGTGCCCGGTCGATCACTCATGCTCGTACGCAACGTCGGTCATCTCATGACCACCCCGGCGGTTCTCGACCGCGACGGCAACGAGATTCCGGAAGGGTTGCTCGACGCCGTGGTCACGGTGTTGTGCGCCAAGCACGACCTCGCGCACGACGGCGGCAACTCGCGCACCGGCTCGGTGTACGTGGTGAAACCCAAGATGCACGGGCCCGACGAGGTGGCCTTCACCGACGAGGTGTTCACCCGCGTCGAGGAGCTAATGGGGTTGGCGCCCAACACCGTCAAGATCGGCATCATGGACGAGGAGCGGCGCACCACCCTCAACCTGGCCGAGTGCATACGAGCGGCCAAGAGCCGGGTGGCCTTCATCAACACCGGGTTCCTCGACCGCACCGGTGATGAGATCCACACGTCGATGGCCGCCGGTCCGATGGTGCGCAAAGCCGACATGAAGAGCCAAGGATGGATTTCGGCCTACGAGGACTGGAACGTCGACGTCGGTCTGGCGTGTGGGCTCCGCGGTCACGCCCAGATCGGCAAGGGTATGTGGGCCGCCCCCGACCTGATGGCCGACATGCTCGAGCAGAAGATCGGCCATCCCCGCGCCGGCGCCAACTGCGCCTGGGTGCCGTCGCCCACCGCGGCCAGCCTGCACGCCACCCACTACCACCAGGTCGATGTGTCGGCCCGTCAGGACGAGCTGGCCGGCCAGCACGGAGCCACCCTCGACGAGTTGCTGGCCATCCCGCTGGCTCCCTCCACCGATTGGACCGACGACGAGATCCAGGCCGAGCTCGACAACAACGCGCAGGGCATCCTCGGGTACGTGGTGCGTTGGGTCGACATGGGTGTGGGGTGTTCGAAGGTGCCCGACATCAACGACGTGGGGCTCATGGAAGACCGGGCCACGTGTCGCATCTCGTCTCAGCACATCGCCAACTGGTTGCATCACGGTGTGGTCGATGTCGATCGGGTCACCGAGACCATGCGCCGGATGGCCGTGGTGGTCGACCGTCAGAATGCCGACGATCCTGAGTACACCCCCATGGCTCCCGGCTACGACGGTCCCGCGTTCGCGGCCGCATGCGACCTGGTGTTGTCCGGCGTCGAGCAACCGTCGGGTTACACCGAGCCGATCCTGCACGCCCGCCGGTTGGAGAAGAAGGCGGGCTGATCTCCGCTACAGGACCCGGCCGGCCACCGCGTCGAGACGAGCGACGGCGTCGGGATCGGCCACACCAGGTGCGGTGAGGATGGCGCCGTCGAGGGCACGGTCGCAACCGGCCACACAGGGCACCGTTCGGCTCCGGAGAACCGGGGCCAACCCGGCAACCAGCGCTCGGCCGCGGTCGGCGTTGTCGGAGAGCACGGCCACGATCTCGGCCACGTCGACATCGTCGTGGTGCGGGTGCCAGCAGTCGTAGTCGGTCACCATGGCGACGCTGGCGTAACAGAGCTCGGCTTCACGAGCGAGCTTGGCCTCGGGCATGTTGGTCATGCCGATGACGTCGCAACCCCAGCTGCGGTAGAGATGCGACTCGGCCCGGGTGGAGAACTGCGGTCCTTCCATGGCCAGGTACGTGCCCCCGATCACCAGGTTGATGCCGGCGGTGGCGCCGGCTGCCTCGAGGGCGTCGCGGAGTCGGCCGCAGGTGGGATCGGCCAGGGCCACGTGGGCGGCAATACCCTCGTCGAAGAAGGTCTTGGTGCGGGCGAAGGTGCGATCGATGAACTGGTCGACGAGGACGAAGGTGCCGGGGCTGAGCTCCTCCTGCAACGATCCGCAGGCGCTGACCGACACCAGGTCGGTCACACCCGACCGTTTGAGGGCGTCGATGTTGGCCCGGAAGTTGATGGCACTGGGTGGAATGAGATGACCACGGCCGTGGCGGGGCAGGAAGCGGTACTCGACCCGGTCGAGGGTGCCGTGCAGGATCGCGTCGGACGGTGCGCCGAACGGGGACTCGACCTCGACCCACCGGGCATCTTCGAGACCGTCGAGGTCGTACACCCCGCTGCCTCCCACTACCCCGATCACCGTCATGGCTGCTCCTCGTCGTCGACGAGGAGCCAGAGTACCGAACCTCCCTCGGCCGTCGAATCCCGGTCCCACCCCCCGACGAGTGGAGCAGAGGTCGTTCGGCTGACGCTGATGGACGGGTGAGCGATCCCGACTCCCTTCCCGCTCTGGCGGCCGACCGCGCGGTCGACACCCGCCAGCACCGGGCCTTCGTCGCCGACGGGCATACGTGCGTTCGCGGGCTGGCCTCTGCTGAGGAGATGGCGGTGTTCGGGCCCATCCTCGGTCAGGCGGCTGCCGCCAACCGGTGGGAGCACCGCCCCCTCGACGAGCGTGACACCTACGGTCGGGCCTTCCTGCAGATGTTCAACCTGTGGCAGCACGACTCGGCGGTGGCCCGGTTCGTGCTGGCGCCCCGGTTCGGGCGGGTGGCGGCCGGGTTGATGGGAGTGTCCGGCGTCCGGCTGTACCACGACCAGGCGTTGGTCAAGGAGGCCGGCGGCGGCCACACCCCCTGGCACCAGGACCAGGGGTACTGGCCTCTCGACACGACCGACACCATCACCATGTGGATGCCGTTGGTCGACGTGCCCGCCGCCGTCGGGTCGATGACCTTCGCCTCGGGGTCCCACCGGTTGGGCGACGTGTCGGCAGGTGCCATCTCCGACGAGTCCGATCGAGCCATCGACCGGCTGATCGTCGAGCGGGGTCTGTCGGCTGACACGCACGGTGCCATGCGGGCCGGCGATGCGACGTTCCACGCCGGCTGGACGCTGCATTCGGCGGCCGCCAACGGCACCAACGCCGACCGACCGGTGATGACGGTGATCTATGTGGCCGATGGGGCTCGCGTGAGCGAGCCCACCGACCAACAGCGTTTCGACCTGCACTGGTTGGGTGGCGCCGGCCCCGGAGATCGGGTGGCGTCGGACATGAACCCGTTGATCTGGTCGGCATGAGCCTGCTGCGTTACATCTCCCACGCCGAGGTGGTGATCGATGCCGATGTGCCGGTTCCCCAGTGGGGACTCACCGATCATGGTCGTGCCCGGGTCGAAGCCATGCTCGACCAGCCGTGGGTGCCCGCCATCGGTCGAGTCATCACCAGCGCCGAGACCAAGGCGGTGGAGACGGGCACCATTCTCGGTGACCGTCTGGGCCTCACCATCGAGGTTCGGGCCGACACCGGCGAGACCGACCGCAGCTCGACCGGCTACGTGCCGCGGGCCGAGCACGATCGTCTGTCCGAGCAGTTCTTCGGTCACCCCGAGCGGCCGGCGCAGGGGTGGGAGCGGGCGATCGACGCCCAGCACCGAATCGTGGCTGCGGTCGCCGATCTCCTGGACGACAATGCCGGGCTCGACGTGGCCGTTGTGGGCCACGGCGGGGTCGGCACCCTGCTCTGGTGTCACCTGGCCGGGCTCGCCATCGACGCCCGCCATGATCAAGACGGTGCCGGTCACTACTTCACCTTCGATCGGCGCCCTGCCCAGGTTGTGCACCCGTGGCGGCCCATCGACGATCTGGAGGTGGCGGGCCGCTCGTGAACGGGGATTTTGAAAGTTGTATTTGTCCAGACAGGTAAAGTTGTCTAGAGTCGCCATATGGCCACCGGCGCCCACCTGCTCGACGACCGGGAAGAACTGGCGGCCATCGCGCACCCGCTCCGGTTGCAGATCCTCGACGGACTCCGCGAACCGGACTCGGCCGCCGGCGTGGCCCGCCGCCTGGGCGAACCCCGTCAACGCATCAACCACCACGTGAAGGAACTGGCCCGGGTCGGCCTGTTGTTGCCGGCCGGCGAACGGCGGCGGGGCAACTTCACCGAGCAGCTCTACGAAGCGGTGGCCGGCAGCTTCGTGGTGTCGCCCCGCCTCATGTGGGCCGACGAGCGCCGCCGACAGGCCTTGGCCCAGGAGATCTCCCTCGAACACTTGGTCCAGTTCGGTGAGCGCTTGCAGCGGCGAGCGACCGAGCTGCTCGATGGTGTCGCCTTCGACGGCGACTCGGTGGCCAGCGCCACGGTGGAGACCAGCGTGCGGTTCGGCGACGCAGCGGCGCGGGCCGCGTTTCTCGACGAGTACCTGCGTCTGGTGGCCGATCTGGTGGAGCGCCACGCCACCACCGAGGGACCGGGGTACCACCTCGGTCTCGTCGCCTTGCCCATGACCGAGGAGCAGCAATGAAACGGACCACGTTCGAGGCCACCTTCGAGGTGAGCGGGTCACCCGCCTCGCACTGGGAGGCGCTGCGCGCGCTCCAGGACGGGCAGCCCGATGGCACCTGGTATCTGCCCGGATTCGAGTCGACCGGATCAGAGATCGACGTCGAGCCCGGCCGCAGTCTGCGCCTGCGCAAGGACTCCATGCCGTGTGAGGGAACCACCATCGCGGTCACCTTCACCGACTCGGCCACGGGCACTCGTATCACCGTGGTCCAGTCGGGCTTCGATGCCGCCTTCCTCGACCAGGCCGGCGACGCCTTCTGGATGGTGGCCGAACACATCGCGGCCGACTTCGAGCTCTTCTTCCGTTTCGGCGTGCAGGGCGGCCGTCATGCCCGCCCGTGGGCGTGGGCCGGCTGGCAGACCGAAACCAGCGGGGTGGGATTGGAGATCACCGAGGTGCACGACGGCACCTACGCCAGCCGGGCGGGAATCGAACCGGGCGACGTGGTGCTCACCCTGGCCGGGGCCCCGTTGCTCACCGAACGAGACCTGGCCACGGTCCTGCGAGTGGTGTCACCGGGTTCGGAGATCGATGTCACCTGGGCGCGCGGTGACCAGCACCATGCGGCCCGGGCGGTGTTCTAGCCCGGTCAGGCGTTGGCGTTCGCGGCCAGCTGGGCCAGAGAGATCTGGCCCCGCTCGTGCCGCCCGGTGTCCATCGACTTCTCGCTGACGTCGTGGCCGGCCACCTCGGCGCGCAGGGCGCCGACCGTGCACTGATCGCGGGGCCGGATGGCGAAGGGGTCGAACTGGTACCAGTGCATGGCGTTGAGATGGGTGATCTTGTCGAGTTTCTCGTCGCTCACCGAGTACCGAGCGGCCTGCTCGTGCAGCAGGTCCGGGGCGAGGGGCCAGGTGGAGTCGCTGTGGGGGTAGTCCTGCTCCCAGCACACGTTGTCGACTCCGATCTCGTCGAGCAGCGCCAGCCCCACGGGGTCGGTGATGAAACAGGTGAGGATGTGCTCACGGAAGATGTCGCTCGGCACCTTGTCGCCGAAGTCCTGCCCGGTCCAGGCCCGGTGCATGTCGTAGGTGCGGTCGAGTCGATCGAGGAAGTAGGGGATCCACCCCGTTCCACCCTCGGACAGCGCCACCTTGAGGGTGGGGAACTCATGGAACACCCGCGACCACACCAGATCGGCGGCGGCGGAACAGATGTTCATGGGCTGGAGCGTGATCATCACGTCCATGGGGGCGTCGGGTGCGGTGACCGTCAGCTGACCCGACGACCCGAGGTGGATGTTGCACACCGAGTCGGTGTCGACCAGGGCCTGCCACACCGGATCCCAATGGTCACTGTGGAAGCTGGGCAGGCCGAGGGTGGCCGGGTTCTCGGTGAAGCTGAGCGAGTGGCACCCCTTCTCGGCCGCCCGTCGGATCTCGGCCGCAGTGGCCTCGGGGTCCCAGATCATGGGGATGATCATCGGAATGTGGCGTTCGGGGTACGTGCCGCACCACTCGTCGATGTGCCAGTCGTTGTAGGCCCGCACGACCGCGGTGGACAGATCGTGGTCCTCGTCGGCGAGGAAGAGTCGACCCGAGAACGATGGGAACGACGGGAAACACATGGCGGCCAGCACCCCTCCGGCGGAGAGGTCCTTCACCCGCTCGTGGATGTCGTAACAGCCCGGTCGCATCTCCTCGAACGAGGTGGGTTCGACGCCGTACTCCTCTTTGGGGCGGCCGGCCACAGCGTTGAGTCCGACGTTGGGGATGACGGCTCCGTTGTAGGTCCACACATCGTCGCCGACGTCGGTGCGAACCACCTTGGGGGCCTGGTCGACGTACTTGGCCGGTAGCCGATCGTCGAACAGGTGCGGCGGTTCGACCACGTGGTCGTCCACGCTGATCATGACCATCTCGTCGACCTTCATGGGCGTCTCCGATCGCTGAGCCGTGGTCTCCGTTCTATCCTCGCCGGTCAGTGACGTCGATCTGGCGAGGATTCGAGTCTTGGTGACAGCTCGGGAGTTCGATGCCATCGACACACTGATCGGGCTGCGCGACGTCGAAGGCACAGATCGGTCCCTGCCCCAGGTCGCCGAAGCCCTGAGAGGGGAGCGGCACCCGGCCGACTACATGTACCGCGATATCCCCGAGCTCGCTCCCGCCGAGGCCGACGTGGTGGTCGACACGCTGGCCGCGATGGACACCAACGGGGTGGCGATGGGCCTGTTGTCGCTGACCCATCCGGTCAGTGCTCGTGCCGCAGCCAACCACCCCGATCGGTTCTGCCTGGCCACTCACGTCGATCCGGTCGACCCGGTTGCGGCCGCTCGTCAGATCCGTCGCGACCATCAGGCCCACGACATCAGGGCCGTCACCATGTTCCCGGCCGGAGGCCATCCGGTGGTGTCGGTGGGCGATCCCGGCGCCTACGTGGTGTACGCCACGTGCGTCGAGCTCGGGTTGCCGGTCTTCGTCACCGCCGGTGTGCCCGGGCCCCGGGTGCCCTTCGCCTCCCAGCACGTCGAGCTCTTCGACCAGGTCTGCTACGACTTCCCCGAGCTCGACATCGTGCTCCGCCACGGCGGCGAACCCTGGGACGATCTGGCGGTCAAGCTCATGGTGAAGTGGCCCAACCTCCACTATTCGACGTCGGCCTTCGCCCCTCGGCACTACCCGCGCTCGATCATCGACTTCGCCAACACCCGAGGCACCGACCAGGTGCTGTACGGCGGGTACTTCCCCTACGCGCTGGAACTGGACCGCATCTTCGACGAGCTCGAAGCGGTGCCGTTCCGCGATCACGTCTGGCCCCGCTTCCTGCGCGAGAACGCAGCCCGCCTGCTGCGGGTCGGCTGACCCGGACCAGCTGTCGGACCGTCGGCGCCCGCAGTAACTTGCCGGTACGACGAGCCAGCCCCCTCCGGGAGACACCATGAGCATGACCGAGACCGCCCCGCCCACCATCCATCGAGGTCAGGACGACCTCCCGATGGTCGAGGTCGGTGACGGGGTGGGCCTTCAGCTACTGCAGGTCGACCTGGCCCAGGGCATCTGGATCATCCGGAATCACTTCCAGCCCGGCACCACCATCCAGACCCACAAACACACCGGTCACGTGTACGCCTTCACCCAATCGGGCAGCTGGCACTACCTCGAGAGCCCCGAGGCGGTGAACACCGCCGGCTCCTACCTGTACGAACCGGCCGGGTCGGTGCACACACTCACCGTTCCCGACACCAACGACGGCATCACCGACGTCTGGTTCACGATCTACGGGGCCAACCTCAACATCGGCGACGACGGAGAGGTCGAGTCGGTGGTCGACGCTCACGGCATCCTGCCCTTCTATCGGGCCGTGTGCGCCGAGCAGTTCGGCAACGACGACCCGCCCGTCATCGTGGTGTCGCCCCCTGCGGCCGACTGATGCGCGCCGCCGTCCTGACCGGCCGCCCTCACGAGTTGACGCTTGACCAGGTCACCACACCCGAGCCCCAGCCCGACGAGTTGATCCTGCGGGTCGACGCCTGCGGAATCTGCGGCAGCGACCTCCACCTGGCCGGCATGGATCTGGAGGGCCCGATCCTGGGTCACGAGATCGCCGGCACGATCGAAGAAGTCGGTTCGTCGGTCGACACCGATCGTTGGGCTGTCGGGCGATCGGTGGCCGTACGCCCGACCGTCGGCTGCCACACGTGCGACTGGTGCCAACAGGGCCGCCCCGATCACTGCGCCGACTACGGGTTGATCGGGCTCGAACGATTCGGTGGTTTCGCCGAGTACGTGGCCGTGCCGGCGCTCGACGTGTTCGCGCTACCGGCAACGGTGGTGGGAACCGAACAGGCATTGGTCGAGCCCCTGGCCGTGGCCCGCCAGACCCTGCGCCGGGCCGCACTCCGACCAGGCGAGAACGTGCTCGTCATCGGCGGCGGGCCCATCGGCCTCGCCGTCACCGCCTGGGCCAAGGTCCTGGGAGCCGACAACGTGCTGGTGAGTGAGCCGGTCGCGGTCCGCCGCCAGCTGGCCGAGGCCATGGGCGCTGATGGTGTCGTCGACCCCACCGAGGTCGACCTCACCGAAGCGGTCGCCCACCATCTCGGCGGCCCACCACCGGTGGTGGTCGAATGTGCCGGCAGCCCGGGACGGATCAACGACGCCATGGAGCAGGCCGATCGTCGAGGCCGGGTGGTCGTGGTGGCCATCTTGTTCGCGCCCGACTCCATCGTTCCGTGGTTCGGGCTGCAGAAGGAGCTCGATGTCCGGTTTGCGATGTTCTACGACCCGGTCGACTTCACCGACACGCTCGACGCGCTCGACGCTCGGCGGCTCGATGTCGCCAGCATGGTCACCGACACGGTCACCCTCGATCAGCTTCCCGACCGGTTCTCGCTCATGGCCGAACGGCCCGACGCCGGCAAGGTGGTTCTGCTTCCCTGACGGCCGGGGCCGTTGGCGCAGGCACGCCGGCGAGGTGACAGACTCCACCCTTCTTCACAACACCGGCCAGCGCGGTCGGGGACAGGAACGACATGGCCGGGATCGTGGACGAGTTCATGGAGCAACTGAGTGGCGGCGACGCCGGGGGGATCGAGACGCTCGCCTCCCAGATCTTCGGTGACGCGGCCGGGACCGACCAGGCCCAGTCGGCCGTCGGTACCAGCGTCGGCGCCATCGTCGGTGGCCTGGCCCACAATGCCGTCGACACCGGAGGTTCCCAGCAGCTGCTCGACGCCCTGGGTCAACACGACGGATCAGTCATGCAGCAGGTGGCGGCGGACCCGGCCGTGGTCGACACCGACGACGGGGCCAAGATCCTCGGACACGTGTTCGGCGACAATCAGCAGGCCGTGGTGTCCCAACTCGCCGGCAGCTCGGGGATGGACATCGGCACCATCACCAAGCTGCTTCCCGTCCTGGC
>JBPCTQ010000200.1:0-2533 GCA_051011595.1 Acidimicrobiales bacterium
TCTTTGGACCACCGTGCGATCAGCGGGCGACGTCGGACAGCGTCGGACCGTCGGCCCACACCTCGTCCACGAAGTCGAGGATCTGGGCGGTGAGACGGGCCGGCCGCAGTCGGAGCTCGGTCATCGAGCGAGCCGGCGCCAGCCGGCCTTTGGGCAACATGTTGGTGAGGCTCTCGGCATCGCTGAAGGGGTGGATGAGGTCGCGGGTGTGGGCGATCACCAGCGCCGGTGCCTCGATGTTGCGCCGCTCTTCCACAGTGGGAGCCACCGGTCCGGTGAGCACCCCGTGCAGCACTGCCTTGATCACATCCGGTGAGCCCGAGAACACGGCCAGCACGCTGTTGAGCGAATCGTTGGCCGTTCGGGGGAAACGGGCGACTTGTCCCATGAGCCAACCGGCGGGCCGGGCCGCGTAGTGCATGGTGAGCAGCATCGGCGTGAACAACAGGGCGGCGGCGGGGACGGCCCACTCCAGGACCGGCATCTCGATGACCAGGCCTCGCACTCGCTCGGGCGCGGCCACGGCCAGGTGCAGGCTCACGTCGGCGCCGAGGGACACGCCACCGACCACAGCCTGGTCGGCGCCCAGGTGGTCGAGGAAGGCCAGCACGTCGTCGGCGTAGGCATCCATCCGGTAGCTGCTGGCGTGCCGCGGCTTGTCACTCTCGCCGTGGCCCAGGAAGTCGACCAGCGCCACCCGGTGGCCGGCCTCGGCCAACGTATGGGCCAGCGCCCTGTTCATCTGGCGGTCCATCAACAGGCCGTGCAGGTACACGAACAGCTGGTCGCCTTCGCCGTGGATCTCGTAGGCATGCTGATAGCCGCGGTGCTCGAACGTATGCGTCTCGAAGGTCACCACCCCGACAGTACCGGGCACCGATTCGATGGGACCGTGTCCCACGTCACGATCGCACTGTCGGCGTGCGGACGGAAGGAGGGTCCGCATCAGCGGAGTATCGACTGCGGAACCAACCCGCTACCAGGAGATGATCCCGATGAAGACCCGCACGAGAGTTCTGACCGGAGTGCTCGTTGCTCTACTCGCGCCGCTCGGGGTGACCACTGCGGTTGCAGCCCAGGAGAACAGCGGGGACGAGAGGGCAAAGACCTACGAGATGACCTTTGACCAGTTCGACGAGGAATGCGGTTGGGAGGATGACTCTGGAGTCGAGTTCGAGGAATTCGACGACTTGCTCGACGTGACGTGCACCAGCGGGGGCGAGCCCGTCTTCACCTGCACCACCCTTGCCGGGAGCGAGACCCTGAGCTGCCAGAACAGTCACCAAATATCGGCTCCGTCGGGTGCGCAGTCCTGGAACGCAGGTTCGGTTGGTGCTGTCGAGGGCGGCTCCGCTTCGGCGACGACACATGGCACCGGGACGACGTCTACCGCCACGCGGTGACGTTGCTCAGACCGTCGTCGTTCGGTGGTCGGTCCGAGTCCTGTGCCGTGGCTCGACGACATGGTGTGCCTTCGTCTGAACCGACGAGGATGGGTCGATGCGTCGATGACGGGCGCCAGTCGTTGACACCCTCCGAGCGGGAAGTACCTCTCTGGCGCCCTCGGGAGGATTCGAACCTCCGCACACGGTTTAGGAAACCGATGCTCTATCCCCTGAGCTACGAGGGCGGGACCGGAGGATTCGCGCTACGAAACCCCGGAACGGGGTTGATGGTAGCGGTGGGCCGGCTCGGCGGAGACTGCTCGACGCGTGACGCCAGAGGGGCGGGCAACGACGTGGCCGGTGATCGCCATCAAAGGTGTTCGAGGAAGTGATCACGGGCCGCTTCGGCTGCAACCCGCAGGGCCGGGCCCGCGTAGGGCACGAAGTGGTGACCGTCGATCTCGACCATGCGTTTGGGGCCGGTGACACGGGCGTAGGCGGCGCGGGCGATCTCGGTCGGGGCCACCTGGTCGTCGGTGGTGATCACCATCAGCAGAGGGGTGTCACCCAACTGGGCCGCCCCCAGGCCAGGGTCGAATGATGGCTCAGAGCCGAAGGCATTGCGCAGGGTCACCTCGTTGCGCCAGGTGCCCGAGGCCGCACCCTCTCGCAGGTACCAATCGATCGACTCGTTGTGGTCGAGGAACGGGGGTAGCTCGGACTCGCCGTCGGGCACCACCGCCAACGGACCGAGCACCGTGCCGCCCGGCCCACTGAGCTTCGCCGTGGCCGGGTCGAACTCCGCCCGCAAGACACGGAATCGCTCCTCATCGTCTCCACCCTCGACTCCGGGCAGGCCGGCCCAGGGCACGTTGGCCACCACAGCCCTTACCCGGTCGTCGACGGCCGCCACGACGAGCGCCTCACCCCCACTGAAGCTCGATCCCCACAGTCCCAGCCGCCCGCCGTCGACCTCGGGCTGGTCACCGAGCCAAGTGAGCGCGGCCTGGCTGTCACGAGACTGCTCCCACGGGTTGATCTCGCCCGGCGTCGGACCGTCGCTCTCGCCCAGGTTCCGATGGTCGTAGACCAGCACGGCGAGGCCGGCGCGGGCGAAGGTGTCGGCGTACGGCGGCAGCGCCATCGAC
>JBPCTQ010000201.1:0-3388 GCA_051011595.1 Acidimicrobiales bacterium
ATCGTGCCCCACCAGTGGCTGGTCTGGGCCGACAACGAACTCAACTGGCGCCCCGACCGCACCGTCTGGGGAATCGGCAACATCTTGCGCCCCGAGGCCGAAGGTGGCTGGCTGCCGCTCACCATCAGCTGGGAATCGGTTCGCGACATCGTCGCCGTGCTCATCTATGGCGTGTTCCTCGGGCTCAACATCTGGATGTGGTCGGTCTGGCAGAACCGCTACAAGGACAAGGCCAAGGCGGTCGAGCCGGTGTCGGAGTACGGCCGCCCCCTCGTCAAGGAAGGGGTCTGAGCATGGCTGGTTCCGATGCCAACCCCCCGATGCCGCAGTTCCGCGACGACTACGTGCTCCAAGAGGTCGACGCCGAGTGGTTGTCGAAGGCGGTCAAACCCAAGCAGTTCATTCACATCGACCAGTCCGAGTGCATCATCTGCGAAGGCTGTGTCGACATCTGCCCGTGGAAGTGCATCTTCCTCATCAAGACCGAAGCCATCGACGAGGCGGTCGACACCGAACGGCCGGGCGTCGACCCGATGGATCACTCGATGTTCGTGATCGACGACGACGTGTGCACCCGGTGTGCGCTGTGCGTCGACCGATGCCCCACTGGCGTCATCATTCTCGGCAAGATCGGCGACCCGTCCCCCGGCGGCGACCCACACCAACGTACGAACACCCACGGCTACGGCTATGGCATGAGGCTCGGCTGAGCCTCGGGCCTGGACAGAACGCGCAGGAGACCCCGACGTGGCGACCACCAATCAGCCCGGCAAACCACCGCTTTCCGAGCGAATCCAGCAGTCGGCGAGCCAGCTGAACGACAACATCCAGTCGAGCCAGGCCTGGAACTCGATCTTCCGGCCCGGCTCCATCTTCCGCAAGGGCTACACCGACAGCCCTCGGAACCGCTCGTACGTCATCATGAACTCGGTGCTGTATCACCTGCACCCGGTGAAGGTGAAGCGCCACGCCGTCAAGGTCAGCTACACCCTGTGTCTGGGCGGGTTGAGCTTCTTCCTCTTCATTCTGCTCACCGTCACCGGCATCTTCTTGATGTTCTTCTACCGCCCCACCGCGGCCGCGGCATGGAGCGACATCGAGACCCTCCAGACGTCGATCACCTTCGGGCTGTTGGTGAGGAACATGCATCGATGGGCCGCGCACCTGATGGTGCTGTCGGTCTTCTTGCACATGGCCCGCGTCTTCTACCACGGCGCCTACAAAGCCCCCCGCGAGTTCAACTGGGTCATCGGCGTGATCCTGCTCACGCTCACCCTATTGCTGTCGTTCACCGGTTACCTGTTGCCCTGGGACCAGCTGGCGCTGTGGGCGGTCACGGTGGGCACCAACATGATGGGCTACACACCGGTGTTCGGTAGTGAGGTCCGTTTCGTGTTGCTCGGTGGGGTCGAGATCGGCAGCGACACGTTGCTGCGATGGTATGTGTTACACGTGCTGATGTTGCCGTTCGTGATCGTGATCTTCATGGCCATCCACTTCTGGCGTGTCCGCAAGGACGGCGGAATCTCGGGGCCGCTGTAGTCATGACCACCACCTCACCAACTCCAATGGTCACCCGGTCGGGAGCGCAGCGATGACCGAGATCCCCGAGCACCTCCGCAAGCGGGCCGAAGAGGCCCGAGCCAAGGCCGCTGCCGCCGAGCCGGCCGACGACGCCGCGGCCGAGGCTGGCGAAGGTAGCGACGACGACGCCGACGAAGGCGCATCCAAGATCCCCGCCCATCTGCTCGAGCGGTCCAAGGCGGCCAAGGCCAAGGCCGCCGGAGGGGGCGACGACGCCGGCAGCGCCGCCGCACCGGCCACCACCACCGCAGCCCCGCCGGCCGCGGCCGGGCCCGCGCCCACCGCCACCGGCCCGGGTGGTCACACCCAGCGGCTGCTCACGGTGGTCAAGTCGGGGTCCATCCAAGACGTCAAGGCTCAGCCCCAGGACAAGGTGCACGTGTGGCCGCACCTGTTGGTGGTCGAGTTCCTGGCCGCGCTCATCATCACCGGGTTCACCCTCATCTTCTCGATCTTCGTCAACGCCCCGTTGCTTGAGCTGGCCGACCCCAACCAGACCCCCAACCCGTCGAAGGCGCCGTGGTACTTCCTCGGGCTCCAGGAACTGCTCACCATGTTCCACCCCATGGTCGCCGGCGTGACCATCCCCGGTATGGGCATCTTCTTGTTGATCCTGGCGCCGTACATCGACAAGAACCCCTCCAACAAACCCGAAGACCGCAAGTTCGCCATCTCGCTCATGACCATTCACCTCATGTTCTGGGCCGTGCTCGTCATGATCGGCTCGTTCTTCCGAGGTCCCGGCTTCAACTTCGTGTTCCCCTGGAACGACGGATTGTTCTTCGAGCTCTGATGCTGTTTCACCCCGCCCCCGCTGCTCTCAGGGAGATCGCATGATCTGGATCGCCATCCCCGTGCTCATCGTCCTCGCCGGACTGGTGTTCTTCGCTGCCATGAGGCGCCGAGACACCGGTGAGGCCGTGGGCTCGCTGTCGCGCGAAACGGTGCACAGCGATCGTCCCGCACAGCTCGACGACGAAGAGGCCGAGGCCACCGGCCGCGAGGTCGAGAAGGCCGCCGTGCTCGAGCGTCGCCAGGCCTCCGAAGAGCTGGTGCTGGCCGGCTCGGGAGCCCCGCCGGCTCCCTACGTGCCACCCGATCCCGAGCAGTTCGCCGCCACCCGCCGCCAGTTCCTCAACCGCAGCATCATCGGCATGATGTTGCTCGGCATCGGCGGATTCGGCGCCGGTGTCATTGCCTTCCTGTACCCCTCGGGGGTCAGCGGTTTCGGCGCCAAGCTGCGCATGGGCAACGTGTCCGACATCATCGCCGACATTCGCAACTCCAACGGGTTCCTCTATCGGCCCGAAGGTCGGATGTGGCTCACCGAGTATCCCGCCGGTGCCATCGAGAAGGCCCGCACCACCTACTCGGCGCCCGAGCTCGCCGGTATGGAGGCCGGGGTCATCGCGCTCTACCAGAAGTGCCCACACCTGGGTTGTCGAGTTCCCGAGTGCCAGACATCGCAGTGGTTCGAGTGCCCGTGCCACGGCTCGCAGTACAACCGGGTCGGCGAGAAGCGTGGTGGCCCTGCCCCTCGCGGCATGGACCGCTTCGCCATGGAGGTGTCGGGCGGTGTGCTCACCGTCGACACCGGCACGGTCATCCAGGGACCACCCATCGGTACCAACACCACCGGCCAGGAGGCCGAGGGTCCCAACTGCCTGTCGTCTGGCGACGGCCACGGCTGAGCCCCTGAGCCCCGAAAGTATGTCGAGCGCGCCCCAGCCATGATCACCGCAGCAAGTGTCCAACTGACGATCGGGAACGTCCTCGCCTTCACCATTGCGGTGTTGGCGGCTGC
>JBPCTQ010000202.1:0-5577 GCA_051011595.1 Acidimicrobiales bacterium
CCGAGCGAGTGGCCCGCGAGGCTCAGCAGTTCATTCGACTGTCGCCCGACGCGGCCGTGCCCGACTACCTCACCACCGGTGGCTACCGCGACGGGCTTCTGGCCGAACAGCTCGACTCCTGGCAGACGCGCCTGCACAAGAAGGTGGTCAAGACGGTGGCCGACACGGTCGGCGACCGTCTGGCGGCATTCGACTAGCCCCGGCCCTGCTCAGGTGAGGACGTCGGGTTCACCGTCGCGCACCACCACGACATCGCGCCGCGACATTGTGCCGAACGACTCCAGGAACACCGCCGACTCGACGCTCAATACCATGCCGGCCTCCAGCAGGGTGTGGTGGCCCGTGCGATGGTCGATGATCGGGGCCTCGAACCCCATACCGAGACCTCGGATCTGCCAGTGGACGGGGGTGCCGTCAGCCAGATCGCGGCCGGACGCCCCGGATCGGCACCGTTGCAGCAGTTGCTGCTGGTGTGCGTCGAGCTGCTCCTCGAGACCGTTGATCGTGGGGCCGGCCAGATCAACGGCGACGGTGCGCCCGAGACCGCCCTCGTAGCCATCGACCAGGAAGGCCACGTCGATACGGACCAGCGCGCCGGCGTCAATGGTGCGGGACCGTGAGCCCTGAGGCCGCTCGTAGTGGGTAGTCGATGTGGCGTGGACGGTGGGAACGGCGGCCGGTTGGATACGACCGATCCTGCTGGCGGCGGACAAGGCCACTGCGGTCAGCTCGTGTTCGGTGCGGCCGCTACCGACCGCGGCGCGCACCGCAGCCAGCACGTCGCCCGCCACCGTGCAGGCTCGTTGGATTGCGTCGACCTCAGCCGGGAGCTTCACTCGCCGGGCACCCTGGAGACAGTGGTCGGCGGCCACGATCTCGGCGTCGGGGGCGATGGTGGTCAGCAACCGGGAGAATCCGGGCGACAAGCCGTCGACGCCGATGCGATCAGCCTCGGCCAGGCCGTCGATGGCCGCCAGACGGTTCGCCACGATGGACGGGTTCCACGAGATCCCGTGGAGATGCTCGAACGGCA
Source organism: Acidimicrobiales bacterium (assembly GCA_051011595.1). GTDB lineage: Bacteria > Actinomycetota > Acidimicrobiia > Acidimicrobiales > SHLQ01 > JAOUEE01. Next base: position 1,034 of record JBPCTQ010000202.1, read on the forward strand.
CCAGGTCGGTCATTCCCTCCTCCCACGTCGACAGCATGTAGATGTCGCCGGTGGCGACCACGAGCGTGGCGACGGCACCAAAGGGCCGGGAACCGGCCGTCCAGAGCTGCGACGCACCCGTCAGATACCGCACATTGTCGGATCGGCCCAGGATCAAGACGTCGACATCGACGGCGCGCGCGGCGGCTCGAGCCCGGGCGAAGCGGTCGCGGACCAGGTCAGTGTCGGTCATTCGTCGAAGGGGGCATAGGTGTGGCCGCCCCCCAGGACCCGGTAGCCGTCGTCGGTGATGGCGACGACCTCCTCGGCGCGGTATCCGCCGATTCCGTCACGCCACACAACCGGCTCGAGCACGATCACCATGCCGCTCTCCAGCACGATGCGATCATCGGCATCGGGGCCCCTGTCGGTGCCGGCCATCGGGAACTCGGCGCTCTCGACCCCGATGCCATGGAAGAGGTAGAAGTGGTCGAGCCACGGTTGCACCCCATCGGCCGCATCCAGCGCCGCCGCCGTCAGCTCGCGGGCGCTCACTCCTGGCCTGAGCCGTTCTTGAACGGCAGTCATGACACCCCGCCAACGATCGAACAGCTCTCGTTCGCGCTCGTCGGGTCCTCGGCCGCAGATCCAGGTTCGGCCGAAATCGGAGGCATAACCACAGACGTCGACCCCGGAGTCGACCCAGATCAGGTCGCCTTCGTGATATTCAGGATCACCCACACCCGTGGGAAAGGCCACCCCGCCGGTGGTTGTGCGCGGGCCATCGGCCACCGCACGCGGCATGGCCTGGAAGATGGGGTCGATCAGGTTGGTGTCGATCCCCTCGGCCAACAGGGCGGCCAGGAAGGCGGCCACGATCACACCACGGGTGGTCCCGGGTACAAGCGCCGCCGCGGCCGCCGTCATGGCCCGGTTGTTGGCCAGTTGGGCGGCCTCGATGCAGGCGATCTCGTCGGCGGTCTTCACTCGCCGAGCCCGGCCGAGAATGGGCGACGCGTCGACCGCGTCGTCGAACAGCTGATTGCGCAGCATGGGCCCGGTCCACTGATCGATGGCCAGGCGAGCAGTGGGGCCGGCCGCCGCAGCCACCTGGGCTCGGAATCGGCCCATGTCTTCTTCGAGAATCGGCGAGACGGCTTCATCGGGGCGACAGAACGCACGATCGGGTCGACCCCCGAACAACACCGGACGATCCTCACCGGCAACCACCACCGCGATGGCCGGTTCGGCCAGCACGTGGCTGCTGTCGGCCATTGCGGTGGGATGACCGGTCGCGTACCCGACGTGGGGCTGGTGGAGCAACACCATGGCATCGAGCTCGGCGTCGGCCAGCTGCTCCTGGAGGCGCTGGTGGCGTTCGCGACAGAGGCGATCGAAATCCACCGCCTCGGGAACGAACATGGGGGGATGCTAGTGCCTGCCCATCAGCAGCCGTACGGTTGCTGCATGCCCGACACCGCCCCTGACGTCGACCGTCGATCCCACCTCGACCAGGCCCGCGCCGCGATCGAGCGCGACGACCTCGACGAAGCCCGCGACCAGATCGATCGGGCCCAGCGGCAGGCCCGTCAGCTGAAGGACTACAGCATCTCCTGGATCGCCGACAGCCTTTCGTTCATCGCCGAAGAACTGGGCGAGGAAGCGGTGGAGCGAGCACTCCGCCGTTTCGGAGATCGACACCTGGCCCCCGACGACGACGCCGTCGACCTGTGGTCGGTGCCGGCCGCGGTGCGAGCCAAGGTGGTGAGCCGGGCCATGTTGGCCAACTTCGGTGAGGTCGAGGTGGCCGAAGACGACGACAAGATCACCCTCCGGTTCCGCTGCGGCAGCGGGGGCTGGCTCATCGACGAAGGCGCCTACGAGGGCGAGGAGGCGCTGGTCACACTGCGCGAACGCGGGCCGCGCACCTTCGGCCGAGAGCAGCTGCCGATCTACTGTGCCCACTGTTCGGTCAACAACGAGATGCAGGCCGTCGAGTGGCGGGGCTCGCTCACCACCGTCGAACATCCGCCGACTGCACCCGGGGAACCCTGTGTCCACGAGGTGTTCAAGCGGCCGGACGACGTGCCGGAGCAGGCCTACGAACGAATCGGGCGGACCAAACCCAGCGAGTAGTACCGGCGGCCTAACCGCGGGCCGCCGCGTGACGGATCGTCGCCTATTGACCCCACATCTCGGTACGGACGTAGTGGTACACGTTCGTGAAGTTGGCGTTGACCTCGTCGGGCACTTGGCCCAGTGGTTCGCGGGCGGCCAGCAGCCGAGCGCCCCAGACGATCTGCGCGGTCTTCTCGACCACGGCAGCCACGTGAAATGCCTCGTCGACGGTGGGGCCGATCGTCAACATGCCGTGGTTGGCCATCAGGGCAGCGCTGCGGTCGGCCACGTTGCGGGCGACCTCGTCGCCCAGCTCGTCGGTCCCGGTGGTTGCGTAGTCGCACACGGGGATGTCGCCGCCGACGTACACGACGACTTCTTCGATGGCCGCCGGAATCGGTTGACGGGCCACGGCGAACATGGAGGCGTAGGTGGGATGGCAGTGCATCACCCCACCGACCTCGGGGTAGTCGCGATAGCAGGCCAGGTGCATGCTGCGTTCGGTGGACGGGTTACCGCCATCGATCACGTTGCCATCGAGGTCGACGTGGGCCAGTCCCTCGGCGGTGACGTCGGCGTAGGCCACCGACGACGGCGTCAACAGCACAGTGTTGTCGGCGGTACGAGCCGACACGTTGCCGGCGGTGCCCTCCACCAGACCCTTGGCGGCCATGGCCTGGGCCACGTGCACCACCCGTTGTCGTAGCTCGTCCATCGAGGGGGGCTGGCTCATCGGTCGTAGACCTCCGGGTTGGCGATGTTGGCCGGTCGGCGCCCGGCCAACACGTCGGTCACCCCTTCGAGCATCATCGCCGTCTGGTTGACCTCGACGTCGTAGGTGGCGCCACCGATGTGTGGTGTCAGCACCACGTTGGGGAGATCGAGGAGCGGATGATCGGTGGGCAGGACCTCGCCCTCGACGTGGTCGAGCCCGGCCCCGCCCAGATGCTCCGAGGCCAGCGCGGCCACCAAGGCCTCGGTGTCGTGCAGGCCGGCGCGAGCGGTGTTGAGGTAGATCGACCCCTCCTTCATGGCTTCGAACTGGGCGCGGCCCATCATGCCGAAGGTGTCGGGCGATGCCGGGGCGTGCATGGACACCACATCAGCTTCGGCCAGGAGCTGCTCGAGCGAATGCGTGGCATGGTCCGAGTAGGGGTCGGCGGCGATGACCGTCATGCCGAGCCCCTCCATACGCCATTGGCACGCTCGACCCACGGCACCGAGGCCGATCAACCCGATGGTTCGTCCCGCCATCTGCCAGCTGCGGAATCGTTGGTACGGAATGGTTTCGCCGAACACGTTGCCGGTGCGCATGTCGCGATCGGCCGCCAACAGTTGCCGACCCACGGCGAAGAGCAGCGCCACCGTCATCTCGGCCACCGCGTCGGCGTTGCGGCCCGGCGCCCGCAGGACGGGGATACCCGCGGCCGTGGCCCCCGCCAGGTCAACGTTGGTGGGATCTCCCCGCGTCGAACCGATGAGCACCAGATCCCGCTCGAAAACCGGTCCGCTGCAGAAGTCGGCCTCACAGATGACGATGCCGGCGCCGGTGGTGTCGATCTGCGCGGCCAGCTCGTCGGGACCCCAGACCCGCAGGGGTACGTGTTCGATCCACGGGTCGAAGACCACGTCGGCGATGGTTCCCAGCCGATCCAGGTCGGGTCCCCGCAGCGGTGCCGTCACCAGGGCGATGGGTCGGTCGGTGCTCACCCGATCATCATGGCCGCGCTGGCTACGGTGTCGCCATGTGCACCATCCGCTTCGATGCCTGCCATGGCTGCTGACACGGTCCTGACGGCTGGGATCGCCATCGGCACCACGTCCATCAAGGGTGTGGTCGCCGCCGCCGACGGCACCGTGGTGGCGCGCACGCGGCGAACTCATGCCGTCGACGCTCACGATGCCGCGACCCTGGCCCACGACGCAGCTGATGTCTGGTACCACGGCGTCCGCGAGGTGTGGGCCGAGTTGTCTGCCTTCGGGCCGATCACGGCGGTGACGGTGTCGGCCATGGTGCCGTCGATCACCCCAGTCGGGACCGACGGTGTGCCGATCGGACCCGGGTTGCTGTACGGGGATGAGCGGGGGAGTGCGACGCCGTCTCCCCACGGTGAGCTCGGCGAACTGGCGGCCTTCGCCGAATGGGCCGCCCGGGCCTACCCCGATGCGGCTGGCTACTGGCCGGCCCAGGCAGTGGCCAACGCCGCGCTCACTGGTACGGGTGCGGTCGACTCGGTGATGGCCATCATGGCCAGCCCTCTGTCGGATGGCGCAGCGTGGGACCCCGGTGCCTGCATCAGCATCGGTGCCCGACCCGATCAGTTCCCGGTGGTGGGTCCGGGCCAAGACGCCATTGGCACCGTCGAAGGTGCGGGCGTCAACAGCGGCACCATCAACACGCTTGCCGAGAAATTGGTTGCCAGCGCCGATGCCGTCGGCGACGCGTT
>JBPCTQ010000203.1:0-5507 GCA_051011595.1 Acidimicrobiales bacterium
CTCCAGCAGGTCGTGTTGGTCGAACCAGTCGACCACTGCGGCTCGAGCGTCTTCGCGACTCAGCCCCACGAACGACCGGGCTTCGTCGCCCACGTCGTCCCAGCCGTGCTGATCGCTGATGGCGGCATCGGGGCCCATGATGTTGACGACCGGCAGGTCGTGGCGCACACCGATGTCCCAGTCGTTGGGATCGTGGGCCGGGGTCACCTTCAAGAATCCGGTGGCGTACTGGGCCTTGATGTCACCGTCGGGGTCGGCCATGACCACGTAGTCGTCTTCGACGATGGGGATCCGTCGGCCGACGATGGGGAGCTCGATCTCCTTGCCTCGCAGCTCGGCTGCACGAGGGTCGGCCGGATTCACGGCGACGGCGGTGTCGCCCAACATCGTCTCCGGGCGGGTGGTGGCCACCGTGACATGACCGGATCCGTCGGTCAGCGGATACCGCAGGTACCACATGTGGCCGTCGACATCTTCGTTCTCGACCTCGTCGTCGGCCAGCGCGGTGCGGGTGACCGGGTCCCAGTTGACCAGCCGTTTGCCTCGGTAGATGAGGCCGTCACGGAACAACACGAAGAAGGCGTGGCGCACTGCGGTGGCGCACATGTCGTCCATGGTGAATCGGGTGCGGTCGTAGTCACACGACGCCCCCATGTCGCGCAGCTGGCTCAAGATGACCGCTTCGTATTCGTCCTTCCATTCCTGGGTCTTGGCCACGAAGGCCTCGCGGCCCATCTCGAGCCGTTTGATGCCGTCGTTCAGCAGTCGTTTCTCGACCACGGTCTGGGTGGCGATGCCGGCATGGTCGGTGCCGGGCATCCACAACGTGCGGTCGCCCCGCATGCGGTGGAAGCGGGTGAGCACGTCCTGGAGGGTGTTGTTGAGGGCGTGGCCCAGGTGCAGGGCGGCGGTGACGTTGGGCGGCGGGATGACGATGCTGTAGCTGTGGCCGGTGGGTGAGGGGTCGTCGGCCTCGACGTGGAACACGTTGGCCTGGTTCCACCGCTCGGTCACGAGCTGCTCACTCTTGTCGGGCTCGTAGGTCTTGGGGAGCTCGGTGGCGGCCGGTTCGGTCATGGGTGAGGAGGCTACCGGGACTGGCGTTTTCGATCGTGATGGTTGCTGCCGAGGTCGCTGGCGGTGGGCTGCCACCAGCGATGTTCAGTCGTCGGCCGCCGGATCGTCGTGTTTCCGGGACGCTCGGCGAACGGCCTCGGACGGGCTGTGGGCCAGGTCGTCGTGCACCTTCGGTTCGAGCTCGGGGTGGCGAGCCAGAGCGGCGATGGCCGGCCCGTGGAAGCGGGCCAGCACCACCTCGACGCCGTCGTCGGCCAGGTGCTCGATCAGCTCGGCCATGACCTCCCGGCCGGTGCTGTCGATGTTGGCCATCATCTCGCCGTCGATGACCAGGGTTTGAGCCGGAGGCGATGCGGCCGCCACCAGTCGGCGGGCTTCGGTCTCGAAGGCCAGCGCATTGGAGTAGATGAGCGAGGCGTCGAACCGGTACAGCACCACGCCGTAGACCCGTTCGGCCTCGGGGTGCAGCGCCAGGTCTTCGAACACTCCGGTCTGTCGATCGCGACCCAGTTCGGCGGTGTGGGGGAAGCTGACCCGGTAGATCACCACCAGCAACGACAACACCACCCCGATGATCACCGCCGGCAGGGTGTCGAACAACAGCACCGACACCAGCGTGATGAAACCCAGGGTGAAGTCGAATCGGTTCAACTTCCAGAAGGGCGCCAGCTTGCGGGGGTTGGCGCTGTGCCACAGCGCATGAATGACCACCGCGGCCAACGTGGCCAGGGGCAGCTTCTCGAACAGGGCGGCCAGGAAAAGCAGCGTGAGCAGGGCGATCACCGCGTTGATGATGTTGGACACCTGCGTCTTGGCCCCGGCGGCCTCGTTGGCTTTGCTCTTCGACAAGCTGCCGGCCACGACCATGCCCGAACTGATGCCGGCTCCGACGTTGGCCACGCCGTAGGCGATGAGCTCCTGGTCGGCGTTGATCTTCTCGCCTGTTGTCTTGGCCATGTCGGTGGCCGCCGCGTAGGCCTCGGAGAAACCGATCAGCACGACCGCCAAGGCACCGGCCAACAGGGCGGAGAGGTCGGCGGCGTCGATGTCGGGTACACCCATGCTGGGCAGGCCGGTGGGGATCGCCCCCACGATGAGCAGACCCTCGGTGTCGAGCTCGAACACCGTGACGGCCACGATGGCCAGCACCACCACGGTGAGAGCGCCGGGCAGGCGAGGCAGGAAACGTTCGATGACGAACAGCGACGCCAGACTGACGACACCGACGGCCACGGTGAGTCCATCCCAGTGGGCCACCTTGGAGATGGCATCGCCGAGCTCGAGCAGGGCGTTGTGACCGTCGAGCTCGACGCCCAGAAGTTCGTCGAGCTGGCCGATGATGATGCTGATCGACAGGCCGATGATGAATCCCTCCAGCACCGCCTTCGACAAGAAGTTGGCCACCCAGCCGAAGCGCAGCAGTCCCAGGATCAAGAAGACGATGCCGGCCATGAGGGCCAGGCCGGCGGTGAGAACGACAAACGACTCGTCGTCGGCCGCGATGTCGCCCACCACGGCCGCCGAGACGGCGGCCACCGATGACGAAGTGGCCACCACCAGAAGTTTCGATCGACCGAACACGGCGTAGCCGATCAGGGCGAGCGGGGCCGCGTACAACCCGATCTCGGGCGAGACACCGGCGATGCCGGCGTACGCCAACGATTCGGGAATCAACAGGGCGGCCACGCTGATGCCGGCAATGAGGTCGGCTCGGAGCCATTTGCCCCATTTGTAGGCCGGCAGCCACCCCAGGATGGGCAAAAACCGATGGAGGCGACCCTCACCGAGGTCGGGCACCCGGAAGTAGTTCTTGGCCGCTTGGGGGATTTGGGCCATCGCCGCTCCTGATGATCGGTGTGGCTGGGTACGGGACGCGAACCTTAGGTGTCGGCGGTCTGGGGTGCGCCCAGGGCTTCGTAGGCCCGTTTCACCAGCTCGCGCGCCACCATCAAGGTAATGACGATGAGTACGACGTCGAGGAATTTCCCGAGCTCGACGTGCTCACCGAAGATGATGTCGATCACTTCCAGGATCACGAACTTCGACAGGAACAACACGGCCCACATCGAGACGAAGCCGAGCACCTTGTGGATGCGGCCGAAGAACTGGCTGACGTGGTGTTCGACCATGGTCAACAGGTCGAGCAGCACCTTGAGCACGACCGCGGTGAAGATCGAGATGGTGAACGAGTCGATGATGACGGCGTCGCGGTATTCGACGAAGAGATTCAGCACGACCGTGTAGACCAGCACGTCGCTGGCCCAGGATGTGAACCGTTCCTGAGCCGGGGTCACCCACTCCAGCGAGCCCTCGGGCTGGTCGGTGGCGGACATGGTGAACCTCGGTTGATGTTCGGCTTGCGGGGTCAGTTCGGGTTGATTGCTTTCTACAACAATCGGCTGTGACCCGGTCGCATACCGTGTGGGGTCTCGGCGTTGGTTCGTGACCCTTGGTCCTCCAGTCGTGACTTGACGACCGCACCGGCTCGGCCTTGTCTTTCCCGGTGACCGAGCCGTCGACCAAGCCGAGTACCCCACCCGGTTTCGCCGTGATCTGGTCCACGGTCGCCATCGACCAGGTCGGATTCGGCATCTTGATCCCGGTCCTGGCCTTGTACGCCGAGGACTTCGGCGCGTCACCCACGACCATTGGTTTCCTGGTCGCCACCTTCGCCCTGGCGCAGCTGATCACCGCCCCGATCGGTGGTCGCCTGAGCGACCGGTTCGGCCGCAAACCAGTGATCTTGTTCTCGCTGCTGGGTACGGCCGTGGGCAGCCTCATCACCGGTCTGGCCGGGGCTGTCTGGGTGCTGTTCCTCGGGCGGGCGGTCGACGGGTTGAGCGGAGCCAGTGTGACGGTCAGCCAGGCCGCCATCACCGACATCGTGGCTCCCCAGGATCGGGCCCGGCTATTGGGACTGCTGTCGGCCGCCTTCGGTTTCGGGTTCGCAGCCGGGCCGGCCATCGGCGGCCTGGCCGCCAGCGTCGGCGGTGCCCGGGCGCCGTTCTTCGTGGCGGCCGGCCTGGCGACGGTCAACGCCATCGTGGCCTGGTTCCGGCTGCCCGAGACCCTGCCAGCCGAGAAGCGGGTTTCGTCGGGGTCGTCGACCGAGGCCAAACCCAAGATCGACTGGCAACGTGAACTGGTCCGCCTGTTCGGTGTGGCGCTGGTGGCGTCGACCGCGTTCGCCATGTTCACCACCACCATCCCGCTTTTGCTCGAGCGACGGGCCGGGCTCGACGAGGGTGGCGTCGGACTGGTGTTCGCCGGTGTTGGTGTCGGGATCATGCTGGCCAGCACCTTCGCTGTTGGCCCGGGGGTGGCCACGTTCGGGCCCCGAGGAGTGGTGCGGGTCGGTCTGATGCTCAACATCGCCGGTCTGGCGATCCTGGGGCCCGATTGGGTGTGGGGCGCCATCATCTCGTCGACCGCGTTGTTGATCCTGGGCCAGAGTTTCCAGACCGGACCGCAGTCGGCCCTGGTGTCGAACGCCGTCGGACCCCAGGTTCGCGGGTCGGCCATGGGGGTGAACCAGGCATCGGTGGGGGTAGGCCGGGTCGTCGGCCCGATCGCCGGTGGTGCGCTGTTCTCCATCGGTGTCGGCTGGCCCTATGTGGTGGGTGCCGGGCTCACCGCCGTGGCCTTGTTCCTCGTGCCCGGCCCGTGGAACCGCCGCTAACTCCTGCAATCGATCTGCTTGCTGTTGGCAAACGATTCCGGTAAGTTACCCATCAGTAGGCCCGGACATTCGCCGGGACCCGGGCGACGACGTCCGGAGAAATCCGAGGTGGCCCCGCGTGGGGTCGACAGGAGGCCAACATGGCTGAGTTCTCTCTTGCGCTGAACGAAGACCAGCTCCAGATCCAGAAGTGGATCCACGAGTTCGGGGTCGACGTGATCCGTCCCGCCGCCGAGGAGTGGGACGAGCGGGAGGAGTTCCCCTGGCCCATCGTCGAGCAGGCCGCCGAGATCGGCCTGTACGGTTGGGAGTTCATGGCCGAGGCCATGATGAACGACGCCACCGGCCTCACCATGGTGGTGGCCCTCGAAGAACTGTTCTGGGCCGATGCCGGTATCGGCATGGCCATCATGGGTTCGGGTCTGGCCGCGGCCGGCATCATGGCGTCGGCCACCCAGGAACAGCTCATGGAGTGGGTGCCCCAGTGTTACGCCACCGAAGACGGCAAGGTGGCGGTCGGTGCCTTCTGTGCGTCCGAACCCGACGCCGGATCCGATGTGGGCGGGTACCGCACCCGGGCCGTCTACGACGAGGCCACCGACGAGTGGGTGCTCAACGGCACCAAGGCGTGGATCACCAACGGCGGGATCTCCAACATCCACGTGGTGGTCGCCGTGGTCGATCCCGAGCTCAAGTCGAAGGGTCACGCCAGCTTCGTGATTCCTCCCGGCACCAAGGGTCTGAGCCAGGG
>JBPCTQ010000204.1:0-7100 GCA_051011595.1 Acidimicrobiales bacterium
ACCTGATACCGCTGCAGATCGGCGCCCGAGATGTGGCCTTTCCGCGACTCAACGCTCTGAGTCTGTGGATCTGGTTCTTCGGCGGGTTGTTCCTGGTGTCGTCGTTGTTCATCGGTGGCTGGTTCCAGAACGCACCCGACGGCGGCTGGTTCAACTACGCCCCCAACACCGGCGTGACCTTCTCGTCGAGCAAGGGCATCGACTTCTACACCCTCGGTCTGCAGATCACCGGTATCGCCTCACTGGTCTCGTCGATCAACCTGATCGTCACGGTGCTCAACATGCGCACCGAGGGGATGACCCTGCTGCGTATGCCCGTGCTCACCTGGATGCTGCTCATCACCCAGTTCCTGCTGCTGTTCGCCATGCCGGTGATCGCGGTGGCGCTGTTCCTGCTCACCTTCGAGCGGCTCTTCGACGCCAACTTCTTCAACCCCGAGACCGGTGCCGAACCGCTGCTGTGGCAGCACTTGTTCTGGATATTCGGCCATCCCGAGGTCTACATCCTGATCCTGCCCAGCTTCGGCATCATCTCCGAGATCATCCCGACCTTCTCCCGTAAACCGATCTTCGGGTACAAGTTCATGGTCGCCTCGGGTATCGCCATTGGTTTCATGGGATGGGGAGTGTGGGCCCACCACATGTTCGTCTCGGGCATCGGACCCATCTCGGTGGCGGCCTTCTCGCTGTCGACGATGTTCATCGCGGTGCCCACCGGCGTGAAGATTCTCAACTGGCTGGCCACCATGTGGGGTGGTCGTATCCACTTCACCACGGCGATGTTGTTCGCCTTCGGTGTGGTGTCGATGTTCACCATCGGCGGCCTCTCCGGTGTCACCCACGCGGTGTCACCGGCCGATACCCAACAGACCGACACGTACTACATCGTGGCCCACTTCCACTACGTGATATTCGGCGGCATCATCCTGGGCCTGCTGGGCGGGTTCTACTTCTGGTGGCCCAAGATCTTCGGCTACCAACTCGATGAGCGGTGGGGCAAGACCTCGTTCTGGGTCCAGATCATCGGCTTCAACCTCACCTTCGGACCCATGCACATCCTCGGACTGCAGGGTATGAGCCGCCGGATCGACACCTACAGCTCCGGCTTCGGTTTCGAGCTCTGGAACATGGTGGCCACCATCGGCTCGTTCATCCTGGCCATCGGTGTGCTCATCACCGTGCTCAACATCTTCTACTCCAAGGCCAAGGCCAAGAACCTCCCGCCGGTCGGCCCCGACCCCTGGGACGCTCGCGGCCTCGAGTGGATGACCGCTTCGCCGACGCCCGAGCACAACTTCGACGAAGACATCACCGTGCACCAGCTCGACGAGTTCTGGCACCGCAAGTACGACATCGAAGACGACGGCACCGTACGCCGGGTGGCCACGGCCGAAGAGGTGGCCCAGGACGGCAGCAACACCAACGTGCACCTTCCTTCACCGTCGTACTGGCCCATCGTGTTGGCCGCCGGCCTGCCCATCATCGGCTACGGCCTCATCTACAACCTGTGGTTGTGTGTGCTCGGCGGGCTCATCACCGGCATCGGTGTGTACGGCTGGGTGTTCGAACCGGCCGACGATCCCGACGCTCACCACGGTCACGACGACCACGGCGACGACGATCACGATCCCGACACGGGCGACGGTGATCCTGGCGACACGGTCGACGAAACCGACGCCGGTGACACAACCGATGCCGAGACCGAGGAGGCCCCCGTTGGCTGACACCGCCACCCTCGAGTCACCGCCGGCCAAGACCGGCGACAACAAGCCCGGCGCCACTGGCATGTCCAACCAGAAGTTGGCCATGTGGGTGTTCCTGGGTTCGGAGTGCCTGTTGTTCGGTGGGTTGATCTCGACCTATCTGCTCTACCGCGACACCACACTCGACGGTCCCACCGCAGGTGAGATCTTCGACATCCCCTTCACCTCGGTGTCGTCGTTCGTGTTGTTGATGAGCTCGCTCACCATGGTGCTGTCGCTGTCGGCCATCACCCGGGGCGATCACCCACGGGCCCGCCTCTGGCTACTCACCACCGCCTTGTTGGGTGCCGTGTTCATCGGCGGCCAGGTGTACGAGTTCAACAGCTTCTATCGAGAGGGTCTGGGGTACACCACCAGCCCGTTCAGCTCGGCGTTCTTCACCCTCACCGGGTTCCACGGTGTACACGTCAGCCTCGGCATCGTGATGTTGATGTCGTTGTACATCTCGTCGGTTCGGGGCAAGTTACGCACCGAGAACGCCGAGACCGTCGAGATCGTCGGTTTGTACTGGCACTTCGTCGATGTGGTCTGGGTGCTGATCTTCACCGTCGTCTACCTCACCGCTCGGGGGATCTGATGTCCGAAGCAGCCATCGAACCCGAGGTCGAAGTCGAAGACCACGATCACCACCCCAGTGACCTCGACTACGTCAAGATCTTCATCGCCCTGGTGGTGCTCACCGCCATCGAGGTGGCCACCTTCTTCATCGAGATGCCCACACCGATGCTCATCGGCTCGTTGGCCATCTTGATGGCGATCAAGTTCTATTTGATCTGTAGCTGGTTCATGCATCTCAAGATCGACAACCGGCTCTTCACCCGGGTCTTCGTGGCCGGGCTGCTCTTTGCCATCGTCGTGTACGCCGTGATGCTCAGCACGTTCGCGCTCTGGGATCAGTTCGACTTCTGACGTGATGATCGCCGAGGCCGACCCCTGGGCGTTCCAAGCACACCCCGAGGTGTGGCTGCTGATCGCGGGCATCGTCGGTCTCGGGCTGTATGCCGTTCGGGTGATCGGGCCCAAGGTGGTCACCGAGGGCCCGGTGGTCACGCGCCGTCAGACGGTGGTCTTCTTCGTGGCCGTCGCCTTGTTGTGGCTGGCGGCCGACTACCCCATGCACGACGTGTCCGAGAAGTACCTCTACTCGGTGCACATGGTGCAGCACCTCATCTTCACCTTCATCGTGCCGCCGCTGTTGCTGTACGCCACGCCGGAGTGGTTGGCCCGGTTGGTCATCCTCGACGATGGCTGGGCCAGTCGAATGTTGCGCCGGCTCACCCATCCGGTGGTGGCCGGTGTCATCTTCAACGCGGTGGCGGCCATCACCCACTGGCAGGTGTTCGTCAACACGTCGGTCGAGAACGGCACCTTCCACTACCTGGCCCACGGCGTGATGTTCTTTGCCGCCATGCTGATGTGGATGCCGGTGCTGAGCCCGCTCCGCGAACAGCGGCTGTCGCCTCCCGGTCAGGCCCTGTACCTGTTCTTGATGTCGGTGATCCCCACCATTCCTGCCGCCTGGCTCACCTTCGCCGACAGCACCGTGTATTCGGCCTACGACCAGCCCTTCCGTTTGTGGGGCGTCAGCGTGGCCAGCGATCAGCAGGCGGCCGGGCTCATCATGAAGATCCTGGGCGGGTTCTACCTGTGGGGCTGGATCGCCGTGATCTATTTCCGGTGGTCGGCCAGAGCCACCAACGCCGACCGCTCCTATCGCCGGCACCGGCCCCTACCCGACGACCTGACCTTCGAAGAGGTACAGGCCGAGTTCGACGCCACCGAACCAGCACCCACCGCTGATCGCTGACGCGGCCCCGGGAGCTTCTGGCGTCAGTTGTGCTGCTCTGGGACGTACAACTGACGCCAGAACGGCGGAAGTGTGCTCAGGTCGGCGGTTTGATGACGTCGAGGCCGCAGTAGGGCCGCAGCACCTCGGGCACCACGAAGCTGCCGTCGGGCTGCTGGGCCTGTTCCATCAAGAACACCAGCGTGCGACCCACCGCGCAGGCCGTCCCGTTGAGGGTGTGGGCGATGTCGGTGCCGCCGTCTCCTTTGACCCGTGTGCCCAGGCGCCGGGCCGAGAAGTCGGTGTAGTTCGAGCACGAGGTGATCTCGCGGTACTGCCCTTCGCTGGGCAACCAGACCTCGCAGTCGTACTTCTTGGCGGCTGCGGCACCGAGGTCACCGGTGGCCACGTTGATGACCCGGTACGAAAAGCCCAGCTCATCGAGGATCTCCCGCTCGATCTCGAGCAACAGCTCGTGTTCGGCCCACGATTGGTCGGCCCCGGCCCAGATGAACATCTCGACTTTGTCGAACTGGTGGACGCGGAAGATCCCCCGGGTGTCCTTGCCGTAGGTGCCGGCTTCCCGCCGGAAACAGGTGGAGTAGCCCACGTAGCGAAGGGGCAGGTCGGCGGCGTCGAGCCGGTCGCCACGATGGATCCCGGCCAGGGGCACCTCGGCCGTACCGACGAGGAACAACTCGTCCTTCTCGACCTCGTAGACCTGGTTGCGGTCGGTGGGGAAGAAGCCGGCGTCGACCATCATGTCCTCGCGCACCAGCACCGGCGGAACGATCGGGGTGAACCCCCGGCTCACCAGCTTCTGCAGCGTCCATTGCACCAGCGCGAACTCGAGCAACACGGCTTCGCCCCGGAGATAGGCGAAACGGCTCCCCGACACCGCCGCACCCCGCTCGGCGTCGGTCCAGCCCATTCGTTCGCCGTAGTCGGCATGGTCGAGGGTTGGCCCGGCGGTCTGTGGGCCGACGACCTCGACGACCTCGTAGGCGTCTTCGTCGCCGATCGGCACCGATGGGTGCGCAGGGTTGGGAATGGTGAGAACGGCAGCATCCACGGCCGCGGCGGCCTGGTCGAGGGCATGCTCGCGTTCGGTCACCCGCTCCTTGAGCTGGCCGGCTGCCGCGATCTTGGCGTCGCGGTCGGCTGGATCGGCGCGGCCGATCTCCTTCGACGCGGCGTTGGCCTCGGCCCGCAGTCCCTCGACCTCGGTGAGCAGTCGACGGCGCTCGTCGTCGGCGGTGAGGACCTGGTCGATGGTCTCGGGGTCGGCACCCTTGGCCACCGCCCCGTCCCGATAGCTCGGCTCGTCGCGCAACATTCGCAGGTCGATCACAGGTCCCGAGGCTATCGGTGTCCACCGGTCTCACTCGGTGATTAACGCTTCTCCCGGGGCGACCGATCAAGGCCCGGATAACGTCGCGGCCGTGATCACCCACCTCCCTGTTGTGTACCCCGTGGTCGAAGTCGAGCGTGATGGTCGCGACGAGCACCCAATGCGGAGGGTCACCCGCGAGGTGGCGTTCGACGAAGGGTGGGGGGCTGACCGTCGCGACAAGGTGGCCGCCCTCTTCGACTCGATGGCCGCGACCTGGCACACCGATCACGATCACCCGGGGCGCTACCTACCGCTGGTGGATGCCTTGGAGAGGGGTTCGGTCGAATCGGGGCACGCCGTCGAGCTGGGAGCCGGCACCGGCCTGGGTTCGCGTCATCTGGTCGGACGGTTCTCTTCGCTGGTTCTCGCCGACCTGTCGGGAGCCATGCTGGCCGAGCTCGACCCGAACCTGGGGCCGAGGGTGCAGCTGGACGCTGCCCACCTGCCGTTCTCCGACGGTGCCGTCGATGTCCACGTGCTCAACAACATGCTGTTGTTTCCGGACGAGATCTCTCGCACCCTGCGGACCGGCGGATGTGTGGTCTGGATCAACACCGTTGGTGAGCAGACACCCATCCACCTCAGTGTCGAAGAGGTGGTGGCTGCACTTCCCGGGCAGTGGACCGGTGTGGCGTCTCGCGCCGATCGCGGCCTCTGGGGCGTTCTACGACGCGAATGAACCTGCGACCGCAGTCGCCGGTTCATGCCGGTCGTCGGGTTCAGCTGGTGACCAGGGTGGCCAGCAGTTGGCCCAGACCTTCGAGCTCGATCTCGAACTGGCCCGGGATCTCACTGGTGAAGGTGACCTCGGTGGCCTCGCCGGCCACCAGGTCGGCGGTCACGTCGATGCCGTGCACGTGGACTTCCTCGTCGATGTCGCTGGTGATGACCATCGTGACCACGTCGCCGATGCCGGTCTCGATGGTGGCCGGTCCGCCCACTACCGCGCCGTTGGCGTAGGTGATCTCCACCGTGTGGT
Source organism: Acidimicrobiales bacterium (assembly GCA_051011595.1). GTDB lineage: Bacteria > Actinomycetota > Acidimicrobiia > Acidimicrobiales > SHLQ01 > JAOUEE01. The sequence goes on from JBPCTQ010000204.1 coordinate 5,922, forward strand.
CGGCGTCGACCATGTCAGTCATCTCGCCATCGGCTGCGTCGTCGTGGTCGGCACCCTCATCGCCGTCGTGGTCGGCGCTGTCGTGGTCGGCGTCGCCATCGTGGTCGGCACCCTCGTCGCTGTCGAGGTCCATCGGTGTGGTGCTGGTGAACGTGGCGCTGGCCTCCACGATCTCACCGTCGACCTCCAGTGAGGCATGGTTGTTGGCCGACAGCTCGACGGTGACCTCGTGTTCGCCCTCACCGAACTTGTCGGGCACGTGGTACCACTCGCCGTAGAGCCGGGTGATCTTCTCGCCGTCGACGTAGATGTGCATGTGGCCTTCGCCGTCGACGTTGTCGCCGTTGACGTTCTCCGGGGTCAGCGTGTAGTTGCTGGCCACGGCTCGGAGGTTGAAGCCCGACTTGGGGTCATCGGTGATGGTGACCTCGAGAGACGGCGCCGGATCCAGGGCGGAGACGTCGACCGGATCGGGGCTGTGGCTGTGGCCACCTTCTCGCTCGGGCTGGGTCACGGTCACGGTCTGATCGACCATGACCCCGTCGACGGCCAGCACCGTGTGGTCGTTGGCCGACAGCTCGACCCGGAACTCGTGATCGCCGGGCTCCAGATCACCGACGTGCAACCACTCGTTGTAGAAACGCGACACCTTCTCGCCGTCGACGTAGAGGTGCATGTGCCCCTCGCCGGCCACGTGTTCGGTGGAAGCCGCTTCTGGTGCCAGGTCGTGATTGGCGGGCACGGCGTGCACGTTGAATCCGCCGACGTCGTCGACCAGGACCTCGAGCTCCAGGCTGGGCGCAGGATCGAGATCGCTCACATCGGTCATCTCGCCGTCGTGACCATGGGTGGTCTCGGGCGAGGTCTCGTCGGTGCCGGGCACGGCAGTTCCGTCCTGGGCGGCGGAGTCGGTGGAGCCGGAGCCGTCGGTACCGGTCTCGGGGTCGTCGCTGCCGCAGGCGGCGAGCAACAGGACCAGGGCAGCGGCAACAGCCGCCAAGCGCAGAGAGGCGCGTCTCATGGTGAATCTCCTCGGGTTCGGAAGGTGTTGATGCAGGGTTGGGCGTCAACGCCGCCGAGGGGGGCCTCGTGGCCCGCGCACACGAACCGGAATCGGGTCGGGCATCCAGCGGGTGCTGGCTGCCAGCGTGCGGGTGAGGTCGTCGATCGGTCCCGGGC
>JBPCTQ010000205.1:0-11126 GCA_051011595.1 Acidimicrobiales bacterium
GTGTCGCCCATCTCGATGGCGGCATCGAGATGGCCGGGCCAGACCTGCACTCTGCTCACGTCGACCGCGCCATCGGTCAGGCGCAGTTCCTCGAGCACCGAGGTGGCGAAACCGAACCAGTCGCCGACGAAGTCGGTGATTTCGGCGTCGATTGCCAGCGGGCGTTCGAGATCCCCGAGGGGCGGGCTGTCGTGTTCGGCCGCTTCGGTCGACGGTGTCACCCCCACGAATTCGCCGGCGTCGAGCAGGGTGGTGATGGGGGCGGAACGGACCTGGTCGCCCTCCTGCACCACGATCGAACCGGATTCGATCCGCACCTGGGCGTCACCGCCGAAGAACGGCGTCCCCACACCACCCAAGGTGTAGCGCAGCCCGAACTTGGTGTTCGACTGTCGCCGGGCTTCGGCCACCACGCTGTAGGCCAACCGGTGCACGTCTTCGCGGCGGCTGACGAAGTTGGTGGGGACCGGTGCGAGCGGAGCGTAGGCCCCCAACCATCTCGACCGGGCGAACTCGGTCAGCGCGGGATCATCGGATGCCGCCACCAGCTCATCCCAGCTGGTGACACCGGCCGAGGTGGGGGCGACCACACCGCCGGCGTCGGCGACATCGGTTGGATCATCGGCGAAGAACGGTTCGGCGGAGACGGCCGGGGGAGATGGCTCCAGCACACGGGCGTCGCCCCCGGCGATCTCCTGGGCTTCGCGGCGAGGATGGCGGACGGACGCACGGAACATGATCGGGTCAACGCCGGGGAGGGCCGAGGTAATTCCCGGACACGATGTCGCCGCCGCGCACCTCGAGCTCCCAGATCGATCCCTTCTCGCACCCCCGGGCGCCCACGATGCGCATGCCGTCGAGGGTCAGCGCCCGCACCATTGCCGGCAGCACGTCGCCGTGACTGCACAGCACAGTCGACTCGGCGACCAACGAGCGTGCCAGTCCAGCCGACTCGTCACCCGAGGTTCCTTCCAGCAGCGCCGGTTCGATCTCGATGTCGAGGCCCAGACGGTGGGCCAGGGGGGCGAGTGTCTGCGTACATCGCGTGGCCCGGCTCGACACCAGCTTGGTGACCGAACGATCGGCCAGACATTCGGCCACCGCCTCGGCCTCGGCCCGGCCCCGATCATCGAGCGGTCGTTCGAGGTCGTCGCCTGACCATCGAAAGCGGTCGCCGGCCGAGGCGTGGCGGACGAGATACAGGCTCAAGATTCGAGACACTAGGCGGTAGCGTCCCCTGATGGTCGAACTCGGCGCCGACGACATCCGCATCTTCGGTCACCTGCTGGGAGCCAGCGTGTGGATCGGCGGGCAACTGGTTCTGGCGGCACTGGTTCCGGTGCTGCGCGGCATCAGCGCCGACGCCCCGCGGCTGGCGGCCAATCGTTTCGGGATGGTGGCCTGGCCCTTCTTCGCGCTGTTGGTGGCAACCGGCGTCTGGAACCTGTTCACCCTCGAGTTCGACGGGCTCGACACCAGCTACCAGGTGACCCTGGGTATCAAGCTGGTGCTCGTCGCCCTCAGTGGTGTGGCTGCGTTCGTGCATTCCAACACCGACAACAAGGCGCTGCGGGGGGCCACCGGCGGCGGTGGTCTGATCGCCGGCCTGGGGGCGTTCTTCCTGGGTGTGATGTTGGTGGTCTAACCGACGATCTCGGTGACACACACGTCGTCACCCATGGGTTTGGACGAGGCGACCGTGGTGTCGGTCTCGCCGTACAGCGCCGCCAGCATGCCTCGTACCATGCCCCGGTCGACTGCGCAGATGACCGGATGGTCGATGACCGCTTCGCCGAACGGGCAGTTCTCCTGCACGATCTCGAGCTGGCCCGATCGTTTGTTGGTGTGGGCTGCGAACCCGTGGGCGGTGAGGGCGTCGGCCACGGTGTGCAGGGCGGAACGAAACGAGCGCTGAGCATCTTCGCCGCCGAGGGCGATGGCCATCGATCGGCCGTATTCGACACCCACTTCCTCGGCCAGCGCTTCGGCCTCATCTCCCGGGATTCGGGCCAGGGCCCGGCCCAGCAGACGGATGAGGACATCGTCGTGGGGGATCGGCACCTCGAGCGCGGTGGCCGCTTCGGTGACCGAATACTGCTTCGAGGGTCGGCCGGCCCCGGACTCGCTCCGACGGCCGGTGGCCACCTCGACGTACCCGCCGCCGGCCAGTTTGTCGAGGTGATGGCGGGCGACGTTGGGATGCAGGTCGAAGCGGCGAGCGACCTCGGCCGCCGTGACACCGTGCGGCTGGTCTCGGGCGTAGAGGTAGATCTCTCGACGGGTGGGGTCGCCAAACGCCGAGGTGATGGCGGTGACAGCGGAGTTGAACTGCGTCGGGGAGAGGGGCGGGTTCTCCACATCGGTATTCTACCTGCGTGACCGTGACTCAGCCTGAAGTGATCGAAGCCCTGCGCCCCGTCGAAGACCCCGAGCTCCGGCGCAGCATCGTCGATCTCGAGATGGTCCGTACCATCACCATCGACGGCCTGTCGGTAGAGGTGCAGGTGGCGCTCACCGTGCCCGGGTGCCCCCTCAAGAACGAGATCACCGATCGAGTCACCTCGGCGGTCGAGGCCCTCGACGGCGTCGATCAGGCCACCGTCGACTTCACGGTGATGACCGACGAAGAACGCGAGACGCTTCGCCAGAAGCTGCACGGGGACCCTTCGGCCACCGCCGGCCAGCAGCAGGCTCACGGTCACGCCGAGGGTCGCGAGATTCCTTTCGCCGATCCGGCGAGCAAGACCCGAGTGCTGCTGGTGGCGTCGGGTAAGGGTGGAGTGGGGAAGTCCTCGGTCACGGTCAACTTGTCGATCGCCCTGGCCCAGCGAGGGCACCGCACGGCGATCATCGATGCCGACGTGTGGGGCTTCTCGGTGCCCCGGATGCTCGGAGTCGACCGTTCGCCCGTGGTCATCGACCAGATGCTGGTGCCCCCCGAGGTGCACGGCGTGCGCTGTATCTCCATGGGTTTCTTCGCCGAGGAGGATCAGCCGGTCCTGTGGCGGGGCCCCATGTTGCACAAAGCCCTCGAGCAGTTCCTCACCGACGTCTACTGGGACGATCCCGACTTCTTGGTGCTCGACCTGCCGCCCGGCACCGGCGACATCTCATTGTCGTTGGCCCAGTTCCTGCCCCGCTCGGAGCTGTACGTGGTCACCACCCCACAACCGGCGGCGCAGCGAGTCGCCCAGCGGGCGGCGTTCATGGCCGAGAAGGTCTCGCTCGAGGTCAAAGGTGTCATCGAGAACATGTCGTGGTTCACCGGCGACGACGGCAAACGGTACGAGTTGTTCGGATCCGGCGGTGGTGCCGACCTGGCCGGCCGTCTCGACGTGCCGCTGATCGGTCAGGTGCAGTTGGTGCCCCAGCTGCGTGAGGGCAGCGACTCCGGGCAACCGATCATGGCCATCGACCCCGGTGGTGAGGCCGGGCGTATCATCGCCGAGATGGCCCGCATCATCGACGACGACCTCAAGCCGAGCCGGCGGTACAACCCCGAACTCAAGTTGTTGTCCTAGCTCTCGATTCTCGCCGGTAGGGTTGGCCGCCATGGACGTTCGAATCGGAGTCACCAACGCGCTGCGAGAGCTGCTGGTCGAGATCGGTGACGACACCGACCGCGACGCCGTCAAAGAGGCGGCCGAAGCGGCCCTCAGCGGTTCCTCGGCCGTATTCTGGATCACCGACAAGAAGGGCCGCGAGGTGGGAGTCCCCGCCGAGAAGCTGGCCTACGTCGAGATCGGATCCGACGACAGCGTCCCCGACATCGGCTTCGGGTCGGCCTAGACCGGGTTCAGCCTGAGCCGCTCGCCCTTCGATCGTCGCCTGCTCTTCGTCACCGGCAAGGGTGGTGTCGGAAAGACCGTCGTGGCTGCGGCCCTGGCGGTGGCTGCGGCTCGGTCCGGCCGTCGAGTACTGCTCTCCGATGTCGACGGACGCGGCGATCTCGCCGACGCGTTCGGCCTGGGGTCACTGAAATACGAACCCACCCGAGTCTCGGCCGGACGCGATGCGGTGAGCCTCGATGTGATGACGATGGACACCGAGTCGTCCCTGGCCGAGTATCTCCGCCTGCACCTGCGGGTTCCCCTGGTCCGTCGGCTCGGCCCGGTGGCGGCCACCTTCGATTTCGTGGCCACGGCAGCCCCCGGTGTGCGGGAGATCCTCCGGGTGGGCAAGTTCGCCTACGAGGTCCGAGAACGTCACTACGACCTGGTGGTGGTGGATGCGCCGGCCACCGGCCATGTGGTGGGTCACCTGGCGGCAGCCGAGGCCATCCACGATGTCGTCCGCCTGGGGCCGGTGCGGTCTCAGACCGAGTGGATGATCGACATCCTCAACGACGCCGCCGTCACCGGAACGGTGGTGGTGGCCACGCCGGAGGAGATGCCGGTGACCGAGACCGGTCAGCTCCAGCAGCGCCTGCTCGACGAGACCGGTGTCCATCTGGCCGCCGTGGTGGCCAACCGAGTGCCACCACCACCCACTGCCGCCCCCACCGACGCCGATGCCGACCAACTGGTGCAGGCGGTCGGCCCCGGTGCCAATGCGGTGGTGGAAGGGGCTCGGTTCCTCGAACGCCGTCACCAGCGGTGCGACGAGCAGCTCCAGCGGCTGCGCGCCATTGCCGGTGAAAGCACCGCGTACTTCGAGCTGGCCGAGATCGACGGCGATGATGCCGACGTGGTGGCCGGTCTGAGTGACGCGCTGAGGACGCCATGAGTGTGGCCTCGCTGGTGGGCGAACGTGACCTGGTGGTGGTGTGCGGGCCCGGCGGGGTGGGCAAGACCACCACGGCGGCGGCCATCGGGGTGGGTGCCGCCCTGCGCAGCGACCGTCGTGTGCTCGTGCTCACCGTCGACCCGGCCAAACGCCTGGCCCAGGCGTTGGGGCTCACGGCGGTGGGCAACACCGAGACCGTCATCGAACCCGAACGTTTCGAGGCCGCCGGCCGGCCGGCTCGGGGCCAGCTGTCGGTCGCCATGCTCGACACCAAAGCCGGTTGGGACGACGTGGTGCGGTCCCATGCCCCCGATGCCGCCACCCGCGATGCCATCCTGGCCAACACCCTCTATCAGTCGGTGGCGGGTCGGTTCATCCAGAGCCACGACTACGTGGCCATGGAGCGTCTGCATCAACTGCGGGCCGACGCCAACTACGACCTCATCGTGGTCGACACCCCGCCCACCCGGAGTGCGATCGACTTCCTCGAGGCGCCGGCCCGGATGGCCGAGTTCTTCTCCAGCCGGCTGCTGCGCTGGTTGACCGCTCCCTACCGGTCGCGGGCCATGGGGCTGGCTGCCAAACCGTTCACGTTCGTGGCCGACCGTGTTCTCGGCGCCGACTTCCTGGCCGACGTGGGTGAGTTCTTCGTGTTGTTCCAGAGCCTGTACGACGGTTTCGTCGAACGCTCGGCCGAGGTGGCCCAGGTGTTGGCCGACGACCGCACCACGTTCGCGGTGGTGGCCACCCCCGAGGGCCCGGCCTGTCGAGAGGCTCGCTTTTTTCTCGACGAGCTCGACTCGCGAGGCCTCGAGTCGGGTGCCCTGGTCATGAATCGGGTGCTGCCCGCCCCGTTCCGTTCCACCCAGGGAGTAGCGGCCGCACGAAAGATGCTCGAGGGTGATGCTCGATTCCACCCGCTGGCCGAGCAGTACCTGGATCGTCGCGGTCGAGCCCGTCGCGAGCAGGAGTTCCTGGCCGAGCTGGCCCCGAGGGTCGACCACACGGCCCGGGTGCCGGAGTTGGTCGATGACCTGGTCGACATCTCCGGTGTGGCCGCGCTGGGTGATCACCTCGCGCACTGACCCTACGATGGCGCGGTGGCCTCCCTCAGTGAGCTGGCCCGGGATCGCACTGCGCTCGCCGGACACGAAATCCTGCACCTGCAGCGGCTGGCCCGAGTCTGGGGCCTGCTGGCCGACCTGAGCGGTGCCGATCTTCTGTTGCTCGGCGCATCGTCGCCGCCGGGATCGTTCGTGGTGCTGGCCCATGTGCGACCCACCACGGCCACCACGGTGTACAGCACCGATCCGATCGGGCGAACCTTCGAACGAGACCAGCGCCCCATGGTGGCGAGTGCGTTCGACCAGGGTCGGGCGGCGCACGGACACCTCGACGGGGCCGTTGCCGGCGAGGCGGTCGTGTCGGTGCAGGCTCTGCCGGTGCGCTGTGACGGCCAGGTCGTGGCGGTGCTGTCGCGCGACGAGTACCAGCGGCCCGATGTGGCCAGCAGCGAGCTGGAAGGGGCCTACCGCCGACTCTTCGAACGCTTCGCCACCATGATCAGTGCCGGTGACTATCCCTTCGCCCGCGACGAGGACGACCAGTACAAGGCACCTCGGGTGGGGGACGGGCTGGTGGTTCTCGATCCCGATCGTCGGGTCGAATACGCCTCTCCGAACGCCATCTCGGCCTTTCACCGCCTGGGTGTACATCGGCACGTGTCGGGCCGGTTGTTCGAGGAGCTTGGCTTCGACGAGCAGGTGGTGCGGGCGGCCTACTCCTCGGCGCTACCGGTGACCGTCGAGGTCGAACGAGGCAGCGACACCACCGTGATCATGCGGTGTATCCCGCTCATCGAGAACGGGATCGTGTCGGGGGCGATGATCGGTTTTCGCGACATCTCCGAACTGCGACGGCGTGATCGACTCCTGCTGTCGAAGGACGCCACCATTCGCGAGATCCATCATCGGGTGAAGAACAACCTCCAGACCATCTCGTCGCTGCTTCGTATTCAGGGTCGCCGGCTCGAATCCCCCGAAGCCAAGGACGCCCTCGAGCAGTCGGTGCGGCGCATCGGCTCGATGGCACTGGTGCACGAGACCCTGGCCCAGGACCCCACCGATGGGGACGGTTCCGGTGACGAGGTGCTGTTCCTCGACGTCGTGCGGCCCATCGTCCGGTTGGTGGAGGAGGGCCTGAGCTCGCCCGAACAACCGATCCACTTCCGCGTGCACGGTGATGTCGGTGTGGTGCCGAGCGAGGTGGCCATGCCGTTGTCGGTCACCATCACCGAGTTGTTGCAGAACGCCGTCGATCACGCCTTCGGGCGGGGCAAACGGTCAGGGACCGTGGAGGTCGAGCTGGCGCCCACCCCCACCGGACTGCGAGTGGTGGTCACCGACGACGGCATCGGTCTGCCCTCCGACTTCGACATCGACGGCGACGTCGGGTTGGGGCTCACCATCGTGCGCACGTTCATCGTCAGCGAACTCGGCGGCGAGATCACCATGCGCCGAGGCGACGCCGGCACCGAACGTCCGGGCACGATCGTGGAATTGTGGGTGCCACTGGCCGTGGCCAGCCGGGTCCCCAAAGTGACCCGGATCTGATGGTGTCAGACCAGCGCGATGGCGCGGCCGGACTTCTTGGCCTTGAGCCACTTGCGGCGCAGTTTGCGTCGCTCGTCCTCGGAGGTCCCACCCCAGACACCCGAGTCCTGGTTGGTGGTGAGGGCGAATTCGAGGCACACGTCCTTGGCTTCGCAGGCGTTGCACACCTGTTTGGCCGACGCGATCTGGTCGATGGCCGGTCCGGTCGTTCCCACGGGGAAGAACAGATCCGGGTCGGTGTCACGGCACGCAGCGGTGACGCGCCAATCGGCCGTCTGGCCTTCGAACATGGAAAGATTTGCGTGTGTCAACGCCACAGAACCAGCACCCCTTGTCCGTCGCCGTCGTTCGACGACGTTCCCTCATGGCCCTCGTTCGGACGCATCACCGAATGAGAACCTGTTTCAATCAACACGCAGAACGTATCGGCTCCCACCGAGAGTGGCAAGGGGTGATTTTTCCGTGACCCTCGTCATAGCCCACCGAGGGGCGTCGGCCGACGAGCACGAGAACACCGTTGCCGCCTTCCGCCGAGCCCACGAAATGGGCGCCGATTGGGTCGAGCTCGACGCTCGCCGCACCGCCGACGGAGTGATCGTGGTCCACCACGACGCCCATCTGAGCGACGGCCGGCTCATCGCCGAACTCGACACCGCCGACCTGCCCGAGCACCTGCCCAGCCTGGCCGAGGCGCTGGAAGCGTGTGACGGCATGGGTGTGAACATCGAGATCAAGAATCTGCCCGATGACCCCGACTTCGACGCCGATCACCTGGTGTCCGATGCCGTCGCGGGTCTGGCTCGGGCCTACCTCACCCCGGCGTCGACGTTGATCTCGTCGTTCAACATCGATGCCGTCGACCGCATCAAAGCCATCGACGCCGAGTTGCCCACCGCCTATCTCTCGGTCGACATGGGCGATCCGAACCTCGGCATCGACCGCACCCTGGCCCACGGTCACCAGGCCTTTCATCCCTATCAGTCGTTGGTCAGCCAGAACCTCGTGGATCGGGCCCACCAGGCGGGTATCGAGATCAACACCTGGACCGTCGACGACCCGGACCGCATCGCCGAGCTGGTGGCCATGGGGGTTGACGGGATCGTCACCAACGACGTGGCCACCGGGCGACGAGTCGTCGACAGCTTTACCGGTTGATGGCTCGACTGTCGGGCACCACGAGCGACAACACATCGGGTTCGTAGCGAAACACCAGCTCGGTGGCGTCGCCCAGATGGTCACCATCGACCTGGTAGGGCACCGGGCGGTGGCCGCGGACGGTCACCTCGTGCACATCGGGCCGGTAATGCACCTGTTTGCTCGAACCCAGCCCCGAGCCGGGTCGCAGCGCCGCGCTGGCCACCCGCCCCAGCGTGAGCAGTCGCATCGAGGTGAGCGCCACCACGGCCAGTGGTTTCTGGAGGCCGGCGTCGGGGGCGATGTCGAAGGGTCGGGTGCCGAGGTAGGTATACGGATTGGTGTTCAACACGATGGCGAACGGCGATTCGACCACGGTGCTGTCGGGGTAGTGCAGGGCGAACGCGGGGGAGCGGTGGTCGTAGTGCCGCAGCCAGGTGGTGATGGCCGACCACATGAACAGCGGGTGGCCGGCGTAGCGCTTGAGGTTGCTGCGCCGTTCGACCTGTTCGACCACGGCCGCGTCGTATCCCACCCCGGTGTGGAACAGGAAATAGCGCCCGTTTACCGATCCGAGACCCACCGACCGGATGGCGTTCTTCGACAGAGCTTCCAGCAGCGTGGCCGTCGCTTCCACCGGGTCGTCGCTGAGGCCGAGGGTACGGGCGAAGACATTGGTGGACCCGCCCGGCAGGGGGGCCAGCGCCGTTGCTGTACCGGCCAGTCCGTTGGCTGCTTCGTTGAGCGTGCCGTCGCCGCCGAGCACGACCACCACGTCGGTGTCGGCCGCCGCTGCCCCCTGGGCCAGTCGGGTGGCGTGGCCTCGACGACTGGTCGCCGCCACCCGAACCTCGTGGTCGGCGGACAGGGCTTTTTGGATCACGACCCGGCCACGAGCGGTCACCGACGACGCCGATGCGTTGACAATCAGCAGGATCTTCACTGCGGGCGACGGTAGCAGTGGGAAATGCCGCCTCCGATTTTGAAATGGCCAGGACGGCAGCAACACTGTCGCCCATGAACGTCGTCGTTTGTGTGAAACAGATCCCCGACCCGGCCGATCCGGGCGAGCTGGATCCCGAAACCAAGACCCTCAAACGTGACGCCAAACTCATCCTCGACGAGTCCGACTCGTACGGCGTGGAGATGGCGTTGCAGTTGGTCGACACCGCCGGCGAGGGTGAGGTCACCCTCGTCTCCATGGCACCCAACAACGAGGTCGGCGGTCTCCGCACCGCCCTGGCCATGGGTGCGGCCGGAGCGGTACTGGTCAGCGACGATGCCCTCCAGGGTTCTGACGCCCTCGGTACGGCCAAGGTCCTGGCGGCGGCCATCGGTCGCAGCACCCCCGACCTGGTGTTGGCGGCCACCGAATCCAGCGATGGCTACACCGGCACCGTTCCCGAGCAGATCGCCGAGATCATGGGTCTTCCGTCGGTCACCTTCGCCAAGGAGATCGCGGTCGACGGGGCCAACGTCAAGGTCAAACGCCAGACCGAAGACGGCTACGACTCCGTCGAGTGCCCCTTGCCGTGTCTGGTGTCGGTGACTGCGGGTGTCGTCGAACCCCGGTACCCCAGCTTCAAGGGCATCATGGCGGCCAAGTCCAAACCGGTCGACGAGGTGACGGTGGCCGATCTGGGCATCGATGCCGGGTCCGTCGGCTGGGCCGGTGGTGGCCAGGAGATCGTGGCCATCGAACCGGCGCCGGCTCGAGAAGCCGGCGAAGTCATCGAAGACGAGGGCGATGCCCACGAGCGCATCGTGGCCTTCCTCGACGAGCTCAAGGTTCTCTAGGAGGTCCGACCAATGGTTTCCAAGATCTGGGTATACGGCGAAGCGGCCAACGGCGGCGTCAAGACCATCACTCTCGAGCTGCTGGCCAAGGCCCGCGAGCTGGCCGACACCGTCGAGGTCGTGTTCGGCGGCGACGCCGCCGCGGTAGCGGCCGAGTTGGGCGAGCACGGTGCCTCCACGGTGCACGCCACCGGCGATCTGGCCGGCGCCATGCAGGGTGTCAGCGTTGCCGGCGCCGTTGCCGGCGCCGTCGAGGCCGGCAATGGACCCGACCTGTTCCTCATCGGCACCACCTACGACGGTCGCGATGTGGCCGGACGTCTGTCGGTCAAGCTCGACGCCCCGGTGATCACCAATGTGGTCGACATCGAAGCCGCCGGTGATGGTGTCGTCGGTGTCGAGCCCGTGTTCGGTGGGGCCACCAACGTCAAGACTTCGTTCACCAGCGACAAACCCGGCATCTTCCTGGTCCGGCCGAAGTCGTTCGCGGCCGAACCGGCCGGGGGCGGCGCCGCCACCGTGGCTCCGTTGGCCGTCCCCGATGGTGGGGCCACGGCAACGGCCAAGGTGACCGACCAGTTCGTCGAGGAGAGCGACGGCCCCAAGCTCGATGAAGCCGCCATCGTCGTATCGGGCGGGCGCGGCCTGGGCGAGTCCGACAAGTTCGAGATGATCGAGTCGTTGGCCAAGACCCTCGGTGGAGCGGCGGGAGCCTCACGGGCCATCGTCGACGCCGGCTGGGTGCCCTACAGCTACCAGGTCGGCCAGACCGGCAAGGTGGTCAAGCCGACGGTGTACATCGCGGCCGGGATCTCCGGGGCCACCCAGCACCTGGTGGGCATGAAGGGCTCCAAGAAC
>JBPCTQ010000206.1:0-14770 GCA_051011595.1 Acidimicrobiales bacterium
ACGACGACGACATCAAGGACACCATCCGGGGGTACGCAGCGGGCTACAACAGCTACCTGGAGCAGACGGGGGCCGCCAACGTGCCGGGCTACTGCGCCGGAGAGGCCTGGGTGCGGCCCATCGACGAGTACGACTTGGCGGCCTACTACCGCGTGCTGATCGGCCGGGCGTCGATCGACCCGACCATCGACTTCATCAACAGCGCCGACCCACCGTCAACCGAAGGCGGCGAGGGCGAAACCGATTCAGGGTCCGCCGAAGGCGGCGGTGACAGCACAACCACCACCAGTCTCGATGACCTCACACCGGAGACCACCACCGCCGGTTCGAACGCATGGGCCATCGGTCCCGAACGAACGGCCGAGGGCAACACCATGTTGGTGGGCAACCCTCACTTCCCGTGGCAGGGGGCACTCCGCTTCTACGAGGTCCACCTCACCGTGCCCGGTGAGATCGATGTCTACGGCGCCTCACTCCTCGGCACTCCCGCCGTGCTCATCGGATTCACCGAAGGAGTGGCCTGGAGCCACACGGTGTCGGCCGGGTCGCGCTTCACCGCCTACACCCTCGACCTGGTGGAGGGTGACCCCACCTCCTACGTCTACGGCGACGAGGAACGGGCCATCGAAGAGGTGGAGGTCACCATCGACGTGATGGGCGACGACGGCACGGTGGCGCCGGTGACCGAGTCGATCTGGCTCAGCCACTACGGCCCCATCCTCAACGTCGACCAGATCGGCGGCTGGACCAGTGAGCAGACCATTGCCCTTCGCGACGCCAACGCCGACAACGACGACGCCTTCCCGCTGTTCCTCGACAAGAACCGGGCACAGTCCATGGACGAACTGCAGGCGGCCTACCAGGAGCACCAGGGCATTCCCTGGGTCAACACCGTGGCTGCATCGGCCGAAGGGCGCATCTGGTACGCCGACACCTCGGCGGCCGCCAACCTGTCACCCGAGGCGGTCGAGGCCTTCTGGGCCCGAGCCGACGAGGACCTGGTCACGGCCATCGCCCTCGACAGCGGCTTGATCCTGCTCGACGGCAGCGACCCCATGAACGAGTGGGTCGACGACCCCGACGCCCGTGACCCAGGGGTGGTGCCGTTCAGCCAGACACCGCAGCTGGAGCGCAACGACTACGTCTTCAACGCCAACAACAGCTACTGGCTGGCCAACCCCGACGAGTTGATCGAAGGTTTCGATTCGCCGGTGTTCGGTCTGGCCGACACGGCCGTGTCCCCCCGACCTCGGGGCAACAACACCCAGCTCCGCGAGGAGAACGGCGACGCCGGCGACGACGGGCTGTTCACCTTCGAGGAGATGCGCGATTCGGCCATCGGCAATCGGGTGTACACGGCCGACATCTTGAAGGACGACGTGGTGGTCCGATGCAACGAGGCCGCTGCGGCGGTCGACGACGACGGCACCTGGCAGCTGGCGTGCGACACCCTCGCCGGGTGGGACAATCGGGTCAACTCCGACAGCGTCGGCGCCGCCTTGTGGCGTGAGTTCATCGAGAGCTTCGAGAACGACGACTATGCCGACGCCGGCGTCTTGTTCGCCAACCCCTTCGATCCGGCCGACCCGGCCAACACCCCGAACGGTCTCTCGGACTCCGACGACATCATCGAGCGTCTCGATGCCTCCATCACCCGGTTGACCGCCGCCGGTTTCGCCATCGACGCGCCGCTCGGCGATCTGCAGTTCGCCGAGCGTGGGGGCCAGACCATCCCCATCCACGGCGGCACCGAACGTGAGGGTGTGTCCAACGTCGTCGGTTCGGGGGGCAACGGCACCACCACCGAGGAGTCGCTGCCCCGAGGCGACAGCATCGAAGGCTCTCGCAACCTGCGCACCGACGGGTACCCGATCGCCAACGGAACCAGCTTCATCTACGCCGTGGAGTTCGGACCCGATGGGCCCCGGGCCTCGTCGTTCGTGACCTACGGCAACACCGGTGATCCCTCCTCGCCGTTCTTCTCCGACCAGACCCAACGGTTCTCGGACAAGAACTGGAAGGATGTCGCCTTCACCGAAGCCGACGTCACTGCCGCCACCGTCGACTCCTACGACGTGTCGGCTCCCCGATCCAACGACGGCTGACCGGGGCCAATCGTCACCGGCGTATGGGTGGCCGCGACGGCCGCCCCCCAGCCGACGACGGCCGACGGCCACCGACAAGACTGCCCGAACCGTGACGAACAGCCCCTAGAAAACCACTGTTCGTGGTCGTAGGATGCGGAGCAGGAGGACCCATGCCGCATTCACGGTGGTCACGACGGGCTGGTCAACCCGCCACCCAGCGCCTTCCCCGGATCGCCGGTCGGCCCAACGTGTTGACCTTCATCGTCAGCTACCCGACCTTCTCCGAGACGTACATGCACGAAGAGCTGCGGGCGCTGCGTCACGACGTCAACTTCGAAGTCATCACCTACAAGCCGTCGACTCATCCGCGTCGACAGCCCTTCGAACACCAGGTGATCCCCTACCCGGAGTCGTGCCCGGTGTACGGCAAGTGGCCCGATGTGAACTCGGCGTTCGACAGTCCGGCCCAGCAGGAGTTCATCGAACGCATCGACGAAGTGATCGACCGGTTCCGGCCCGACATGCTGCACGCCCATTACTTCGGGATGGTGCTGTTGCTGCGCCACCTGGCCCGCCGCCACGAGATCCCGTTCACGGTGCGCACCCATTCCATGGACGTACTCAACGAACCACCGGAGAAGCTCGACGAGCTGGCCTTCGCGGCCAACAGCCGATGGTGTCGGCGGGTGTTGGCCTTCCCCCACTCTCGTCGTCGACTCATCAACCACGGCCTCGATCCGGCCAAGATCGAACCGTGCTGGCCGGTGGTCGATGTCTCGCGGTTCCGCCATCACCGGAAGGCCCGTCGGCGGGGGCCGGGTGCGGTCATGTGTGCCGGGCCGGCCATTCACAAGAAGGCCCACAACGACTTCGTCGACCTGGCGGCCACCGCGGCGCCGAATCGCCGATTCGATCTCTACGCCGCCGGGCCCGACCTGCATCTCACCGAGGCTCACAACCAGGCCCTCGGCAACCCGGTCACCATCTCCTACGTCGACCCCAGCCGCATGCACCGGGTGTATCCCCACTACGAGTGGCTCGTGTACCCATCCGATCCGGTGCGCAACAAGGTCGGCCTGCCCGTGTCGATCGCCGAAGCCCAGGCCGCCGGGGTCGGTGTGGTGTGGCGCGAACTACCGGGGCGCCGCGACGAACAGCTCGAGTTCCTCGGGGATGGCGGATTTCTCTACAACACCCTCGACGAGCTGCACCGGATCATCGCCGACCCCTACCCCGAGACGATGCGCCGAGCCGGCTACGCAGCCGCCGAACGTTGCGACGTGCAACAACACAAACACCTGCTCAGCGATGTCTGGACGGCGTCGGTGCGAGGACTGGCTCCCAGCGCCTGAGCGGCCGAGGACCGACGCTGTTCGCCGGTGCGATCGGCGCCGCTAGTCTCCGGCCATGGTCAGCACCCGAACCGAAACCGTCCCCACCGAGAGCGGCAGCTTTGCCGGCCACGTCGCCCTACCCCCATCGGGGTCGGGGCCCGGCCTGTTGGTGCTCCAGGAGATCTTCGGGGTCAACACCTACATACGTTCGGTGTGCGAACGCGTCGCCGAGATGGGGTACGTGGCCCTGGCGCCCGACATGTTCTGGCGCCAAGAGCCCGGCTTCGTGGTCGAACCCGACCAGGGCGAAGAGGGCATGCAGTCCGCGTTCGCCAAGATGGGTGGGTTCGACTGGGGAGCCGGCGCTGCCGACCTGGCGGCCGCCTTCGATCACCTGCAGGGCCTGCCCGAGTGCACGGGGCCGGCAGGGGTCATGGGGTTCTGTTTCGGCGGCACCCTCACCTTCCATGCCGCCGCCGACCTCGATCCGGCGTGTGCCGTCTCCTACTACGGCTCGGGGGTGGCCGATGCCCTCGACGCCAAGGCCGACGCCGTCACCTGCCCGATCCTGTTCCACTTCGGCGACGACGACCCCTTCCTTCCCTACGAGAACGTGGAGCGAGTGGCAGCTCGCTTCGAGAACGCACCCAACGTCACGGTGGAGGTCCAGGCCGGCGCCGGCCACGCCTTCGACAACAACGTCAACCCGATGTTCTCCAACCCGACCGCCGCGGCCAACGCCTGGTCGATCACCGCCGAGCACCTGGCCCGCCACTTGCCCGTGGGCTGATCAGGGGCGGCCGCTCTCGTCCCAGGCGGCCAGCTTGGTGGATGCCTCGTCGCCGAACAGGATCTCGGCCACCTCGGTGAGTCCGGGTGAGTCGAGGAAGTCGGCTTCGGGGACCACCTGACTGATCTTGGAACGCCGCCGCAGGAAGTCCTCCAGCCGGGTGACCATCTCGGACTGGGCGGCATGGTGCAATTCGACCCTGAGGTAGTCGGCCGAATCCATGATGTCGTCACCCATGGACGGGTCCTGCCGGATCTCCTCGAGCATGGCAAAGGCCCGCCGACCGTACCGGCGCCACAACCGATGGGTGACCGGCTCCACGTCGGGTTTGTCGCGGATGTCGTCGAGGCGCATGAGCCGGGCCTGGCGGTAGAACTCCCGCCGGCTGGCCGCCCGAGGTTCGCCGTACCAGTCCCGGCGATCCCGATCGAGACGCACCCCGAGATCCTCGACTGCCTCGGCCACCTCCTCACCGACGTTGAGGCAGTCGGTGAGCTTGCCACCGAAGATGGTGACCACATCGCGGGCCCGGTCGAGCTCGATGTGGTGTTCGCGCGACAGCGACGTCCAATCGGTGTCTCGTCGATCGTCGCCGTCGTTGTCGACCACCAGAGGACGAACCCCGCACCGTTCGGCGATCACGTCGGTGGCCCGCAGCGGTTCGTCGAGGTCGAGACGGTTGTTGATCTGGCCGAGCAGGAAGTGGCGGTCCTCGTCGGTGACGCTGGTGCGCGGGTCGTCGACCCGCGTGTCGGTGGTTCCGATCACCGATCGGCGCCCCATCGGGATGACGTAGAACAACCGTTGGGTGTCGTCGAAAAAGGCCAGCACGCGCCGATTGGGGGTGAGCTGGGGCACCACCAGGTGAATGCCCTTGCTGTACACGATGCGATGATCGGTGCGCAGACCCCAGTCGGCGTTGAGCTCGTCGACGAAGGGGCCGGCCGCATTGACGATGACACCGGCTCGGGCGGTGAAGGTGGTATCGGACTCGCCGTCGCGGAGCTCGACCTCCCAGGTCTCCCCGATGCGTTGTGCGCCGGTGAGCTCCACATAGTTGACGCAGACCGCCCCGACGTCGATGGCCGACCGCACGAAGCTGAACACGAAGCGCGCGTCGTTGTCGTTGAGAAAGGCGTCGTAGTACTCGATGCCGCCTCGCACACCGGTGGTGTCGATGATGGGTTCGTCGGTTTCGATGCGGCTGGCCGACAGGTGCCGGGGCCGTTTGGTCGAGAAGTTCCCGATCCCCCAGTAGGCAGCGCTGCCGAGAGTGGCCAGCCAGGGGGGAAACGGCGCCGAACGATCGAGGGCGGCCAGGAACCCGATCTGGGCGATGTTGGCCGGATAGGAACGCATGAGCCGGTTCCGCGACTTGCACAGCTCTCGAACCAGCTTGAGCTCGTAGTTCTCGAGGTACTTGAACCCGCCCCACACCAGGTTCGACGACTCCTGGCTCGTGAACCCGGCGAAGTCCCCGCGGTCGACCAGCGCCACCTTGGCCCCCCGGCTGGAGAGTACGGCGGCGGCCACGGCCCCGTTTATGCCCCCACCCACGATCACGACGTCGAAGGACCCTCCGGCCAGCTTCTCGAGGTTGGTACGGCGCAGTGACATCACGTGGACGCTATCGGCCGGTGTCCGCCACGACGGTCGACCGGCTCGCCAAAACGGAGACGACCACGCGCTCGGACTCCTAGAGGGGCGTGAGACCGAACGCGTGGCCGTTGATTGCGGTTCCCGCGTGTGCCCGTGAGTCTGTCATCTGACGCTTTAGTCATTCTTGTCCGGAGAGTCGGATCGGTCACACACGCGGATTTCCGCGGGTTCGCGCCGCCGTGATACCCATGCCCTCTGGTATGACCATGCTGCACGCCGACCCCGCCACCCGGACCGCCCGCGACCTGTGGGTAGGTGTGCTGGGTCCGCTCGAAGTCTCGGTCGCCGGGCGAGACATCGACATCGTGGCCGCCAAACCGCTCGGTGTGTTGGCGATGTTGGCGTGCCAGGCCAACACGGTCGTGGCCATCGACCAGCTCATCGACGCGTTGTGGGAGACCGAGCCGCCCCGCAAGGCCAAACCCACGTTTCACACCTACATCTCCGCGCTGCGGCGGGCCCTGCAGGGTCCTGACCCCGACGATCCCAATCCCATCGAGACCATCGAACCCGGCTACCGCCTTCGCCTCGACGAGTCCGAGAGCGACCTGGCCCAGTTCCGGCGGTTGACGAGCCGGGCCGACCAGGCGATCACGGCCGAGTCCACCGAAGAAGCGCACCGGGAGCTCCGGGCCGCCACCGCACTGCTTCGTGGCCCCATCCTGGCCGAGTTCGACCATCTCGAACCGATCCGGCTCTTCGCCACCGACATGGGCGAACGGCGGTGTTGGGCCCTCGAGCAGCGCATCGAACTCGACCTGAGCGTCGACCCGTCGGCCGCCATTCCCGAACTGCGGGCGATCGTGGCCGACAACCCCTACGAAGAGCGGTTCTGGGGCCAGCTCATGCGGTCGCTCTACTACACCGGCAATCAGGCCGAGTCGCTGCGCACCTACCAGGAACTGCGCACCATCCTCGATCACGACCTCGGCCTCGAGCCGTCACCTCGGCTGCAGCAGCTCGAAGGGGCGGTCCTCGCGCAGCGGCTCGACCCGCCGGCCCGCCTGTCGCTCAGCCGAGGCAGCAGCCGACCGTCCACGGTGCCCCGGTCGGCCACCTTGTTCGTCGGCCGAGGCGAACAACTGACTCGGCTCGATGATCTGCTGAAAACCAGTCGCCTGGTCTCTCTCGTGGGCGCAGGCGGTTCGGGCAAGACCCGGCTGGCGGCCGAAGCCGCCGCCACGGCCGCCCATCGTTTCGGGGGACGGACGTGGTGGGTCGAGCTGGCCGAAGTCGACGATTCCCGCCGCATCATCGACGCCATCGCGGCCGCCATCGGCACCATCCGCCGGCGTCAGGACGACCTCTACGAGCTGGTGGCCGAGGAGCTCGATCGAGAACCGACCCTGCTGGTGATCGACAACTGCGAGCACCTCATCGACGAGGCCGCGTTGGTCGCCGAACGGCTGCTGAACGACTGCCCCACCCTCACCATCCTGGCCACCACGCGCGAGGCGCTCGCCATCGCCGAGGAGCGGGTCGAGCCGGTCGACCCGCTCCCGGTGGCCGGCGTCTTCGAGCTGGCCCTGGGGCGAAGTGATCACCCCACCGACGCAGCTACCTTGTTCATCGACCGCGCCACCGCGGCGTCGGGGGGAACGGCGCCCGCCAGCGGGTCGCTCCCCCTCATCGAATCGGTGTGCAGCGAGCTCGACGGCATCCCACTGGCCATCGAGTTGGCCGCAGCGCTGGTGGCCGGCATGTCAGTGGAGGAGATCGGCGATCGACTGGTCGATCGTTTCGAGATCCTCACCGCCCGACGCCGGACCAACCGCGCGCAGCACCGGACCCTGTTGTCGGTCGTGGAGTGGTCGTACGACCTCCTCGACGCCGACGAACGGACCTTGTTCTGCATTCTCGGAACGTTCCGCGGCTCGTTCACCGGCGCCCGCGCCGCTGCGTTGGCCAAACCCTTCGGGCTGGATGCCGACACCGTTTTGCCGAACCTGGTGCGAAAGTCGATGGTGCGACGAGAACCCGACGTGGGCGGGCGGGCCCGCTACCGGATGCTCACCACCCTTCGCACCTACGCTCTCGATCGGCTCGAAGAGACCGGGCAACGCCAAGCGGTCGAAGACCACTTCGTGACCATCCACGTGGAGAGCGCCGATCGCTGGCGGTATCGCATGCTCACCACCGCGGCCACCTGGTTCGAGGCCTTGGCTCCCGACCTGCTCAACTATCAAGCCGCCATCGAACTGGCCCTCGATCGTGACGTCGACCAGGCGCTCCGCCTGATCGACGCCTTCTCGTGGTACTTCAACTTTCTGGGTTCGACCGAACGGGTGCAGTCCTGGCTGACCGCCCTGCTGGCCGAAGGTGGTCTCGACACCAGGCAGACGGCGGTGGCACTCAGCGCGTCGGCGGCGTTGGAGATGTTCGGCGGTTCCTACGGCACCACCGCCGAGCTGGCCGAGTCCGCCCTGGTCGCCGCCCGCCAGGCGAACGACATCGAGATCCTGGCCGGTGCCCTGGTCATCCGCGGCGCCACCGCCATCTTCGAGGGCAACTCGCAACGAGCCGCCCAGTGTTTCGCCGAGTGCCAGCCCGTGCTCGAACAATTGGGCGACGACAACAACCTGGCCGCGGCCATGGCCTTCTGGGGGGTGGCTCACCGGCGGGCCGGCGACTTCGAGGAGGCTCGCCGTTGCCTCGACACGGCCTACCGGTTGTTTGCCGATCAAGGCGACGATCGCGGCCTCTCCCTGGTCATGATGAACCTGGCCCGCATGGCCCAAGCCGACGGCGACCTCGATCGAGCCGAACCGTTGTGCGACGAAGCCTGCGCGCTGGCCGACCGTTCGCTCGACTCCATCGTCATCGGACTGAGTGGGCTCTTCCGGGGCCGCATGGCGTATGACCGAGGCGACTTCCCGCTGGCCCTCGAGCACCTCGAGAAGGGCCTGGTCCACGCTCGGATCCTCGGCAACCGAGTCATCACCTCGGCGTGTATCGAGTGGATGGCCATCATCGGTCTCGAGAACCAACGGTGGGAGCCGCTGGTCGAGGTCGCCGGATTCACCGATCGCTACCGCCAGGCGCCACCAACCGCCGACCCACTCGAGGAGCTCCAGGCCGGCCTCGATCGGTGCCGAGAGCACGTGTCGGCCGACGACTTCGGCGCCGCTCTGCGCCGGGGAGCCCGTCTCAGTCTCGACGACGCGGTGGCCACAGCTCGCCGGGCGGCCATCACCTGAGCAGACCGGTCAGACCAGGTGGTCGAGGCCGAAGAGCTCGATGGCGTTGCCGCGCGCCAACTTGTGGATGACCGCGGGGTCGAGGTGACCGAACAGCTTCTCGGCGGTCTGGCGGCTGTGGGGAAACGTGCCGTCCTGATGGGGGTAGTCGGTCTCGAACAACACGTTGTCGACGCCGATCTTGTCGAGCAGCTCGATGCCGACCGTGTCCTTGAAGAAACAACTGTGGATGTGGCGCCGGTAGTAGTGCGACGGCGGCAGCTCGGAGCGCTCTTCACCCTGGGCCCACTGGTGGGTGTGCCACGTGTCGTCGGCTCGCTCGACGAAGTAGGGGATCCAGCCGATCTGGCTCTCGGCGTACATCAGCTTGAGCCCTGGGAACTGTTCGAACTTGCCCGAGAACAGCCAGTCGATCATGGAAGCCGCGCTGTTGGCCACGATCATGTTGGCCGTCACCACCGTGGGGGCATCGGCCGACGTGGTGAGCGTGCGGGTACCCGAACCGATGTGCATGCAGATGACGGTGCCGGTCTCCTCGCAGGCCCGAAAGAACGGATCCCAGTAGTCGGAGTGGATGGAGGGGCGACCCAACCAGGCCGGCAACTCCGACCAGGCCACCGCCCGACAGCCCCGAGCCGCATTCCGTCGGATCTCGGCCGCCGCCAACTCGGCATCCCAGAGCGGCACGATGCACAGCGGGATGAGCCGACCGCCCGAGTCGCCGCACCATTCGTCGATCATCCAGTCGTTGTAGGCCTCGACACACAGCTTGGACAGCTCCATGTCCGACCGTTCCGCGAAGAGCTGGCCGCAGAAGCGGGGGTAGTTGGGGAAACACAACGATGCCTCGACATGGTTGAGATCCATGTCGGCCAGGCGGGCGCCGGGCTCGTAGCAGCCGGGGGCGATGTCTTCGTAGGTGACCCCCTCCATGGTGACGTCTTCGGGGGCCATACCCGGACAGGCGATCATCTGCTTGATCTGGTACCGGTGATCCTCGTAGTGCCACCAAGCCGCCTGTTTGTCGCCCGCGCCCGGTTGTTCGACCCAGACCCCATCGACCAGCTCCATCTCACCCTGCGGGGCGTACACGATGCGGGGCCCCTGATCGACGTAACGGGACGGGAGGCGAGATGTCCAGACGTCACGGGGCTCGACGACATGGTCGTCGACGCTGATGATCGGCGGGATGGGGCTGACCACTTCGCTCATGGCCGTACCGTATCTGACGGGTCGTCAGATATTCCCAGCGGAGACAACACACGGGCGACGCTCACACCCGGCAGGCCACTCCAGGCTCGGGGGTCTGGGGTCCACGAATGAACGTGGACAGGAACGCATCGAAACGTTCGTCCTCGACACTGTCGAGTGGCAGTCGAAGACCCCAGGCCACCAACATCAGCGGGGTCTCGAGGTCGGAGTAGGGACTGACCAGCAGATGCGTCTCGACGTTGGCCAGCGACTCCAGCTCGCTGAGTTCGGCCGGATCGATGTCGGGCCGGTACGCCACCCAGACCGCACCGTGCTCCAGGGAGTGGACGGCGTTGCCGTCGACGATCTCGGTCGAGAAGAAGCCGCAGGACTCCCACTGGTTGAGATGATCTCCTCCCGGTGGCGGTCGCACGTCGTAGGTGGGGTCGTCGACGTGGTCACGACCCAGGTCTTCGTACACCTCGATGCCCTCGATTGACGCGATGGCCACATCGAGCGGCGGCGGAGTCCCGCCCTGGGTATCGGCGGTGGAGCTGGACGACTCGTCGTCGGCCGCCGGCATGGTGACACCCGAGTCGGTGGTGGCTGCGCCGTCGTCATCGGAACCCCCACACGCCACCGCCACCACGGCGAGGCTGACAACGAGCAGGATCGGACGGAGCGCGGCATTCATGCCAGCATTCTTGCTCATCCAGGCTCGCCGAACGGAGCACCAGCCCATGTCCACCTCATTCCTCCTGTCCGACGCGCTCGCGTCCTACTGCGAGGGCGCCAGCACTCCGCTCGACGACATCCAGCGAGAGCTGATTGCCGTCACCGCCGACAAGGTGGGCGACATGGCGGTGATGCAGGCCGCCCCCGACGTGGGATCGGCGTTGAGCACCCTCACCCGCATCGTGGCCCCCGTTTTCGCGGTGGAGGTCGGCACGTTCACCGGCTACTCGGCCTTGTGCATCGCCGGCGCGCTGCCAACGGGGGGGCAGCTGCTGTGTTGCGACGTCAGCGAGGAATGGACCGCCATCGGCCGTCCGTTCTGGGAACGAGCGGGTGTGGCCGATCGCATCGACCTGCGGCTGGCGCCGGCCACCGAGACGCTGGCCGCCCTACCCGGCGACCAGACGATCGACCTGGCCTTCATCGACGCCGACAAACCCAACTACACCAACTACTACGAGGCCATCGTCGAGCGGCTGCGGCCGGGCGGTGTGATCGCGGTCGACAACGTGTTGTGGAGCGGAGCGGTGGTCGACGACGCGGCTACCGACGACAACACCGAAGCCATCCGTTCGTTCAACGCCCACGCCGCCGCCGACACAAGGACCGAGTCGGTGCTGTTGTCGGTGGGCGACGGGCTGTCGCTGCACGTTCGGCGGTAGGCACCATGGGACCACTGGCCGGCATCACCGTCATCGAATTGGCGGGTATCGGACCCACCCCGTTCGCCGGCATGATGCTGAGCGACTACGGCGCCACGGTGATTCGTGTCGACCGGGTGGGCGGATCCGGCAATCCTCTGGCCACCGGCTCGGGGGCCATGGAACGGGGCAAGCGAGCCATCGAGGTGGACCTGAAGTCGCCCGAGGGGGTGGCCGTGGTGCTCGATCTGGTCGAACGGGCCGACGTGTTGCTGGAGGGCTTCCGAGCCGGGGTCGCCGAACGACTGGGTGTGGGCCCGGCCCAGTGCCACGCTCGCAACCCCGGGCTGGTCTACGGCCGGATGACCGGTTGGGGCCAGGACGGCCCCATGTCCACCGTGGCCGGCCACGACATCAACTACATCTCGCTGGGCGGCCCCCTCGCTCACATCGGTCGGGTCGGGCAGGTGCCGACACCACCGCTGAACCTGATCGGCGACTTCGGCGGGGGTTCGCTGTTTGTGGTGCTCGGCATCATCAGCGCCCTGCTGGCGGTGTCGCGGGGTGAGTCAGGCCAAGTCGTCGACGCGGCGATGGTCGATGGATCGGCGTATCTCATGTCGCCGCTGTACGCCGCCCACTCCCACGGCGGTTGGACGGACCAGCCCGGCACCAACATGTTGGACTCGGGCGCCCCGTTCTACGACGCCTACCGCTGCGCGGACGGCGCCTTCGTGGCAGTGGGAGCCATCGAGCCGCAGTTCTACGCCGAGTTGCTCGACTGTCTGGGTCTCACCGACGACGATCTTCCCGGCCAATGGGACCGCGAAGGGTGGCCGGTCATTCGGCAGCGATTCACCGAGGTGATCGGGGCCAAGACCAGAGACGAATGGGCAGTGATCTTCGACGGTCGTGACGCGTGTGCCACACCGGTCCTCACCATGGGCGAGACACCCAACCATCCCCAGGCCGTCGATCGTGACGCGTTCTTCACCTTCGGCGACGTGACCCAACCCCGGCCCGCGCCCCGCTTCTCGGGCACTCCCACCGAGCCGGCCACCCAGTCGAGCCAGCCGGGCGACGACACCGACGAGGTGCTGGCCGAGCTGGGCTACGACTCGGAACGGATCGCCGGGTTACGACAATCCGGCGTGGTGGGCTGAGCAAAGACCTTCGACCCTGGGCAACACGCGGGAAGACCCAGAAGGTGGGGTCATGCGTCGAATTCGGTGGTTCGTGCCATTGGTGGTGTTGCTCACCGCCACCCTGGCCGCCGGACCGGGTCGCTCGGAGGCCGCTTCCGATCCGTTCGTGTGGTTGAGCCCCATCGAGACGGAGGAGGGAACCTCGGCCAACGGCGCACACCTCAGCACCAACACAGCCGGCCAACTGATCGTGTTCGCCACGGCCTTCATCGACGACGGCGGCCGCTACGACGACCACGATCTACACCTGGCCACCTACGAGAGTGATGGTCGGCTCCTCTGGGCGCGGTCCTTCGGCCGACCCGATCTGGCCGACTTCGCCGGCAGCGTCACCACCGACGCCGACGACAACATCTATATCAGCTACTCCTCGGCGCGCGGCGACCGCGACCCGGCCGGGTCGGAGATGCGCAAGTACTCAGCCGACGGTGAACTCCAGTGGACCAAACGTCGGGCCCACTCCTTCTACCTCGACGTGGTGGGCGACACGCTCTTTGCCACCAAGGAGCGCCTGGGATTCGTGTATCCGCCGGTCCAGCCCAAACCTTCGCTGGTGGTTCGTTTCGGCCTCGACGGAGTCGAACGGGCCCGTCTCCCGATTGGTGAGACGGCCGTCGACCGGCCCGGGCCCGGTTTCGCCACCAACCTCGGTCCCGCACCCCCGGGGGGACTCCACTACACCACCTACGGGGACGCGGTGGCATCGATCGATCTGGTCCACACCGGCCGTGCCGGCAACGAGCGGTGGCGCAACGTCATCCCCATCACCGATGGACAGCACCTGCTCGAACGATCACCGGCCGATGCCTTCGGGGCGGTCGGCGTGGCCTGGCAGACGGCAACCGATCGGCAGGGTGTCTGGGTCCGCCAGGTCAATGGTGACGGCCACACGCGGTGGACGGCCAGGCTGACCCATCCGGCATGGCGATCGGTCTCGGTCGAGCATCTCACCAGCAACGGGAGCGGGCAGCTGGTCATGGGGGGATCCCTGAACGATGATTTCACCGTCGTGGTGCTCGAACCCGACGGGGCCATCCGCTCGATCTCGAACCTCGGCAGTCCGGGCCGATTCGACTCGCTGCAGGACGTGACGGTGTCACCGCCAGGGCAGGTGTACGCATCGGGACATGGGCTCGACGAAATGCTCGGCGCCGACACCCCAACGGGCTGGATCGGGCGACTGCGAACCGCGACGACACCGGCCCCCATGTGTGAGGGCGTACCCGCCACGATCCTGGGCACAGAGGGCCCGGACGAAATCAGCGGCACGCCGGTCCGCGATGTGGTCGTGGCGCTCGGCGGCGCCGACCACATCACCAGCGGGGCCGGCGATGACCTGATCTGCGCCGGGGACGGCGCCGACCGCGTCGAGGCCGGCCGGGGCCACGACGCGGTCCATGCCCAAGCCGGGGCCGACACTGTCGATGGCGGCGGCGGCCGCGACTTCGTCCACGGCGGCCCGGGCGTCGACGAGCTGCGAGGTGGACTCGGGAAGGACCGGGTCTGGGGTGGAGGAGCCGTCGATGAATGCTGGGGTGAGCAGCTGCGGTGCGAGATCAAACACCGAACCACCCATCGCGACCCGTCGGGGTGACCGGCTCTCGCGGCTATGCGTACAACGAACCGGCGGCGTAGCCGTCCACCGTCACCGTGCGGGCCGCGAACAACCATCGCTCGCCATCGTGGGTGTACCGGTCGATGTAGCGGCCCCAGTGATCGAGGCCGATCGTGGTGATCACGGTGAAGTAGCAGCGGCCGTTGGCGCGAGTCTCGTCGAGGACATCGATCTGGTGGGTTGCGGTGAAGTGCCGGAGATAGCCCGACGAGGCGGCCGTGTCGGTCAGTCGATCCCGGGCACCGGTGAAGATCGTCATGATCTCGTCCTTGCCCCGATAGATCCCGTCGCCGGTGATCTCCATCACCGCGTCGTC
>JBPCTQ010000207.1:0-3519 GCA_051011595.1 Acidimicrobiales bacterium
ATCGTGCTCGACCCCACCATCCAGTCGATCTACTTCCCTCGTGAGACTCCGAAGGCATTGGCCCGGCAGTACTTCAACTACGGCATCGGTAAGGCCTCCACGCTGGCCAAACACCGGAGGCTGCCCACGTGGCGGCCGCTGGTTCCCGCCGCGCTGGTTGCCGGCACCGCGGTCGCGCTGGTCGCCGCCAAGGGACCCGCCCGCGTGGCCTTGCCCCTCACCCATCTGGTCACCGCCGGGGCGATCGGGCTCCGACTGGGCCGTCACAACAGCGTGGCGCCCCACCGAGCTGCGGGCGCCATCGTCATCTGCCACTGGAGCTACGGCGCCGGGTTCCTCCGCGGTCTGGGCCGTTGGCTCACCGGACGCGGCTTCGAGACCAGCCGCCGGTAGGAGATTCCCATGCCGCTTCCCGATCCCTCACGTCTACGCGAGTACACCCGGAAGGGTCTCGATCTGGCCGGCCGCCAGGTCGGTCTGGCTCCCGAACAGCGTCAGGGCCGCCGCCTCGGACGCTCGGTCTCGGACCACCTGGCCGACCATCCCAACGACGGGGCCGGACCTCGGGTGCTGTTCCTCACACCACGAGACTGGGCCTTTCACGTCCAGTTCGAAGCCATCCTGGCCGCCGCACTGCAGCTCCGGGGCGCCGAGGTGCGCTTCCTGACCTGCGGCGGCGGGCTGGAGTTGTGCGATCGGGTCAACACCCACGAGGCCCCTCCCCTGCCGTGCACCTCGTGCACCCGCTACGTGGAGGACTCCCTCGACGCGTTGGGCCACCAACGAGTGTCGCTGCGATCCAAGTGGGAGCCCGTCGACCCCGGGCGCTGGACCGAACTCGATGGTATGGGTGCCGACGAGCTGCCGACCGCGGAGGCCGAGGGTCTGCCTCTGGGCCAACTCATGGACATCCCCTCACGATGGTTCCTGCTGGCGGCCCGCCTCGAGCAGGACCCGTTGGGCACGGTGACGCAGCGCGACCTGCTCTCGTCGGCCCGGCGTATGGCGATCGGTTTCCGTCGCCAGATCGAGGACTGGCGGCCCGACATCGTCGTGATGCTGAACGGCCTGTTCAGCTTCGAGTCGGTGGCCCGGGCCATTTGTCGGGCCGAGGACATCGATGTGGTCACCTACGAACGCACCCATCGCCGCGGCGCCCTGGTGTTCAACCGGGAGACGCCGGCCAATCGTTACGACCTGTCGGGCATCTGGGCCACCCGTGGGGTCACACCCCTCAGCGACGACGAGAACGAAGCCCTCGACGAGTACCTGGTGAGCCGCCGCGAGCAAGGTCACCCTCTCCTCGACATCTGGAAGGATGCAGTCGAGGACCGGCCCGACCGTCCCACCGACGGTCGCCTGGTCACGTTGTTCAGCAACGTCACCTGGGACTCCTCGGTCCTCGGACGCGACGTGGCCTTCAGCTCGATGCATCACTGGCTCGACGCCGCCGTCCAGTACTTCATCGACCACCCCCAGCACCGGCTCATCGTGCGAGCCCACCCGGCCGAGGCCAAACGCAGCGGCAAGTGGACTCGCGAACCCATCACCACCCACCTGAGCGAGCGGTTCGGCCCCCTCCCCGAGAACATCCGGGTGATCGGGCCCGATGACCCCACCAGCTCGTACCCGTTGATGGAGGAGTCCGACATCGGGCTCGTCTACACATCGACCGTGGGCATCGAGATGGCGGTGATGGGCAAACCCGTCCTGGTGAGCGGACGGTCGCACTATCGCGACCTCGGCTTCACCAACGACGCATCGTCGCCGGCGGACTTCGAAGCCCGACTCGACCACCTGCTGGCCGATCCATCGGCCGGTGTCGGTCGGATCGACCTGGCCCGGCGCTACGCCTATGCGTTCTTCTTCGACGCCCCTATCCCCGCTCCCCTGGTCGACGAGCCCTATCCCGGTCTGGCCCGTCACACCGTCGAACGAGTGGACGAACTACTGCCCGGCGTGAACACCGACCTCGACCGCATCTGCGACGGCATCCTCGGCCGCTTGGGGTCGGACCAGGCCAACCGCTACTTCCTGGCCGCCGACACCTCCGAGTAGGCGTCCGCCAAGCGGTGATTCAGCGGCCGCCGGCGGAGGCGATGCGGCGCAGGGTGCGCACGGCAATACGGGCATCCAGCGACCAGCCCTGGTGGCGCAGGTAGTAGAACTCGTACTGGAGCTTCTCCAGCGCATCTGACTCGCTGCCGGCGTAGCCGTACTTGACCTGCGCCCAGCCGGTGAGACCCGGCCGAACCAGGTGCCTCAGGTCGTAGAACGGGAGCTTCTCCCGCAGCTCGGTGACGTACGAGAGCTGCTCGGGACGCGGACCGATCAGCGACAGGTCGCCCCGAAGGATGTTCCACACCTGAGGGAGCTCGTCGACGTGGGTCAACCGCAGCACGCCGCCGAAGCGGGTGATGCGAGGGTCGTCCTCGGTTGTCCACGACGAGTCGCCGCCCGGCTCCATGGTGCGGAACTTGTAGATGGTGAACGTCGTGCCGGCTCGACCGACCCGCTCCTGGGCGAACAGCAGCGGTCCCTTGTTGCCCAGTCGGTTGCCGAGCCACACCAGCGGGACAGCCACCAGGACCAGCGGCATCAGCATCAGCGACACGGCGATGTCCGACACGCGCTTGAGTCGTCCGTAACGGGCCCGATGGATCTCGCCGATGTCGAACATGAGCGACACCCGCTCCAACTCGGCCACCGGCAGCTTGCCCAGCCAATCCTCGTAGAACAGCGACATGGTGCGCACCCGAACACCGCGGCTGTGCAGATCGGCCACCTGCCCGACAACCGTGGGTGAGGCCTGAGCCTCACGATCGAGCACGACGACGTTGGCGTCCCCGGCCTCGGCCGCCGCCACCAGGGGGCGAGGTTCGGATCGAGTGATCTCGACGGCACCCGGATCGAGGACATCGACGATGACGGCCGGACGTTCCGCCGACTCGTCCAACTCGAGCGTGAGGTTGGCGGTGTCGGCCCAGCTGCCCACCACGATGACCCGATCGCGCTGCTCGGACCGGCTCCGGCCGTCGGCGGCCAGATCGACACAGATCCAGTACCAAGGCACCAGCAGCAGTGCCGACCCGAAGATCACGAACCGGGGCAGCAGCGCGGCACCCAACAGGAGCTGGATCACGCTCATTCCCAGCGCAGCCACCAGCACCGCGCCGGCCGACGCCATCACGGTGGATCGCCGGGTACGAGGCAGGTCGGGAAGACCGGCGGCGTAGGCGCTGACGATGAGCATGCCGATGTAGCCGAGCGACCAGGCCAACCGGCTCGAGGCGGTGTAGTCGTACGGCGGACTGGCCACCTCGGCCGCGTGGAACTTGCTGAGCCCGACAACGGCCACTGCGGTGCCGAGCAGAACCAGGGTGCGGGCCAGCCGGATCACGTCGAAGGGCCAACAAGGGAGGAGACAGGACGCGCCATAGAACACTCCTGTCGGCACGCCACCCACGATTCTGACCCGCCGGAGTCGACCGGGGACGGTCAGTCGAGCATGGTTTTGAG
>JBPCTQ010000208.1:0-18075 GCA_051011595.1 Acidimicrobiales bacterium
CCCAGGAAGCACGCGACCTGTTGGTCCCCCTCAACGAGCTCAACTCACGGCCTCGTGCCGACGTGGTGCCCAGTGGACCAGTTGACCTCTACGCCACCGTCACCGACGATCGATTTCTGCGATCGCACGACATGCGTCGGGTCACCACCAAGCGCGCCATGCAGCCGGCGTCGATCCGGGCCACGTTCGATTCCTCATCTCGTCTTCGGATCGGTCGCGTCACCAGCGAGGGGGTTCGCGTCTCCTTCCGCTGCAAGCGGTCGGCCCGCTTCACCGTGTTCGCCTGGATCGGTCAACCCCAGGAGGAAGTGGTGTTCCAGGAGAACGATCGGATCGTCGTCAACTGTGTCGGTGGCCGGACGCTCGTGTTCGACGTTCCGTGGCGCGACGACGACTCGGTCGTTCGCAGCAAGTTCGCCACCGCGGTCAATGTGCGGGCCATCAACGGGAAACACACCTTCTGGGGTGGTCCCTGGCAGCAGTCCCAGGGAGGCTGGCGCACGAGCCGCTGATCACGCGCCTCACGGGTCGCGCGGCAAGCCCAGCAGTCGCTCCCCGATCACATTGCGCTGGATCTCGCTGGTACCGCCGGCGATGGTGAGGCAGCGGTTCCACAAGAAGGCGTGGATCCATCCGGCGGCGGCGCCATCGTTGACGACGCCCGCGGCACCCAGCAGCTCGACCGCGACCTCCTGGGTGCGCTGATCGTGGATCACGCCCAACAGCTTGACCACACTGGCCTCGGGTCCGGCATCGGCACCGTTGAGCGCCCGCAGGGTCATGCGGGTGCGCATGGCGCCCAGGGCCAGCTCGGTGGCGGCCAAGTCCCCCAGATCGTCGATCACGAACGGCGATGGTGTGGGTCCCGCCAGCGCCATCAGGGGGCGTAGGCCGGCACCTACGGACGCGCCCGATCCCATCGAGACCCGCTCGTTGGCCAGTGTGGTCCGCCCGGCCCGCCAGCCGTCGTTCACCTCACCGATCACACAGTCGTCGGGCACGAAGACGTCGTCGAAGAAGACCTCGTTGAACCAGGCATCGCCGGTGAGCTCACGAAGCGGGCGGATATCGATACCGGGGCTGGCCATGTCGACGAAGAAGCAGGTGATCCCATCGTGTTTCGGCGCGTCGGGGTTGGTGCGGGCCAGACAGATCCCCCACTGGGCGGTGTGGGCCATGGAGGTCCACACCTTCTGGCCGGTGAGCAACCAGCCACCATCACCCCGCTCGGCCCGGGTCCGCAGCGAGGCCAGATCGGAGCCGGCTTCGGGTTCGCTGAACAGCTGGCACCAGGTGATCTCGCCTCGCATCGACGGCCCCACCCAGCGATGCTTCTGTTCGTCGGTGCCGTGTTCG
This sequence comes from Acidimicrobiales bacterium, assembly GCA_051011595.1. Lineage (GTDB taxonomy): Bacteria > Actinomycetota > Acidimicrobiia > Acidimicrobiales > SHLQ01 > JAOUEE01. The sequence goes on from JBPCTQ010000208.1 coordinate 1,357, forward strand.
ATGACCGTCGGCAGCGCCCACGCCGCCACCTGCAGGTGGCGACGGCCGATGCCGGCGGCGCGGAACTCCTGGTCGACCACCAGCTGTTCGACCGGATCCGCGTCACGTCCGTACGGCGCCGGCCAATGCGGAACCAGGTAGCCGTCGGCGACGATGACGTCGTTCCACTCCCGTTTGGGGCGCTCGACCAACGACTCGACCCATACCCGCAGGTCGGCCCGCACCTGATCGGCTTCGGCCGGCAGCTCCACGGGTAGGTCGCGGGACACGCCGTCGGCCACCGCGGCGGTCAGCATCGGCCGCCAGTGGTGGGCATCGGGCAGCAGGCTGCGGGTGGCCATCACCCGTCGGAGGAACAGATGGGCATCGTGTTCCCACGTGAAACCGATGCCACCGTGCAGCTGCACACAGTCCTTGGCGATGCGATAGGCCGCGTCGGGCGCCAGCGCCGCGGCCGCAGCGATGGCCAGTTGCTCCTCGTCGGCCGACCCGCCGCGGCAGGCGTCCCACACCGCGGCCCGGCTCAACTCGAGGTCGGCCAGCATGTCGGCGCATCGATGTTTGACGGCCTGGAACTGGCCGATCGGGCGACCGAACTGCACCCGTTCGGTGGCATACCGTGCGGTCTCGCCCACACACCACGACGCGGCACCCACGGCTTCGGCGCTCAGCAGCAGGGCGATGATCTCGTCGGCGGGGCCGCTGCCCAACCAGCGAGCAGCGTCGACCTCGGCGCCTTCGACGGCAACCGTCGCCACCGGTCGGGTGAGATCGACGCTGGTGACCGGGGCAGCCGAGACCTGGGCGGCCTCCAAGATCACCCATTCGACCGCGCCGTCCGGCCCGGCCACCGGGGCCACGATGAGGTCGACCCGAGCGCCCAGGATCACCGCCTCGAGCGGTCCGCTGACCACGTTCCCGTCGCGTGTGAGGGGCTGGGCGCCGACCGCAACCGTGCCCGTGCTGGATCCATCGGCCAGACCGGGCAGGTCCGGATGACCGTCGCCGCCGAGGCGGTGCACGACCGCCGACGCGATCATGGTGGGTGACCCTCGACCCGGCGCACAGGCCCGGCCCAGCTCTTCGATGACCACGGCCGCTTCGGCGAGACCGAACCCCGACCCGCCCGCTGACTCGGGCAGATGCAAGGCCAACCATCCCAGCTGGGCCAGCTCGGCGAACGGGCCGGTGAGGGCGTCGTCGCCCTCCTCGGCATCGGCCACGGCGCGCGCAGTGTCCACCAAGCCTCGATCCGAGGCGAACCGGGCCACCGCCTGAGCAAGAGCCAGATGATCGTCGGTGACGGCGAGGCTCACGATGTGGTCACCTCCCCACCCTCGGCCGCCGCTCGAGCCCACGCATAGTCGGGTTTGCCGGTGACCTTGCGCTGCACGTCGTCGACGAACACGATCCGGCGGGGCACTTTGTAGCCGGCGAGATCGTCGCGGCAGCGGGAGTCGAGCTCGTCGACCGATGGTGGCCGGTGGCCGTCACGTACCGAGACGACCGCCGCCACCTGTTGGCCGAACCGTTCGTCGGGCACGCCCACCACCAATGCGTCGAACACGGCTGGATGGGCCTTGATGGTCGCTTCGACCTCTTCGGGGAACACCTTCTCGCCGCCCGTGTTGATGACGCCGGAGCCACGCCCGAACACGGTGACCGTGCCATCGGCCTCGACGGTGGCCAGATCGCCGGGTACCGAATAACGCACTCCGTCGATCACCGGGAAGGTCTCGGCCGTCTTGGCCGCATCGTTCCAGTAGCCGAGGGGAATCCAACCTCTGCGGGCCAACTTGCCGGTGATGCCGCTCCCGGGTTGGACCGGTGCGCCTTCGTCGTCGATGACCACGGTGGTGCTGTCGCCGACGAGCTGGAGCGGACCGGAGCCATCCGGGTTGCGTTTGATGCGCCCCTGTCCGCCGGTCTCGGAGGCGCCGAAGCGATCGCTCACGCGCACACCGGGGAGCGATGACTCGAGTGCGCCCTTCACGGCCGGCGACAGAATGGCACCCGACGACGAGATGAGCTGGAGGTCGGACAGGTCGTACTGGTCGCCGGACCGGGTCAGCTCGTCGGCCAACGGTCGGCCGACGGCATCACCGATGATCATGATGAACTGAGCCCGCTCGGCCGCGGCGAACCGCAACGCCGACGCTGCGTCGAAACGACGATCGACCGACAGCAGACACGTTCCGCCGATGAGCAACGCAGTGAGCGCGGCCCACTGCGCGCCGCCGTGGATGAGTGGACACAGCGGCAGCCGGCGATCGACCCCGGTGCCGGTGCGTACGAACCGACCGATGTCGTCGGGGTCGTCCAATGGGGCCAGGCCCTGCCGCGGTGCTCCCTGGCCCCCTAGAGCCCCGAAGAAGAGGTCCTCGTGGCGCCACATCACACCCTTGGGATGGCCGGTGGTGCCACCGGTGTACAGCAGGTAGAGATCGTCGCCAGAGCGCGCCCCGACGGCAGGCGGATCCTCGGATGCAGCCCCCACCGCCGCTTCGTAGTCGTCGCACACCGCCAGCCGGGGCAGGTCGGGCACGGCTCGCGCCACGCGATCGACCAGGGTCTGATCGGTGATGACCGCCTTCACTTCGGCGTCGTCGAAGACGTAGGCGATCTCGGCCGCCGTGTACCGGAAGTTGGCGTTCACGGGAACGGCCCGCAGCTTGAACGCGGCGAGCGTCGCCTCGAGGAACTCCGCCCCGTTGAACAGATGGACACCGACGTGGTCGCCGGGGCCGATCCCCCACTGCTGGAGGTGATTGGCCACCCGGTTGGCCCGCCGATCGAGTTCGGCGTAGGTGAGTCGCCGCGTCGGGACACCCGCTCCCCCGGTGACGACGGCGTCGGTGTCGGCGATGGCCTCGGCTGCGCCCTCGAACAGGTCGGCCAAGTTGAACGATCGAGCGGTCACAACGGCTCACGGTAGCGCTGGCCTCCCGACGCTTCGAACACGATTCGGGCGTTTTGGTCGGCGAACCGTCGCTGGCCGTATCGTCGTCGGCGACCGCACCCGTTGCCAGGAGCACCATGACCGCCGATCAAGAACTCGCCGACGAGATCGTCGCCACCGTGCGCCAGTGGGTCGATCGCGAGGTGGTGCCCAACGCCAGCGATCTGGAACACGCCGACGAATTCCCCGACGCCATGTTCGAGCAGATGTGCGAGTTCGGATTGTTCGGCGCCACCATCAGCCCCGACTACGGCGGACTGGGCCTCGACGTCAGCACCTATGCCCGGCTCATCGAAGAGCTGGCTCGGGGTTGGATGTCGCTGGCCGGCATCCTCAACACCCACAAGATCGGTGCCACCATGATCGAGCGCTACGGCACCGACGATCAGCGCCGGCACTACCTGCCCCAGATGGTCGACGGCCACTTCCGGGCCGCGTTCTCGTTGTCCGAGCCCGACGCCGGCTCCGACACCCGCTCGCTGCGCTGCCGGGCGGTGGCCGATGGCGACGAGTACGTCATCAACGGCACCAAGATGTGGGTCACCAACGGCGTGCGGGCATCACTGGTGATGCTGCTGGCCCGAACCCCCGACCATCGCATCACCTGCTTCCTGGTCGAGAAGGAGCCGGGCTCGACCAGCCACGGCGGCATCTCGGTCAGTCGCACCATTCCCAAGCTGGGCTACAAGGGCGTCGAGACCGTCGAGATGTCCTACGTCGATCACCGGGTCCCGGCATCGTCGATCCTGGGCGGCGACGACGGCATCGGTCAGGGGTTGGGGTACGCCTTGTCGGCGCTCGAGCTGGGTCGGATCAACATCGCCGCCCGGGCGGTCGGGGTGGGCCAGGCTGCCTTCGAGGCGGCCATGCGCTACGCGCAGGAACGCGAAACGTTCGGGCAACCGATCGTCGGGCACCAGGCCATTGCCTTCAAGCTGTCGGAGATGGCCACCAAGCTCCAGGCCGCTCGGTTGATGACCTACGACGCCGCCCGTCGGTACGATTCGGGCGAACGGGCCGACATGGAGGCGGGAATGGCCAAACTGTTCGCATCCGAAGCCGCCTTCGAGATCGCAACCGATGCCATGCGTATCCACGGTGGCAACGGGTACACGCAGGAATACCCGGTGGAGCGCTACTTCCGCGACACCCCGCTGATGATCATCGGCGAGGGCACCAGCGAGATCCAGAAGATGGTGATCGCCCGCAAGCTGCTCGAGCGCTACCCGGCCACCTGAGTCACACGAGATGATCGGCCCACAACACTTCGAGGCACTGTTCGCCCCTCGGGGCGTCGTGGTGGCGGGCGCGGCCAGTCATCCGGGCAAGTTCGGGTTCTCGGCCTTCCACAACATCAGGGCCAACGGCTACGCCGGTTCGTTGTACGGCACCAACCTCGACGCCGAACCAGTGCTCGGCGAGGTCACCTACACCGACATCTCCTCGCTCCCCGACGACGACCTCGATCTGGTCGTGTTGTGTGTACCCGGGCGGGCTACTGAAGCGCTGCTGCGCCAGGCCGCCGACCGAGGTATCCGCGCCGCGTTCTCAGCCGCGGCCGGCTACGCCGAATCGGGACCCGATGGCCGGCGGGCCCAGGACGAGCTGGTCGAGTTGGCCGACGAGCTCGACATGCTGCTGGTCGGCCCGAACGGCCAGGGGCTCATCTCCACCCCATCGAACCTGTGCGCCCAGATCGTGGCCCCATACCCACCGGCCGGCTCCATCGGTATCGCCAGCCAATCGGGGGGTTTGGTCTCGGCGTTCGGCAACTGGGCCCGACTCTCGGGAACGGGTGTCAGTCGCGCCGTCTCGGCCGGCAACTCGGCCCAGGTCGGGGTGATCGACTTCCTCGAGTACTACGCCACCGATCCCGCCACCGATGTGGGGTTGGTGTACCTCGAGGACATCTCCGATGACCGCCTGTTCGATCGGCTGGCCGACGTGAGTCGGCGTATGCCGGTGGTGGCCCTGCGAGGCGGTGCCACCGGCCCGGTCGAGCGCGCCATCGATGCTCACACCGGAGCACGATCCGGCACGGTCGCCGAACCCGACCGAGCCCTTGCCGAGGCCGGTGTCGCTGTGGCCCGGTCGGTGCCGGAGGCATTCCGGCTGGCGGCCACCTTCGCCACCCAGCCGTTGCCCAAAGGGCCCCGCACGGTGGTGTTCGGCACGGCTGGCGGCTGGGGGGTGCTCACCGCCGACGCAGTGGTGACCAGCGGCCTCGAACTGGCCGAACTGCCCGACGACCTGGTCGCGGAGGTCGACGCCCGCGTGCCGCCCCGCTGGAGCCGCGGCAACCCGATCGATCTCGCCGGCGGCGAGACCCGCGACACCGTGCCCGAGCTGTTGCCGCTGCTGGCCGGCCACGACGCCGTCGACGCGATCGTGTACCTGGGGCTGGGCATCCAGTCGAACCAGGCCGAGCTGCTACGGGGTGGTGGGTATGCGGAATCCCACGGCCTCGAACGCATCATCACCTACCACGAGCGCCAGGACAGTCGCTTCGCCCGAGCTGCTCACGACGCATCCGAGGCGTCCGGCAAACCGGTGCTCACCAGCACCGAGCTGGCCCTGACCATGCCCCACAACGCCGGCCCGACCGAGGTACGAGCCAGCGGACGTTTCTGTCACTCCTCGGGCGACGAAGCGGTGTCGGCGCTCGCTGCGCTCTGGCGCTACGCCCAGTGGTGCCAGGTCCAGCAGTGAACCTCGACGAGCTCCCCAGACCGGCGCCGCCGGACGCCTTGGCCCTGGCGACGAGTGAACAGTCCCTGTCGATGGCGGAGCTGGAGGATCGTGTCGCCTCGGTGGCCGGGGGGCTGGCCGCCCAGGGTGTCACTACGGGAACACCGGTGGTGTTCCAGATCGGCATCGACCCCGAAGCGGTAGTGCTCTACCGCGCCTGCTGGCGGCTGGGCGCGGTGGCCGTACCCGTGCACCATCTGGCCGGTGACGCCGTGCTGGCGCCGATGCTGGAGCAACTGGCCGCCGGACGACCGCCATTGCTCGTGGCCGCGCCGCAAACCGCGCTGGCCGAACATCCCGAGGCCGTGTCGGCGGCCGCGCTCGATGGGCCTCGAGTGGGCCCCGGCTCGCCGACGAACGACACCGACCGGGCCCTGGTGATGTTCACGTCGGGTTCGAGTGGTGTGCCCAAAGGTGTGGTGCACACCCACGGGGCGTTGATGTACAAGGCTCTCCAAGTCGTCGACCTGCACCAACTCGGCACCGATGACGCCGTGTTGATGCCGGCCCCTCTGGCCCATGTGTCCGGCCTGCTGCACGGCGTGTTGTGTCCGGCCGCCGGCGGATACCCGGTGGTGCTGATGCAACGATGGGATCCGGCGTCGGCCCTCGACCTCATCGAGCGCCACGGCGTGTCCTACATGGTCGGGCCGCCCACCTTCTTTCTCGGCCTCATGGACGCCCCCGAGTTCGCACCCGAGCGGGTGGCCAGCCTGCGGTTGTTGTCGGTGGGGGGCACCAACATCACCACCACGTTCGTCGATCGGGCCGAGGCACAGTTGGGGTGCATCGTGAAGCGGGCCTACGGCTCCACCGAAGCGCCCACTGTGACGAGCAGCCGCAACGACGACACACCCCATCACCGCACGCGGTGCGACGGCAGAACCCACGGCGACTCGCAGCTGCGTATCGATGCCGAGACCGGGGAGATCTGCATCCGCGGCCCCGAGGTCACCCGCGGGTATCTCGATCCCGACCACGACGAAGGGGTCTTCGTCGACGGCTGGTTCCACAGCGGCGACATCGGTGCGGTCGACGACGAGGGCTGGCTCACGGTGAAGGGGCGACTGAGCGCCACCATCATCCGCGGCGGCGAGAACATCGACGTGGCAGCCGTGGAGAACATGCTCGAAGCCCATGCCGACGTCACGGCTGCGGTAGTGGTGGGTGAACCCGACGAACGGTTGGGTGAACGAGTGGTCGCCTTCGTCATCACGTCGGCACCGTTCGATGTGGACCGATGCCGTCAGTGGTTTCAGACCCAGGGCGCGGCTCGGTTCACCTGTCCCGAGCGCATCGAACTGGTCGACGACTTCCCGTTGCTGCCGGCCGGCAAACCCGATCGGCGAGCGCTGGCTGCTCGGCTGTGACCCGCTCCCTTGGGCCCGCCGGAGCAGCCCCACTACGGTGAGGTCATCTCCGATGGGGGGTTCACCATGGCCGATCTCGATTTCTTGGCCTTCGACGCCGACAACCACTACTACGAGGCCGAAGACGCCTTCACCCGCCACATCGACCGCTCGATGGCCAAGCGCTGTGTGCAGTGGGCCGAAATCAACGGCCGTCGTCGCCTGTTGGTGGGAGGCCGGGTCAACAAGTTCATTCCCAACCCCACCTTCGACCCCATCGCCCGGCCGGGGAGCCTGGAGGACTATTTCCGGGGGAAGAACCTCGAGGGTCAGGACATGATGGCCATGTTCGGCGATCTCGAGGCTCTGTCCGACAATCCGGGGTACCGAGACCGCGACGCTCGTCTGGCCCTCATGGACACCCAGGGCATCGAATCGGCGCTGCTCTTCCCCACCCTCGGTGTCGGGATGCAAGAAGCGCTTCGCCACGACATCGAGGCGCTGCACGCCGCGTTCACGGCGTTCAACAAGTGGATGGAGGAGGATTGGGGGTTCGACTACCAGGGCCGCCTGTACGCGGCCCCCATGATCACGTTGGCGGACCCCCAGCTGGCGGCGGCCGAGATCGATCGGGTCGTGGAGGCCGGCGCCCGTCTCGTGGTGATGGTGCCGGGCCCCGTTCCCACCGAACACGGCTATCAATCTCCCGGGCTGGCCCACTACGACCCGGCGTGGGCTCGTCTCAACGAGGCCGGCATTCCGGTGGCCATCCACGCCGGACTCAGCGGAACGGGCCAGTACGCCAAGGTGTGGGAGAAGCCGGGAAACCAGTTCGAGGCGTTCAAACACTCCCCCTTCCCCATCGTGGCCTTCGCCGAACGGTCGGTGTCGGACACCTTCGCCGCCATGATCTGTCACGGTTTGTTGACGCGGTTCCCGAACCTGCGCCTGCTGAGCGTCGAGAACGGAGCCATGTGGGTGCCGGAGTTGCTCCGAGCGCTCGCCGGTGGGTACGGCAAGATGCCGTTCGCCTTCGAGCAACACCCGGTCGAGCAGTTCAAACAGCAGGTGTGGGTCGAACCGTTCTACGAGGACGACATGGCCCTGCTCAAGGATCTGCTCGGGATCGACCGATTGTTGTTCGGCTCGGACTTCCCCCATGCCGAAGGCCTCCCGGTCCCCACCGACTTCATCAACGACATCCCCACCTTCACGCCCGAAGAGGTGCGGTTGGTGATGCGCGACAACGCCATCAACCTGCTCCAGACCCAGCCGGCCATGGCGGGCTGACCGGCCACCACCGTGGACCTCGACGGCGCGTCCGTGCTGGTCACCGGAGCCTCCTCGGGCATCGGGGCGGCCGTGGCCCGTGCCCTCACGACCCACCGGGTCGGACACCTGGGCCTGGTCGGGCGAGACGTCGACCGACTGGCGGCCGTGGCTGCGAACTGTCAGGGACCCACGCGGCAAACGTGGGCGATGGACCTCGGTGATCTGGCCGGGGTCGACCGATTGGCCCAAGAGGCGTGGGAACTGCTCGACGGAGTCGACGTATTGGTCAACAACGCAGCCATGCCCAAACGCCGAGGGGTGCTGGCCCTCGGCGACGACGAGATCGAAGAGGTGATGCGGGTGAACTTCCACTCCCCCGTTCGTCTGGCTCGCCGCCTGCTGCCCCTGATGATCGAACGTGGGCGGGGCACGGTGGTCAACGTGTCGAGCCTCGGCGGTCGCTTGGGCATCCTCAACGAGACGGCCTATTCGGCATCGAAGTTCGCCCTCACCGGCTGGACCGAAGCCGCCGCCCTCGACCTGTGGGATCAACCCGTCGACGTCCGCCTGATCACACCGGGGGCCATCGACACCGCCATCTGGCACCGTCCCGACAACGACGCGCCCCACTTCGAGATGGACATGGCCAGCCCGGAGTCCGTCGCCGACGACATCGTGGCCAGCATCGTCGACGACGGACCCTTCGAGGTCTACACCCCCGACATGGCCGACATCGTGGCCTTCAAGACCGCCGACATCGAAGCATTCCAGGCCGGCACCATCGAGGCACTGGGGCCGCGCTCGTGAAGGCGCTCGTCTTCGGGGTCGATCCGGGCCCGGTGTCGGTGCCGAAGAAGGCCAACCGCCTTCAGCAACACCTGGCATCGACCCCGATGGCCGTGCAGGAGATCCCCGATCCCGACCTTCGGGGCGACGATTGGTTGGTGCTCCGCACCCGTTTGTGTGGCATCTGTGGATCCGACAGCAAACAGGTGCTGCTCGATTTCGACGACAGCTCCGACAACATCATGACTGCGCTGATCTCGTTCCCTCAGGTGCTGGGCCACGAGGTGGTGGCCACCGTCGAGTCGGTGGGTTCGGCGATCACCGACATCGATGTCGGCGACCGCGTGGTGTTGTACCCATCGCTGGGATGTGGGCCGAGAGGGTTCACGCCTCCGTGTCCGGCGTGTGCGGCCGGCGACTTCACCTTGTGTCACCGCTTCACCGAGGGCGAGCTCCAACCGGGCATCCACACCGGCAACTCGAGTGACGCCACGGGGGGATTCGCCGAACTGTTGCCGGCCCACCGGTCGATGGTCATCCCGGTCCCCGACGAGGTGCCCGACGAAGTGGCGGTGTTGGCCGACCCCTTCTCGGTGGCGTTGCACGCCGTCACTCGCAACCCGCCACCGCCTGGCGGACGCGCGCTCGTCTACGGCGCCGGGGCGCTGGGGTCCTCGACGCTGGCCGTGTTGGCGGCCCTGCATCCCGACGTGGAGGTGATAGCGGTGGCCCGCTGGGGCTCACAGCGCGAACTGGCCCTCGACCTGGGAGCCGCCCTCACCAGCAACGACGACGCCGATGTGGTGGTCGACGAGGCGGTCCAGTGGTCGGGTGGGGTACTCCACCACCCCTGGGAGGGCCTCCCGTTCGCCCATCCGGGCGGCATCGACTTGGTGTACGACACCATCGGGTCCCCCGAGTCGGTCGAAGTCGCGATCCGGGTACTGGCCACCCGCGGCACCCTGGTACAGCTGGGGGTGTCGTCGCCGGGTCGGTTCGAATGGACCCCGTGGTACTTCAAGGAGCTGCGCTTGGTGGGTTCCAACGCGTTCGGCATGGAGACGGTGGAAGGACGACGGGCCCACGCCATGGAGCACTACCTGCACCTGGTGCAGTCGGGCCGGGTCGACCTCTCGGCCATGTTGACCCACGTCTTTCGCATCGACGACTGGCGGGAAGCCTTCGACGCCTTGGCCTCCCAGCAGGACAGCGGGGCCATCAAGGTGGCGTTCGACTATCGCTGATCGCCGCCGCCGGCGAGCGAGCGTTCGAAGAACAACATCGGGACCGGCTCCTCCCGTATCGGTTCGCACGCCACGAAGCCGCGTTTCTGCCAGAAGCGCACCGCCGCGTCTCGCTCGGGCAGCACGTCGATGATCACCCGCCGATACCCGAGGCCCTGAGCTCGATGCTCCATCGCCGCAACCAGCCGGCCGGCGACCCCAGCCCCTCGGTGAGCCTCCACCACGAACACCCGCTTGAACTCGCAGCTCTCGCTGTCGATGGCGACGATCATGCCCACAGCCACCGCCGTCTCATCGGTGGCGGCCAGCACGATGTCACCTGCAGGCGGTTCGGCCGGCGTTGGGAGACGGGCCAGCTCTTCGGCCAGGAAGTCGGGCAACGCCAGCGGTGGCTGGCCGTGCCACTCCCAGCCGTCGGGCAACAGCATGTAGTCCTCGATCAGACGACGAGCGGCACCCAGTTTGTCCGGCGCGTCGCTGACGAGGTGCATGACCGGTTTGTTCACGGACGCATCACACCCAAAGGTGTGGTCACGCCGCAACCCGGGCTTCAGATCACCTCGATCGGGCACCGGGGACCAGGGGCCTGCGACAACTTCACGTCGGCAGTGAGCAGCGCTCCCCCGAGGGCTTCGGCCAGGGCGACGTAGGCGGCGTCGTACGCCGTGATGGTGTCTCGCAGCTGCCACATCCTCTCGAGCAGCGGCCGGGCCGGATACAGCCGAACGGGTAGGTCCATCATGGTTTGAACCGCCTGGGCCGCCTGTTCGTTGCTGACCCGCTCGCGGAGCCGTTGTTGCCGGAGAACCGAAAACACCTCGACAGGAAGCAGTTCGGGACCGGCGAGCTGCTCGTTTCGGACCCGCACCCGCGCCCGGCTGCCGCTCCCGAGCGAGCGGGCCGTGGACGGCGACCGAGACCCAGGGAGTCACTCAGTATCGGAGCGCGGATGCGACCACAGGAGTGGTGCTCGAGCTCGACATCGACGGCGAGGGACACCTCACCCGACTGGCCCGGTCGCAGCCGCCCTTCGGCGCCGATGTCGACGATCTGCGCCGGATCGGCACCGAGAGTGTCTTCAGTGAATTCGACACGGCCGAAGTCTCCCTGCCGCTCGATCTGCCCTGAGCAAGGATCCCGAGCGGATTGTCGCCGAGTACCTTCGAGCCGATGACCACCACGATCCGGGCCGCCGTGTGTCGAAGTTTCGGTGAACCCATGACGGTGGAGCAGCTCACCCTTGCTGCTCCCGGCCCCGACGAGGTGCAGGTGGCCATCGACGCGTGCGCGGTGTGCCACAGCGACGTGTCCTACGTCGACGGACTGTGGGGAGGCGACCTGCCGGCGGTGTGGGGGCACGAGGCGGCCGGTCGGGTCACGGCCATGGGCCCAGGGGTCGACCTCGAAATCGGACAATCGGTGGTGGTCACCCTCATCCGTTGGTGCGGCGAGTGCAATCCCTGTCAGCGGGGTGCGGTCGTGGCGTGCACCGCCACCTTCGCCCTCGATGACCAGACCCCCCTGCTCGACGGCGCCGGTGGGCCCGTCAGCCACGGGCTGCGCACAGCCGGATTCGCGGAGGCCGTGGTGGTCCACCACTCCCAAGTGGTGCCGGTGCCGGCAAGTGTGCCGTCCCCGTCTGCGTCGTTGTTGGCCTGCGGCGTCATCACCGGTGTGGGCGCCGTCACCAATACCGCGGCTGTCACGCCGGGCCGCTCGGTGGTGGTCGTCGGTTGCGGTGGAGTCGGCCTCAACGCCGTGCAGGGAGCCCGTATCGCCGGCGCCGCGCCGATCGTCGCAGTCGACCCACAGGAGACCAAGCTGGCGTTGGCTCGGCGCCTCGGGGCCACACACGCCCTCAACCCGAACACCGACGACGTGCCCGCCGAGGTCGCCGAGATCACCGGCGGACAGATGGCCGACGACGTCATCGTGGCGGTGGGCCACGGTCCGGTCATCGAGTCGAGCTATGAGTTGGTGGGCACGATGGGCGGGCTCGTCATCGTGGGTATGCCGGCCAGCGGCGTCTCGACCCGGATCGATCCCGGCACGGTGGCGGCCCGTAACCAACGCATTCTCGGGTCGAAGATGGGAACGAGTGCTCCACACGTCGACATCCCGGCCCTGGCGGCGCGCTACCAGCAGGGAGAGCTCGAGCTCGACGGCCTCATCAGCAAGACGTTCACGCTCGATCACATCAACGCCGCCTTCGACGAGGTCCGAGCCGGGTCCGCGCTCCGGAACGTCATCGTCTTCTGACTTCCGTGCTCGCTTCGGTCACACTGGCGCCATGCGCGTGGCCGAAGTGGAGACATTCGTGGTGGGGAACCCGCCGCCCGGGTTCGGTGGCCGCTACTTCGTGTTCGTGAAGCTCACGTCCGACGACGGCATCGTGGGGTACGGAGAGGCCTACGGCGCCACCCTGCGGGCCCCGGTGATGGCCGCCGCCATCGAAGACGTGGCCGACCACCACCTCATCGGTGAGGACCCGTTCCACATCGAACGGTTCTGGCGCCGGGCCTACAGCCGCGGTTTCACCCAACGCCCCGACGTCACCCTCCAGGCCGCCATGAGTGCGCTGGAAATGGCCTGCTGGGACATCATCGGCAAGGCGGTCGACAAGCCGGTGTACGAGCTGCTCGGCGGGCGGGTCCACGACGCCCTCCGGGCCTACACGTACCTCTACCCCGAACCCGGCGACCCGACCGACGTCTACCTCGATCCGGCGATGGCTGCCGCTCGGGCTGCGGAGGAGGTCGACAGGGGATTCACCGCGATCAAGTTCGATCCGGCCGGGCCCTACACCGCCATGGGCGGGCACCAACCCTCGTTGGCCCGTATCGACCTGTCGGTCCAGTTCCTGGCCGCCATTCGCGAGGCAGTGGGTACCCGGGCCGACCTGTTGTTCGGCACCCACGGTCAGTTCACGTCATCGGGCGCCATACGCCTGGCCCGTCACCTCGAACCGTACGACCCCTTGTGGTTCGAGGAACCGGTTCCGCCCGACAACGTGGCCGAGATGGCCAAGGTCGCCCACCAGACATCGATTCCCGTCGCCACCGGCGAACGGCTCACCACCAAGACCGAGTTCGCGCGGATACTCGAAGCCAAGGCCGCGTCGATCCTGCAGCCCAACCTGGGCCGGGCCGGTGGGCTGCTCGAGGGCAAGAAGATCGCCGCCATCGCCGAAGCGTTCGGCGCCCAGATCGCACCACACTGCTACTGCGGTCCGATCGTGGCCGCCGCCAACGCCCACCTGGCCGCCACCTCCCCGAACTTCCTCATCCTGGAGTGCATCCGCGATTGGAGTGGCTTCCACGCCGAACTCCTCGAGCAGCCGCTGCAGATCGACGACGGATATCTGGTGTTGCCCACCGGTGCGGGCCTCGGTGTCACGCTGAACGAGTCGGTTGCTCGAGCTCATCCCTACACCGGCACCGACACCCACCTCGTCGTGGCCGAGGACGCCATCGACGTGGCCGACGCGTGGACCCGAACCGACCCGTCGGGCTGACTCGACTTCGCCGTCACAGAGCCGACCTGCGATCCTTGACCAGTGACTGAACTCGCCACGCGCTACATCGACCTGGTCAAACGTTGCCTCACCCGGGAGATCTTCATCCACGAGGAGATGGTCGACGTGATGGGCTGGCCCACCGGCGGCCCGCTCGGTGACCCCGAGGAGGTGTGGCCGGTACTTAAGGGCGCCGGCCTGCGCATCGTCAAGCCGCTCGACGACACCGAAGGAAGGCTCACGGGCAAGGAATGGCCCATGTTCGCCGAGACCATGGCCGGCACCGCCCGCCTCGACAACGTCGACGAGCTGGTCACACGGGCCCTGGCCGAGGGAGTGCCGGGCGACCTGGTCGAGACCGGTGTCTGGCGGGGTGGGATCGTGGTCCTGATGCGGGCCCTGCTCGAAGCCCACGGCGACGCCGATCGATGTGTCTGGGCTTGTGATTCCTTCGAGGGCCTGCCGATTCCTGATCCGGACCAGTATCCGGCCGACGCCACCCATGTGGTCGAGGACGACTTCCGTGATCAGACCGCCGTGTCGCTCGACGAGGTGAAGGCCAACATCGACCGGTACCGGCTGCTCGACGACCGGGTGAAGTTCCTGCCCGGTTGGTTTCGCGACACACTTCCCGATGCACCGATCGATCAGATCGCCGTGCTTCGACTCGACGGCGATCTGTACGAGTCCACCATGGACGCACTCGTGCACCTCGAACCCCGGGTGGCCGCCGGCGGCTTTGTCATCATCGACGACTACAACAGCTGGGAACCGTGCCGTCAGGCCGTCACCGACTACCGCCAGGCCAACAACATCACCGCCGAGATCCACGAGATCGATTGGACCGGGGCGTGGTGGCGCAAGGACGGGGCGGCCCCCTCGTGACCTCGGCAACCGACATCGTCGAACAGGCCGATGCCCTGGTCGAAGCCGAGCGGTGGGACGACGCCATCACCCTGCTGACCGACAACAACCGGCGCGACCGCTCCGATGAGATCGAGATCGCCCTCGCCGATGTCCGCCACCGGAGCTGGTCGGTGCTCACCGGCGGCGACGGCCCGGCCGACGACCCCTCGGCTGTGATGCCCCCCATCGGCCCGTCCGGCCTGCCCGAGACCTCGGTGCACGACCTCGACGGCTCCACTGCGTGGAAGGCCATCACCGAACGAGGATCGTTGTTGGTCCGTGAGGCGCTCACCCCCGAACAGATCGCCCAGCTGATCGATGCGGTCGATCAGAGTTTCGCGGCCTCCACCAGCGCCTCCGCCGGAACCGACGGTGATGCCTGGTTCCAGCCCCTCACCATGGATGAGGCCACCGCCGAGCGGGTCGGTCCGGCCAAGCTCGCCTTCCCTCGCAAGTTCGCCAAGGACGCGGGCGGCGTACTGCTGGTCGACTCCCCCCGAGCACTGTTCGGGCTGCTCGAGCTCTACGAGGAGTTGGGTCTCTACGAAGTGGTGTCCAACTACGTCGGTGGTCGGCCGGCCATCTCGGCCAACAAGTGCACGTTGCGGCTGGTTCCCCTCGATGCGATCGGCGGTTGGCATCAGGACGGCGCCTTTCTGGGTCGCGACATCAAAGCCATCAACATCTGGCTCACGCTGAGCCCGTGTGGCGTCGACGCTCCGGGCCTCGATGTCGTCGATCACCGCCTCGACGAGATCGTGGAGACGGGCACCGGCGGGGCGGCGTACGACTGGGCGGTGGGCGACCAGGTCGTCGACGGTCTGGGCGGTGTGGTCCGCCCCCGGTTCGAGGCCGGCGACATCATGATCTTCGATGAGATGAACCTGCACCGAACGGCCATGGACCCGGCCATGACAAAACCTCGCTACGCCATCGAGTTCTGGTGTTTCTCGGCCGCCCGTTACCCCGACAACAACATCATGCTCACCTGGTGAGTGCCGCTCACTGACGGTCAGGTACGGCGGATGAGTGCCTCGAACTCCCCGTTCTCGACCTCCACGGCCGCGGCGATGGCCGGCAGACGCCAGGCCTGCACCGTTCGTTTGGCTGCCTGGACGGCTTCGGGATCACGCTCGGCGATGACCGAGGCCCGCTTGATCGCCCGCCCGATCAGTTCGTCGTCGGGTACCACCTCGAAGACCAGCCCGCGCGCCATAGCGTCGGGTGCGTCGATCCAGTCCGACGACAGCAACATCCACGCGGCCGCCTGGTGACCCACCTGCTGCGGCAGCAGCCAGCTCGAACCCAGCTCGGGGGCCACACCCAGCTCGCTGAACGGGGTTCGGAAACGAGCCGATGCCGCGGCAATGACCAGATCGGCGTGCAGGCACAACGTCGTGCCGACCCCCACGGCCACACCATTGACGGCCACGATGACGGGTATTGGCAGTATCCGCAGGGTGCGATTGAAGCGCTTCATGGGTTCGGCATCGGCCTCCCCCTGGGTGATGGCGGTCAGGTACTGGAGATCGACGCCGGCGCTGAAGGCCGAACCGGTGCCGGTGAGCACCAGGCAGCGAACACCGTCGTCGATCGCCTCGTCGAGGGCGTCGGCCAACCCGGCGGCGGTGGCCGCGTCGATGGCGTTGCGTTTGTCGGGCCGGTCGATGCGGAGCACCCGAACAAGACCGTGATCGTCGACAGCGAGCATGCCGGCCACGGTACTGTCTGGCTTCGGCCCATCGAGCGGACATGGGTGCACGCGTGCCTGACTGACCCCTTGCCTGAACGGCGGGAGCGGCGTGGCGCCTCTGGCGAGTCAAGCGACTGGCAGCTACCCGCGAGCCTCGACGAAGATCGCGATCAGTGCCTGCCACTTCTCGTCCTGAATCCGCCACCCAGCACCGAGGCTCGCTACTGCAGCACGTCTCTGTATTGGCA
>JBPCTQ010000209.1:0-3010 GCA_051011595.1 Acidimicrobiales bacterium
CCACCGGGGGGAACAGGTCATCGACCTCTGGGGCGGCAACCGCACCGTCGAAGGTGAGCCATGGGAGGCCGACACCCTGGCCATGTGCTTCAGCACCACCAAAGGGGTGGCTTCGTTCGCCCTGCACCTCCCGGCCGACAAGGGGCTGATCGACTACGACGAACCGGTGGCCACCTACTGGCCGGAGTTCGCCCAGAACGGCAAGGAAGCAGTGACGGTCCGTCATGTGCTCAGCCACTCCGCCGGTCTGCACCGGCTGCGGAGTGTGATCGAGGGCGCCCATCACATGCTCGACTGGGAGCACATGGTCGACGCCCTGGCCCGAGAGAAGCCGGCCTACGAACCCGGCACCCAGGCCGGGTATCACGCCCTCACATACGGGTGGCTGGTGGGCGAGATCGTTCGGCGGGTCACCGATCGGCAGTTGTCCGACGTGGTCGTCGACGAGATCGCCGGTCCCCTCGATCTCGATGGCCTGTACCTCGGTTGTCCACCGGAGCATCGCCACCGGGTGGCGCCCCTCGAACCGATGGGCACCATGCGGGGTCGGATCCCCAAGCCGCTCCTGCGGGTCGAGAAACAGATCGGCAAGCAGATGGGCCGGGCCCTCAGTGCGGTGCGGTCGCCCTTCAATCCCCGTCGGATGGTCAATGCCCTCGTACCCCGAGGCATGGAAGACGTGATCACCTCAACCGAGATCATGGATGCGTCGATTCCGGCGGCGAACGGGTTCTTCACCGCCCGGTCGCTGGCTGCCATGTACGGCGTGCTCGCCGGCGGCGGCTCGATGGGGGGAGTCGACATGATGTCGGCCGACACGGTGCGGGCCATCGGTACCGAGCAGAACAACCGCCGAGACCTGGTGTTGGTGATGCCGATGCGTTGGCGCCTCGGCTACCACCGGGTGCTGGGCAACGGTCGTGAGTGCAAACAAGGGTTCGGCCATTTCGGCTTCGGCGGCTCGGGGGCGTGGGCCGACCCGTCGCGCGATCTCTCGGTGGCCATGGTGTGCAACCGGGGCAGCGGTACCCCTGTTGGAGATGCCCGGTTGGTTCGGCTCAGCCGGGCGGTGCTGGCCGCAGCTGATGCGCGACCGCGAGACGAGACCGCGGAGCGGGCTGCGGGCTGAGGCCGACGCTCACCCCTCGTCGAGGACGTCTTCCATACGCCGCCCGATCCGGCCGATGATGCGCTGGTAGGCCCACGGCGGAAGTCGGGCGCCGAGGTCGAACACGTGGGCATCGGCTCCGATCATGGCCCGCCGCTTGTTCTTCTCGACGGCGCGGAGGATCTGCACGGCGGCCCGTTCGGGTGATGTTCGGGCTGCCTGCTCGAATTGGCTGGCCGCTTCGTCGCGCTGGGCCCCCGATACCTCGTCGTCGTCTTCCCAGCGTCCGTTCTGCACGATGTTGGTCTTGATCCCGCCCGGATGGATGGTGGTGGCCGACACCCCGCAGTCCTCGGCGTCGAGCTCCAGCCGCAGGGCTTCGGTGAATCCGCGCACGGCGAACTTGGCTGCGTTGTAGGCCGACTGGCTGGGGATCCCCACCAGCCCGAACACGCTGGAGATGTTGACCACGTGGCCATCACCGGTGGCCTTGAGGTGCGGGAGGAACGCCTTGGTGCCGTGCACCACCCCGAAGAAGTTGATGTCCATGAGCCAGCGCAGGTTGTCGTAGCTGGTCGACTCGACGGAGGCGGTCAGCGCCACCCCGGCGTTGTTGATGATGAGGTTGACCGACCCGTGCTCGGCCACCACGGTGTCGGCCCACCGTTCCACGGCTTCGCGATCGGCGACATCGACGAGGTGGTCGGTGATCGTCACCGATCCGGCCTTTTCGGCGCGGGCTCGTGTCTCGGTCAGGCCGGCCTCGTCGACATCGGACAGAGCGATATGGCAGCCTCGTCGGGCCAACTCGACCGACAGCGCCCGGCCGATACCCGAGCCGGCTCCGGTGATGGCTGCCACCCGCCCGGCGAACCGGGTCACTGGCCTTCCTGGGCGAGCTTGGTGAACTCCTCGGCGATGAGCGACGAGATCGGTAGCTGGTGGGTGGCCCGCCAGCCCCGCCAGTCGAAGATGGGGTCCCAACGGTGGAGCTTCTCGAAGCTGACCGTGGCCGACACGATCTCCTCGCCGTCGCCGGCTTCGGCCAGGACCTGACTGAAGCGGGGGAACGCTGGTCCGGCGATCGTGCTGTGGCCCAACATGTCGGCCGCTCGACCGCCGTCGACGTTGCCCGCGCTGTAGCTGTCGCTCGCTCGTTCACCACCAACATGGTTGGAGCTGGCCACGTAGCACAGGTTCTCCTGGGCCCGTGTGGCGGTGGTCTGGATCATGTAGTCGCGTTTGCCCGGACCCGAGAACGTGCCACAACAGTTGAGGATGACCCGTGCCCCCTTGAGGGCGAGGAGACGGGTGAGCTCGGGGTTGAACCAGAAGTCGTAACAGATCTGGATGCCGACGGGGCCGAAGCGGGTTTCGAACACCGGTAGTTCGGAGCCGGGGGTGAAGGTGACCCCTTCGGTCACCCACGGCAGCGAGCCGAGGTGGAGTTTGCGGTAGGTGCCCTGGATGCCGTCGGGGCCGATGAACGCGGCGGCGTTGTAGAGCACCTCGGGGTCGTACTGGTCACGTTCGACCATGCCGACGGCCACGTAGACGTCGTGTTCGGCACACAGCTCGGCGATGCGTTCGGTGGATGGTCCGGGCACCGTCTCGGCCAGATCGTGGTGGTAGTCGCAGTGATCGGCGCCGGTTCGGCAGGCGTCACATCCACCCAGGCCCACCAGGGCCTCCTCGGGAAAGGCCAGGACGTCGATGCCCTGGGCACCGGCTTCGATGATGTTGGCTTCGATCTTGGCGAGGGTGGCTGCGGTGTCACCGCGGACGGTGGTGAAGTTGACGACCCCCAGGGTGACGGTGGGTTCGTACTGGCTGTACCTCTCGGGGATCATGGACGCATCGTAGTGAGGCGGCAGGAGGGCGCCAGCCGGGGCGGGGTCACTG
>JBPCTQ010000210.1:0-8504 GCA_051011595.1 Acidimicrobiales bacterium
CCCCAACAGCGACGGCAACATCGAACGGTTGGCCCTCATCGCCGAGACGCTGGGCTGAGCCGGCTGAGACGCCGCTAGCAGTGAGCGCCGCCGATCAGGGGGCGGCGTCAGCAAGTGCGTCGGCGACCTCACGGTCCGACACCGGCGCGAAGTCCCGGTACCACTCGCCGACGGCCCGAAACGGTGACGGCGTCGCCAACACGACCACCTCGTCGGCCACGGTCTCCAGCCACGTGACGGTGTCGGGCGCAGCCACGGGGACGGCCAGGATGATCCGGGCCGGGCCCATCGAGCGGAGCAGTTCGATGGCCGCCGCGGCCGTTGACCCGGTGGCAATGCCGTCGTCGACGACAACCACCACCTTGGCCGCCACCGACTGCATGGGCCGCCCGCCGCGGTACTGCTCGACCCTGCGGGCCACCTCGACGGACTCGGCCTCGGCCACCGCTTCGATGGTCTCCTCCGTCAAGCCGGCCTGCTCGATCAACGACGCGTTCAGCACCCGATGGCCCCCTTCGGTGATGGCCCCGAAACCCAACTCCGGTTGGCGAGGCACACCGAGCTTGCGCACGATCAACGCGTCGAGCGGGCAGCCGAGGGCCTGGGCGATCGGTCGGCCGACCGGAACTCCTCCCCGGGCCAGGCCTAGCACCACCGTCTGACCCGTGTGACCCGCGAAGAGTTCGGCCAGACGCCGGCCGGCTTCGTCGCGGTTGCCGAACGAGACCGTCATCAGTCGAGATCCGGTGGGCGGTGGACCAACACCGGGCACGGCGCACGGTGCAGTACCTCCATGGCCACCGAACCGGCGACCAGCCGGGCCAAACCCGTGCGACCGTGCGTCGACAAGGCGATCAGCGCAGCGTCGCGGTGTGAAGCCCGATCGACGATCGACTGGGCGACCTTGTCGCCATGGAGAACCTCGTAGTCCGCTGCCACCCCTGACTGCTCGGCCAACCGGCCGGCGACCGCCCGGACCAGGGCGGTCTCCGGTGGTAGATCACCACCCGCCACCGACTGCGACGTCGACACCTCGAGCACCGAGACCACCTCGGGAACGGCATCGAACATGGTGGCCCAGTACGCGGCAACCGGCAGGATCGATTCGGCCGTATCGGAACCATCGAGCGGCACGACCATCGGGCGACCAGGCACAAAACGATCGAGGTCACAGTCGGGACCGATCAGCAACACCGGTGTACACCCCCGGGCCAGGAACCCGTCGGCCACCGAACCCAGCACCGATCCGGTCCGGCCCGCTCCCGACGTCGACATGACGGTGAGTGTTCCCGGCTCGACCAGACACTCCTGCACCAGGGCGGCGGCCACCGATTCGGGGGCGGCGCCCACGTGGACACTCACCCCCTGATCGCCCAGATCGAGTTCGGCCACCTGTTCGGCGATGGCGCTGCGAACCTCGTGTTCGATCAACTCGGACACGTAGCTGACCACTCGCAGCGGCACGTGCAGTCGACGCACCAGCCGGGTGGCCGGAATCAAGGTGCGGGCCGCGGCCGCGGACCCGTCGAGTGGCACCAGCAGTCGTTCGATCATCGCGGCTCCTTCGCGAGCCCAGCGAAGAGTGTTTCACCTTCTGTGGCCAGGGTCCGAAGTCCCGGCAGCGGGCACGGCCCATGGGGGGCGGGTCAGAAGATTCTGGAGATCGTCCAATCCGCGGCTGGGACGGCTCCGAACTGGTGGGCGACAACCCGCAGGACCGGCGTCGACCACACCGTGGCCCCGCCCCCTGCCCCAGCAGCGGAGACGCATGCCATGAGACGAACATTCACATCCATCCTCGGCCTCCTGGGTCTGCTTGCCGGCCTCATCGTGGCCGCCAACGCAGGCCAGGCGGCCGACCATCTCGACGCGCCGCTCGTGCAGGAGGACGGGCGAACCGACCTCAACGACCTGTACGTGTTCCGGTCACCGGAACGGCCGCGCAACGCCGTGCTCGTGGGCACGGTCAACCCGTTGGCCGGCGTCCAGAACCCGACCACCTTCGATCCCGACGCCGTGTATCGATTCTTCATCGACACCGACGGTGACGCTCGCAAGGACGAACACGTGCGGGTGACGTTCAGCGAGGTGAAGGCCAACGGCCGGCAACGGGTCAACATCGCCGGATCGGCCGGCAAGGCTCGCGGCTGGACCGGACAGGAGATCCGCCTGCCGGGTGGAGGCAAGGCGATGGCCGGGGTCTACGACGATCCGTTCTTCTTCGACTTCCAGGCCTTCCAGGATCAGGTGAAGGGAGCCGGCGGGTCTCGCACATTCTGCGACGGCCACGAAACCGACTTCTTCGCCGGGCTCAACGTGTCGGCCATCGTGTTGGAGGTGCCTCGCGCCAAGATCACCGACGGTTCACCCAACATCGGCGTGTGGGCCGACACCAAGGATGCCGACGGTCGCATCGATCGGATGGGCCGACCGGCCATCAACACCGTGCTCATCAACGACGGCAACGAGGACCGGTTCAACAAGACACGGCCCCACCGTGATCTCGAGCGCTTCGGCCGCCAGGTCCGCAACAACCTGTTGTTCCTGAGCGGCCTGGACGGCACCGGCTACACACCCGCCGAAGCCCAGATGGTCACCGAAGTTCTGTTGCCCGACATCTTGACGGTCGACACCTCGTCGGCCGCCGGATTCCTCAACGGTCGAGGCCTGGCCGACGACGTCATCGACGCCGAGCTGCCGATCGTGACCGGCAGCCTGGGCGCCAACGACAGCCCGGTGCTCGAGAGTGATTGCGTCGACAGCAACGACGTTCCCTTCTCGTCCAACTTCCCGTACCTGGCCCCCGCCCACTGACCCCGCTGCACTCAGCCGGGCCGGCGCTGACCGGCCCGGCTGGTGCGCACCCTGCGAAGAGAGCACTCCCATGATCGGACACAAACTCGCCATCGGTGCATTGTCAGCCGGCCTGCTGATCGGCGGCTGGAGCATCACCACCGAGTCGGCCGCCCCAAGCAGTTCCTCGACCTCTCCGGTACCGGCGGTCGCCAGCGCCGCCCCGGTCGACCAACCGGTTGCCGGGTTGGCCCCGATCGACGAAGTGGTGGCGCTCTGGCAGGAGCGGGTCGACACCCAGCCGTTCGACTACCTGAGCCGCACCCAGCTCGGCGCGGCGTTCAGCCAACGAGGGCGTGAACGAGCCGATCTCGATGACCACGAACGAGCCGAGGCCGCCCATCGCGACGCCCTTCGCCTCAACCCCTCCCATACCGCGGCCCGCCTCGGCCTGGCCCAGGCCCTGGTGGCCCAACACCGGTTCGAGGAAGGACGGGTGCTGGCCTCGCAGCTGCTGGCCGAGGAACCGTCGTCCCTGGCCGCGATGGCCCTGCTGGGCGACACCCATCTCGAACTGGGTGACTACGACGAGGCATCGATGCTCTACAGCGGGCTGGTCGAGCGCGAACCCAGTGCGGCCGCGACCAGTCGATTGGCCCGGCTGGCCTCGATCCAGACCACACCGATCGAGGCCGTCGGCCTGGCCGAGGAGGCGCTGACGCTCAGCCGGACCGAGGGGCTTCGACCGAACCAGCAGGCGTTCTACCGCTACCAAGTGGGCCACTACCGGTTCGAAGCCGGCGACACCGATGGCGCCATCGCCGCTTTCGACGCGGCTCTCGACCTCGATCCCGCTCACCCGGCCGCCACCGAGGAGCTGGCCCACACCCTGGCCGCCACCGGCGAGGCCGATCGAGCTCTGGCCCTGTACGACCGGATGGTGACCGACGGACCAGCACCGGATCTACACGGCCGCTACGCCGAGTTGCTGGCCGCCACCGGCCAAGAGGCGGCCGCTGCGGAGCAGGAAGCGCTCGGCGAGGCGCTGGCCGCCGAGACCCTCGACCGCTACCCCGCCGAGCGTCGTCACCTCGTCGAATTCCATCTTGGGCGCGACCCCGAGACCGCCGTGGCCCTGTCCGAACGCGACCTCGACGAGCGGGCCGACGTGGGCGCCTACGACACCCTGGCCTGGGCCTTGTTCCATGCCGGGCGCATCGAGGAGGCCGCGGTGGCCATCGACCAGGCGCTGGCCCAGGGAACCCAGGCCGCTCCGCTGCGGTATCACGCGGCGGCCATCGCCGCGGCGGCGCGAGACCGGGCCGAGGCGTTGGCCCACCTCGAGGTGGCGTTGACGCTGAACCCCCGTTTCGACGTGTTCGACGGGCCGGCGGCGCTGGCGCTGTACACCGAACTCGCGGGGAAACCGTTCGGCACCTGACACGATGGATGCCGTGAACCCACTGCGCCGACTCCGCAGCGTGAGTGCGGCCGAGCCACCCGAGGATGGCCTCACCGCTTGTATGCAGCGGGCCGGGCGGGGCGACCACGGTGCGGTGGCCCAGCTCTACGACGAGCTGTCGGCGATGGTGTTCGGCATCGTCCGCCGGGTGGTGCGCGATCCGGCTCGGACCGAGGAGATCACCCAGGAGGTGTTCGTCGAGATGTGGAGGCTGGCCCCTCGATACGACCGGTCGCGGGGTTCGGTGCGCAGCTGGGTCTCGACCATTGCCCACCGCCGAGCCGTCGACACCGTGCGCTCCGATCAGTCGGCCCGAGACCGCGACCAACGTGAGGCCGCGCGCCAACCGGTGGACCATGACGAAGTGGCCGAAGGGGTCATCGACCGCTTCGACCAGGACCGGGTGAAACGAGCGCTGGGAACCCTCACCGAGGGACAACGAGAAGCCATCGAGCTGGCGTACTACGGGGGTCACACCTATCGGGAGGTGGCCGTTCTGCTTGACTGCGCCGAAGGCACCGTGAAGACGAGGATCCGAGACGGGCTCATTCACCTACGCGACGAGATGGGAGTGACGGCGTGAACGACGACCTGCACCATCTGGCCGCCGCCTACGCACTCGACGCCCTGTCGGTCGACGAACGCCGGGCCTTCGAGGCCCACTATCCGGGTTGCGACATCTGTTCGTCGGAGGTCGACGACTACCGGGCAGTGGCCGGCGAGCTGGCACGGGCGACCGCCGAAGAACCGCCTCCGGCCCTATTCGGCCAGGTCATCGCCCAGATCGAGAACACGCGGCAGGTGTCGGCCATCGAGGAATCCAACGATGTGTCGGGCCCGCGCCGGGCCATTCCCGGCTGGGGCTACGGCGTGCTGGCCGCGGCCGCCGCCCTGCTCCTGGTGGTCGTGGGGGTGGTGGCCATCAACGGCACCTCCGACGACTCCCCCACCGATGAGTTCGCCGCCATCCTGGCCCAACCCGACGCCGAGCTGGCCTCGCTGGCCGGCGAGGGCACCGGTTCGCTCACGGTGGTGTGGTCGCCCAGCCAGGGTCGCCTCGGGGTGTCCGGCGAGGGGGTGGCGGCGGTCGATGATGGTCGCACCTACGAGCTGTGGTTGCTCGATGACACCGGAGCCCGACCCGCCGGCCTCTTCCGACCCGATGAAAGCGGCCGCGTCGTGCTGGTGACCGACCTCGAGGGTCAGCCCGGCGGATGGGGTGTCACCATCGAACCCGAATCGGGTTCACCACAACCCACCGGCGACATCCTCTTCGCCGCCGAGGTCTGAGCTCGGTCCCCACAGACCATCGATCCGCACCATGATGGTCGTCCTCGGCCGAAGGGGACCACAGACATGCAACTGGGAATGATCGGGCTCGGACGGATGGGCGCCAACCTGGTCCGCCGCCTGATGAACGACGGCCACCACTGTGCGGGCTACGACGTGAACCAGTCGGCGGTGGCCGAACTCCAGGCGGAAGGCATGGTCGGCGCCGGGTCGGTGGCCGCACTCGTCGAGGCTCTCGACCAGCCCAGGGCCATCTGGGTGATGGTGCCGGCGGGCCTGGTGGGAACGGTGGCCGACGAACTGGTCCCCCTGCTGGCGCCCGGCGACATCGTGATCGACGGGGGCAACTCGTTCTGGCAGGACGACGTCGACCGGGCCGAGCACCTCACCGGTCAGGGCCTGCACTTCGTCGATGTCGGCACCAGCGGCGGTGTGTTCGGCCTCGAACGGGGATTCTGTCTGATGATCGGTGGCGAGACCGAGGTGGTCGCGCGGCTCGAACCGCTCTTCGACACGTTGGCGCCGGGCATCGAATCGGCATCGCGTACACCCGGGCGCGATGGACCGCCCGCACCCGGCGAGAGCGGCTGGTTGCACTGCGGTCCCGCGGGAGCCGGCCACTTCGTGAAGATGGTTCACAACGGCATCGAGTACGGGATGATGGCGGCGCTGGCCGAGGGGCTGGCCGTGATCGACAACGCCGGGTTGGGCGCCGACGACCAGACCCACGATGCCGAGACGGCCCCGCTGCGAGATCCCCACTACTACCGGTATCAACTCGATCCCGCAGCCATCAGCGAGGTGTGGCGGCGGGGCAGCGTGATCAGTTCGTGGCTGGTCGACCTCACCGCCAAGGCCCTGGCCGCCGATCCTGGCCTCGATGGCTTCGAGGGCCGGGTGTCGGACTCGGGTGAGGGGCGGTGGACCGTGCAGGCCGCTGTCGATCTCGGGGTGCCGGCCCACACCATCACCGCGGCGCTGTACGAACGGTTCGCGAGCCGAGGCCGCGCTGATTTCGCCGATCGCAGCCTGTCGGCCATGCGCAAGGAGTTCGGGGGCCATCACGAGCGGAAGGCCGACCGATGAGCCGGGCCGACGCCCTCGTGTTGTTCGGGGTCACCGGTGATCTGACCCAGCGCAAACTGCTGCCCGCGCTGTTGGCGCTCGACCAGGCTGGACGCCTCGAGCTGCCGCTGGTGGGGGTGGCCCGTTCGGGCTGGGATACCGAACAGCTCCGCAATCACGTGCGCTCAGCCCTCCCCGACGACGACCCGCGAGCAGTTGATCGTCTGGCGGAACGGTTTGCCTACGTCCAGGGTGACTACAACGCCCCCGACACCTTCGTTCGGCTCCGTGAGGCCCTGGGTGGCGCCCAACACCCGGCCGCCTACCTGGCCATCCCGCCGGGCCTCTTCGACGAGGTGGCCGCCGGGCTGGCGTCGGTGGGTATGAACGACGGCGGTCGCATCATCGTCGAGAAGCCCTTCGGACGCGACCTGGCTTCGGCCATCGAGCTCAACCAGATCCTTCATCGGCACTATGCCGAGCGCGACATCTACCGCATCGACCACTTCCTCGGGAAGGAGCCGGTGCAGAACCTGCTCGTGTTCCGCTTCGCCAACTCGATACTGGAACCGGTGTGGAACCGACACCATGTGGCCTCGGTGCGCATCACCATGGCCGAGTCGTTCGGCATCGAGGGGCGGGGTCGTTTCTACGACGGGGTGGGTGCCGTGCGCGATGTCATCCAGAACCACCTGCTGCAGATCGTGGCGCTGCTGGCCATGGAACCGCCGGTGTCCGACGACCCCGATGCGCTGCGCGACGAGAAGGTGAAGGTCCTGCGCGCCGTACGGCCCGTAGAACCTTCCGCCGTGGTCCGCGGGCAGTATCAGGGCTACCGAGACGAAGACGGCGTTCCGACCGACTCCGACACCGAGACCTTCGCCGCTCTCTCGCTGGAGATCGATTCGTGGCGGTGGGCGGGGGTGCCCTTTTGCATCCGGGCGGGAAAGGGTCTGGCCGAGACGGTCACCGAAGCCGAGATCGAGTTCCTCCGTCCCCCCCACCTGTTGTTCTCCACCGAAGCGAGGGTGGCGCAACCCAACCGTCTCCGCTTCCGGATGAAACCCGACGACAGCATCAGCCTCACGGTGCAAGCCAAACGACCCGGGCCCGACATGACGAGCCGACCGATCGACCTCACCGTTGGTGACGGCGACCTGGGTGAGGGCCCCGACGCCTACGAGCGTCTGCTGGGCGACGCCATCGATGGCGACCCCCGACTGTTCGCCCGCCAGGACGGCGTCGAGGAGGCATGGCGCATCATCGAACCGGTGCTCGACGCACCAGAGCCCGTCGTGGCCTACCCATCGGGGTCCTGGGGGCCGGCCGAATCCGACCGCGTACTGCCCGACGACGGCTGCTGGACGGCCGAGAGCCTGTGCTGGGGCTGACCCGGTGGAGCTCGAGGTGTTCGACGACCCCGAGGCATTGGCCCACACCGCGGCATCGATCGTTCAGCAGGCAGCCCAGCGGTCCGGCCCCGACCGATTCCGATTGGCACTGAGTGGTGGCTCCACCCCTCGCCGGCTGCTCGAGGTGCTGGCCGATCAGATCGAGGACTGGTCGCGGATCGACATCTTCCAGGTCGACGAACGAATCGCTCCGGCCGGATCACCCGACCGCAACCTCACCATGTTCGAGCAGACCCTGCCGGCCGAGGCGAGGGCAAGAATCCATGCCATGCCGGTCGACGACGCCGACCTCGACGCGGCGGCGACCACGTACGCGGCGAGGCTGCCCGATCGGTTCAACCTGGTCGTGCTCGGTATCGGAGACGACGGCCACACCGCGTCGTTGTTCGGCGGCGACCCTGCGTTGGCTATCGACGACCGCGATGTCGTCGTGACCCACCGGCATCGCGAGTGGCGGCGAATGACGCTCACCTATCCGGTGC
>JBPCTQ010000211.1:0-15830 GCA_051011595.1 Acidimicrobiales bacterium
CGAGACCAGCGCCCGGAGCGGGGTCAGCGAGTCGTTGGTGACCTCGCCGGCCCACACCAGATCCCATAACGCAGTGAGTACCGACGTGTCGTCGTAGGGCAGATCGGCGGCCGCAGCCGCCGCCACCAGGTCGGGCCAGAACGAGGCACCCCCCTGATCGAGCTGGTTCCGCAAGGCCTGGTGGTGGGCGTCGTCGGGACCATCGATCGACGACGGCACCAACAAGCCGGCCTGATCGCGATACACCAGGCGCACCCGCCCGTCGGTGCCTCCCACCGAACCGGCCCCCACCCACACCACCTCTCCGGTGGTGCAGAGCTGGTCGAGGTCGGCCGGACGGTACTCGGCCATACGAGCGGGCAGGATGTCGCGTTCGAGCACCGACGCCGGCAGCGGCGCCCCCTGGAGCTGGCCGATGACCTCGGCCAACCCGTCGGGCCCCCGGCGTTTCACTCCGATGCCCTGCCAGGCGGGGAGGAAGCGGGCCAGCTGCCGGTGTTCGACGGGCTCGACCTCACGGCGCAGCGCAGCCAGCGATCGCCGACGGAGCTGGCGCAACACATCGTCGTCGCACCACTCGCGCTCGACACCGTCGGGACGGAACTCGCCCCGCACCAGCACGCCCTCTCCGGTGAGCCGGTCGAGTACCGGCGTGATCTGATCCACCGGCACGCCGTACCGGCTGGCCACCTGCTGGGCCAGGAACGGACCATGGGTGCTGGCGAAGCGACGGACCAGATCCCCGAGCGGATCGTCGACCGAGTCGGTGAACACCGCGGGGAGCCCGATGGGGATGGCCACCCCCAGCGCGTCGCGCAGCCGACCGGCGTCGTCGGAAGCCGCCAGGTGATCACGGCCGGCGATGGCCACGGCCACGATACGAAGGTCGGCCAGGAGCTGATCGAGGGCCGCACCCACATCGAATCCGTCGCGACACCGGGCGTCGATCTCGTGGCGTTCGAAAGGCCCCAGCAAACGGAGCAGATCGTGCAGTTCGTCGGTGTCGCGGGCTCGCCGGTCGGCGCTGAGCTGTTGGAGGTCGAGTTCGAGATCGGCCAACACCCCGGGATCGATGAGCTCGCGTAGCTCTTCGGCCCCCAGCAGGTCGCGCAACAACTCGCGGTCGAGAGCCAACGCCGCGGCCCGGCGTTCGGCCAGGGGAGCATCACCTTCGTACATGTAGACGGCGATCCAACCGAACAACAACGACTGGGCGAACGGTGAGGCCCGCACGGTATCGACCGGCACCATCCGGACCCGCCGAGTCGACAGGTCGTGCAGTACCTCCTTCAGGGCCGGCAGGTCGAACACGTCGTTGATGCATTCCCGGGTGGCCTCGAGCAGCATCGGGAAGCTGGGGTACTTGGCCGCAACCGTGAGTAGGTCACTGGCCCGCTGGCGCTGCTGCCACAAAGGGGTGCGCTGGTCGGGACGGCGGCGCGGCAACAGCAACGCCCGAGCCGAACACTCTCGAAAACGAGCGGCGAACATGGCGGTGTTGGGCAGCTGGCCCATGACGATGTCGTCGACCTCGTCGGCGGTGAACAACAACTCGTCGAGGGGAAGATCATCGATGGCCTCGGGCAAGCGGACGACGATGCCGTCGTCGCTCCACAAGATCTCGGCATCGACCCCCCATTGCTGACCCAGCCTGGCCTGGAGGGCCATGGCCCACGGCGCATGGACCTGCGCACCGAAGGGGGTGAGCACACAGACCCGCCAGTCGCCGATCTCGTCGCGGAATCGCTCGACCACCACCGTGCGGTCGTCGGGTATGACACCGGTGATCTCGGCCTGTTCGTCGAGGTACATGATCAGGTTGCTGGCCGCCCGCTCGTCGAGGCCGTGGTCGCGTCGGAGCCGAGCGAGGGGGTCATCGTCGGCCCGGATCTCACGAAGGAAGGTGCCGATCGCCCGACCCAGCTCGAGAGGCCGGCCGGGCCGGTCACCGTGCCAGAACGGCATCTTGCCCGGCTGGCCGGGGGCCGGGCTCACCACCACCCGTTCGAAGGTGATGTCCTCGATGCGCCAGGTGGATGCCCCCAACAAGAAGGTCTCGCCGGGCCGACTCTCGTACACCATCTCCTCGTCGAGCTCACCCACCCGGGTGCCGTCGGGCAGGAACACCCCGAACAAACCACGGTCGGGGATGGTGCCGGCGTTGGTGACGGCCAGCCGTTGGGCTCCTTTACGCCCGCGGACGACTCCCTCGACCCGATCCCACACCACGCGGGGCCGCAGCTCGCGGAACTCTTCGCTCGGATACCGGCCCGACAACAGATCGAGCACACTCTCGAGCACCTCGTCGGACAACTCGGCGAAGTTGGCCGAACCCCGGACCACGGTGGCCAGATCGTCGACCGCCCAGTCGTCGAGCGCACACATGGCCACGATGTGCTGGGCCAACACATCGAGCGGATTCCGTGGGTAGTGGGTCTCCTCGATGAGACCGGCTTGCATCCGCTGCACCACCACCGCCGCCTCCACCAGGTCGGCTCGGTGTTTGGGGAACAGCTTGCCCCGGCTGGGTTCACCCACCTGGTGACCGGCACGGCCGATTCGTTGCAGGCCACTCGACACGGCCCCCGGGGACTCGACCTGGATGACCAGATCGACGGCGCCCATGTCGATACCCAGCTCGAGCGAGCTGGTGGCCACCAGACCTTTGAGCCGGCCACTCTTGAGCTGGTCCTCGATGTCGAGCCGCTTCTCACGACTGAGTGAACCGTGATGGGCCCGCACCAACACCGAGTCGTCGTCGACGGCCGGGGTGACACCGCGCGTGTCGGGCTGAGCGCCGGCGATCTCGTGAGCGTCGGTGTCGTGGCCACCGTCGGCCAGCTCGTTGAGCCGGGTGGCCAGCCGTTCGGCCAGGCGACGAGCGTTGACGAACACCAGAGTGGAGCGGTGCTGTTGGATGAGCTCGAGCAACTGGGGATGCATCGACGGCCAGATGCTGCGCCGGGCCGGGCCGGCGCCCGGTGGGGTGTCGGTGGACGGAGCCCCCAGATCACCCATGTCGTCGACCGGCACCACCACCTCCACATCGAGTTCTTTGCTGATGCCGGCGTCGACCACCGTGACCGGGCGAGGTGAACGGGCACCGTCGGCCCCGCCGAAACCACCCAGGAATCGGGCGATCTCGTCGAGCGGACGCTGCGTGGCCGACAGACCAATGCGCTGGGGCGACACATCACACAGCTGCTCGAGCCGCTCGAGGCTCACCGACAGGTGAGCCCCCCGTTTGGTGCCGGCCAGGGCGTGGATCTCGTCGATGATCACCGCCTGCACGTTGGTGAGGGTCTCGCGCGCCCGGCTGGTGAGCATGAGATACAACGACTCGGGTGTGGTGATGAGCAGATCGGGCGGATTGCGCACCAACTTGCGACGATCATCGGCGGACGTGTCGCCCGTGCGCATGCCCACCGTGGGTTCATGCAGCACCTGTCCGCTGCGTTGGGCGGCCAGTCCGATCCCTTTCAGCGGTGCCCGCAGGTTCTTCTCGACATCGACGGCCAGCGCCCGCAGCGGGGAGATGTACAGCAGGCGGGTGCGCTGCTCACGTTCGGGGACCGGAGCGGTCATCAGCTGATCGATCCCCCACAGGAAGGCGGCCAAGGTCTTCCCCGAACCGGTGGGGGCAAGAATGAGGGTGTGGTCGCCGTCGGCGATGGCCGGCCAGCCCTGGGCCTGCGCGCCGGTGGGTTCGGGGAAGGTGGTGTCGAACCACGTCCGCACCGGCTCCGAGAACCGACTCAAGGGCATCACCGAAACCTACCCACCACCTCGGACATTGCCGGATTCGCGGCACTGCCCCGAGCCGGGACCGCAGTCAGGCCAGCGCGTCGGGCAAGGGGAGGTGATGGACCAGGGTCAACCGTTTGGTGGCTCGGGTGAGAGCCACGTACAGCGACCGATGCCCCTGCGGTTCTTCACTCACGATCCGGGCCGGTTCGACGACGATGGCCGAGTCGACCTCGAGACCCTTCACCAGACCCACCGGCACCACCGTGACCTGCCGGTCGAGGCCCGAACGGGTGGCCCGGCCGAACTCGATGTCGGCCGCTTCCAGAGCCTCGGACACCGCCGTCACCAACGACGACGCCACGATGACGGCCACGTTGCCGGCGTCGAGCTGGTCGAGCTCGTGGGCCACCGTGGCCACGACCTCGTCGGTCAACGTCTCGGCCGTGGCCACGCTCACCGTTCGGGGTGGCTCGCCGTCCTGGCGAATCGACGTGGCCGGGGCCAGGTCCGGGGCCGCCGCCTGCAGGGCCCGGGCGGCCACCTCCATCAGCGGAGCCGGGATCCGGTAGCCGATGGAGAGCTCCACCCGGCGGGCCGGTCGTTTCTGCTCGATGTGTTCGAGCACACTCTCCCAGTCGTCGTGGGCCCACGCGCTGGTGGCCTGGGCGATGTCGCCCACGATGGTCATCGAGGCATTGAGCGATCGCCGGTCGAGCATACGCAGCTCCATGGGCGACAGATCCTGGGCCTCGTCGACCACGATGTGGCCGTAGGTGCGGACCTCGTCTGCGTCGCGGTGGCCGGGCCGGAATCCGAGCAGCGCCCGACACTCGTCGAGCAGCGGCGCATCGCTGGTGGTCCATCGCACCTCGGAGGCCCCCGACCACGGCCGGTACAAGGCCTGCATCTGCTCGGCGCCCACCTGATCGCCGCCGGCCGCCCGCAACAACGAACGCGAACCGAAGAAATCATGGAGCAGCTGGGCCGGGGTGAGCACGGGCCACATCCACTCGAGGGCTTCGCGCACCTCGAGCTGGTCACGAACCCGCTCGCGCACCACTTCGGTGCTGGTCTCCTCGCGCGCCGACGCCGCCAGCATCTGGAACAGCTGGTCGACCACGAACTTGCGGGCCGCATTGTGGGTCCGGAACCGCCGGCGGGCCTGACTGATGATCTCCTCGGACCGTTCCACCGACAGCCGCAGGCGTTGGAGACCGAACCCCAGCACCAGGTCCTCGCGCAGTGGCCGTTCGCGCTGGCGCATGGCCCGCCGCAACACGTCGATCATCGCCAGATCACCCTTGAGCCGAGCCACGGGCTGGATGTCGGTGCCTTCGACGATGGCGTCGGGCACCACCAGGTCGCCCAGCGTGGCCAGCTCGATCCCCGCCTCACCCAGCGCCGGCAGCACCTGTTCGATGTAGGCGAGGAACAAGCGGTTGGGCCCCACCACCAACACGCCCTGGCCCTCGAG
Organism: Acidimicrobiales bacterium; assembly: GCA_051011595.1. Classification (GTDB taxonomy): domain Bacteria; phylum Actinomycetota; class Acidimicrobiia; order Acidimicrobiales; family SHLQ01; genus JAOUEE01. The sequence goes on from JBPCTQ010000211.1 coordinate 5,222, forward strand.
CGGGAACCGGTGCGAATACAGCAGATACGCGGCCCGATGCAGCGCCACCACCGTCTTGCCGGTGCCCGGACCTCCCTGCACCACGATCACCCCGGGGAGCGCCGATCGGATGACGTCGTCCTGTTCACCCTGGATGGTGGCGACGATGTCGCCCAAACGACCGGTTCGGGCGGTCTCGAGGGCCCGGATGAGCGCCCCTTCACCCTTGAGGCGGCTGCCGGTGGCCACCGTCTGGTCGAGGTGCGACAGATCACCGAACAACTCGTCGTCGATACCCAACAGCTGCCGGCCCCGGGTGGCGAAGTGGCGCCGCCGCTCGAGGCCGAACGGCTCCGCTGCCGTCGCCCGGTAGAACGACTCACTGATCGGTGCCCGCCAGTCGACCACCAGCGGATCGTGGTCGGCATTCCAGACACCGAGACGACCGATGTAGAACGAGTCGGCGCCGTGATCGGCATCGTGGTCGATACGTCCGAACACGAGCGACGAAGACCCGAGCTCGAGCTGTTTGAGCCGGCCGGCCACCGAATCAGTGATGGCATCGCGTTCGAAGCGGGCCTGGTTGGTGCCCCCGGCACCCACCTCGACCATCGACGACACCCGGCGGGCCGACTCACGGGCCACCTCCAACCAGTGGTAGGCGTTGTCGATGGTGGCCTGTTCGGCCTCGATTTCGGCGTCGATCGTGGCACCCTCCGGGTCGGTCGACCGTCCCGCGGCCGAATTCAGGGGACCTCCCAGCCTAGCGGCGGCTGATGGTCGACCATCCGCGCCCCGCAACCCCTGCCCACCCCCACCCGCCGACCCCTGCCCGCCGACCCGTGGCCGCCGACGGTGTGTGGGCCGAATGACTCACTTCCGAGCCGTCTCGCTCGATTGGTACCCATGGCTTCAGTGGGAACCACTCTGCGTCGCACCGTCGGCGCCGTGTCTCCCCGACGGCGCCAGTACCAACGCCTGCTCGATTCGTGCCGGCTCGACCCGGCCACACTGGCGCCACCGCTGCGTTCGCCCGGTGTCGACGACGTCATCATCTGCGGCTGCCCCCGTTCGGGAACGGCGCTGCTCACCGCCGCTCTGCACCAACCTCCGGTGATGGTGTCGGTGATGGAACCGTGGGACGGGCTCCGTCTGCCGCCGGCCGACCTGTTCGCGTCGCTGCGCGGTGAGCTGGCCGAGGGGTTTCTGGATCGGGGTCGCCTCGATCTCGATCGGCTGGCCGTCTCCGGCGACGTGACCTGGACCCGAGAAGACCAGGGTCGCTACGCCGTCGACTTCACCGACGAGACGGCAGTGGCGGTCAAGTGGCCCACGTTCTGGCAGTACCTCCCCCTGCTGACCACCACCCGTTTCCTTGTCTGCGTCCGCCATCCCGGCGATGTCGTCGACTCGTTCCGGTCCCAGGCGGGCCGGCTCCACCACGGCCTCGAGTACGACGTCGCCTTCAACCGGCGGATCAATGGCGAGCTGGCTTCGGTCGCCGACGTCGACACCCGACGGCTCCGGCTGTACGACCTGGTCAACAGCACGGTGCTCGACCACATCGACCGACCCAACGTCCACCTCGTCCGCTACGAGGACTGGCACGACGATCCCGTCGCGGTTCTCGAAGGAGTCTCGGCGTTTCTGGACCGAGACCTCACCACCAGTCCGGCGAAGGTGACCGCCGCGACACCGACCACCGACCAGGCCCGTCGGGCGGCGATCGTCGATCGCAGCACGACAGCCCGAGCACTGGGGTACTGACATGATCCGCATCAACCGAACACGCGTCCTCGCCGTGGTCGACGGTCTGGGCACCGGAGGCGCCGAACGATCCCTGGCCGAGTCGATCGTGCCGCTCCGCCGCCGGGGGATCGACATCTCGGTGGTCTGTTTTCACCGACGCGAGGAGGGTGTACACGACGACGTGGTGGCCTCGGCCGCCGACGTGACCGTGATCGACGAAACGAACTGGCACGGTCGGGTCTCGGCGCTACGACGCCTGGTCACCGAGCGGGGCCCCGATGTGGTGCACACCACGCTCTTCGACAGCGACGTCATCGGTCGACTGGCCACCCGGGGCACCGGCGTCCCGCTGCTCACCAGCTTGGTCAACACCTCCTACGACAAACGACGCCTCGATGACCCCAACGTGGGGCGCCTGCGCCTGGCCGGTGCCCGGCTGGTCGACGGGTTCACCGGCCGCCGCTACGGCACCCACTTCCATGCCATCAGCGAGACCGTCCGCGACGCGGCCGTCGACGACCTCGGACTGGATCCCGCCAAGATCACCGTCATCCCCCGAGGACGGGCACGCGGCCGTCTCGGCGAAGCCACCCCGAGTCGTCGCGCCGCTTCCCGCGCCGCCCTCGGGCTGGCCGAGGACCAGTTGGTGGTGCTCAACATCGGCCGCCACGAGTACCAAAAGGGCCAGATCACCCTGATCGAAGCGGCCGCCCGCCTACGCCGCACCCACCCCGATCTGGTGGTGCTCATCGCCGGGCGAAACGGCAACGCCACCACCGAGCTCCGCGAACGCATCGCGGCGCTCGACCTGGACGACACGGTGCGACTCCTGGGACACACCGACGTCGCCCAACCCCTGGCCGCCGCCGACCTGTTCGCGTTCCCGTCCCGCTACGAGGGCCTCGGCGGATCGGTGCTCGAGGCCATGGCCCTCGAGGTGCCCATCATCGCCAGCGACATCCCCGTGCTGCGCGAAGTGCTGTGCGACACCGCAGTGTTCACCCCGGTCGACGAGGTCGGCCCGCTGGCCGCAGCCATCGAGGACACCGTGGCCGATCAAGCCGCCACCCGACAACGGGTCGCACAGGCTCGGCGCCGATTCGACGAGCACTACGAGTTCGACGGGGTGATGGATCGCCTGGCCACGCTGTACGAACAGACCGCCGACCCCAGCCGGGCACCACGCCGCCGTGATCGCATCGACCGCCTGCTCGTGCGCACACCGCTGGCCGCCGCCTCACGGGCGCTCACCCGGCACCACGTCACGGTGCTGGCCTACCACGGCATCAACGACCGCGAAGCCTTCGCCCACCAGCTCGACGAGATCGGACGGGATCGCACCTTCATCGGATCCAGCGAGCTCCGCCACGCCATGGCCGGAGGGTCCCTACCCGAACGGGCGACCCTCGTCACCTTCGACGACGGCCGCCGCAGCGTGCTCGATGCGGCCATCCCCGAACTCGGCCAACGGCACATCCCGGCCATGCTGTTCGTCGTCACCAGCCTGTTGGACTCCAGTCAACCGTTCTGGTGGGACGAAGCGGAGTATCTCGGCGGTCCCGACCTGGTGGCCGAGCTCAAACGAGTGCCCAACAACGAGCGACTGGAGCGGATCGCCACACTCCGAGCCGGCAACAAGGTGCGGCTGCGCACTCCCCAGCTGACGGCCGCCGAGCTCCGCGAATTGGCGGCCCAGGGCATCGAGATCGGCAATCACACCGCAACCCACCCGTGCCTCGACCGCTGCGACGCCACTGCGGCCGCCCACGAGGTCCACACCGCCCACGAGTACCTCACCGACCTGTTGGGTGCACCACCGATGGCCTTCGCCTACCCCAACGGCAACTTCGACCCCCGGGTCGAGGAGACCCTCGATCGGCTGGGGTACGACCTCGGGTTCTTGTTCGATCATCGAACCGTCGACGTGAGCGACGCCCATCCCCTCCGCATCAGCCGTCTGCGGATGAACGAACGACTGACCGCGGAACGGCTGGAGACGATCCTCAGCGGTCTGCACCCGGCCCTGCACAGTCTCCGCACCCGCGGCCAGCGCCGGGCTCTCGTTCCCGACAGCTGACCCTCGCGATCGAGCACCCGCCGGACAGCGAGCGTCGGCGGTGGGGTGGGTACGGTTGCGTCGTGCCCGCTTCTGAACTCCCCGATGCTGCCTTCCTGCGGGCGTGCTGGTCACAACCGGCCGATCGCGTGCCTGTGTGGTTCATGCGTCAGGCCGGACGATCGCTGCCCGAGTACCGGGCCATCCGGGGGTCGGGCAGCATTCTCGACGCCATTGCCGACCCCGAGCTGGCCACCGAGATCACCCTGCAACCGGTGCGTCGGTACGGCGTCGACGCCGCCATCCTCTACAGCGACATCGTGGTTCCGTTGCACGCCATCGGCTTCGGCGTCGACGTGGTACCCGGGGTCGGGCCGGTCATCGAGCAACCGTTCACCCGAGCCGCCGACCTCGAACGGATTCGACCGCTCGAACCCGCCATCGACACCCCATACGTGATCGAAACGGTCCGCGCGCTGACCGAGGTGCTCGATGTGCCCCTGATCGGGTTCGCCGGCGCGCCGTTCACGGTGGCCAGCTACGCCATCGAGGGCCGGCCCTCCAAGAACTACGCCCGCACCAAAGCGTTGATGCACGGCGATCCCCGGCTGTGGTTCGCGCTGGCCGATCGGCTGGCCGATCTGGCCATCGCCTCATTGCGATCACAGGTCGCCGCCGGCGCGCAGGCCATACAGCTCTTCGATTCGTGGGCCGGACAGCTCTCGGCGGCCGACTACCGGCACTTCGTGCTGCCGGCCAGTACCAAGGTGTTCGCCAACATCGCCGACCTGGGCGTGCCGGCCATCCATTTCGGTGTGGGCACGGGCGAGTTCCTGGGCGATCTGGCCGAGGCCGGGGCCGACGTGGTCGGTGTCGACTGGCGAATTCCGCTGCACGAAGCCCGACAACGGGTGCCCGAGGGCATCGCCCTCCAGGGAAACCTGGATCCCGCCATCCTGCTGGCCGGTTGGGACGTGGTGGCTGAGGCGACCCGTCAGGTGCTGGCCAGCAACGCCGGCCACCCGGGCCACATCTTCAATCTCGGTCACGGTGTTTTTCCCGAGGTCGACCCCGGGATCCTCGAGCAGGTGGTGGCGCTGGTGCACGCCGAGGGGCGCACCGACGGATGAGCCCCCACCTGGTGGTGGTGGGCGGCGGCATCGCCGGTCTGGCCGCGGCGCACGAAGCCCACGGCTCGGGTATTGACGTGACCCTGCTGGAGGCCGCACCTCGGGTCGGCGGCAAACTCACCACCTCGTTGTTCGACGGCCTGGCGGTCGATGAGGGAGCCGATGCATTCCTGGTTCGTGTCCCTTGGGCCACCGAGCTCTGCCACGAGCTGGGCCTGACCGACGAGCTGGTGGCGCCCGCCGTCGGCACCGCCCGCGTGTGGCTCGACGACCGGCTTCACGATCTGCCGGGCGAAAGTGTGCTCGGGGTGCCCCTCGATGTCGACACCCTTCGTCGGTCGGGAACCGTGTCGGACGAAGCGGTGGCGGCCGTGGCCGCCGATCAGCAACGGACAGAACCCATCGGTCGTGATCACGGCGACTCGGTCAGCCGGTTCGTCCGCGACCGTCTGGGCGACGAGGTCTTCGACCGGCTGATCGCTCCGTTGCTCGGTGGGATCAACGCCGGCGACGTCGAACGACTCAGCCTGGCTGCGGCCGTTCCCCAGTTCGCCGCCGTGGCTGACGCACCCAGCCTCAGCGTGGCCCTGGCCAGCCAGCGAGGGACCCCGAGCGACCCGCCGGCGCCCGTGTTCAACGCCCACCCGGCCGGCATGGCCCACCTCGTGGAGACCCTGGCCACCCGACTCGACGCCGTCATCTCCACCAACCGCACCGTCGACCGACTCGACCGCACACCGCAGGGGTGGCGTGTCGTCTCCGGCGACACCACCCTCGACGCCGACTTCGTTGTCTTGGCCACCAATGCCGGCACCACCGAAACGCTGCTGGCACCTCACACCGGACCGACACCGCTGGCCACCATCGAACACGCGGGTGTGGTGATGGTCAGTTTCGCCTGGCCGGCGTCGGTGGTGCCCATGAACCTCCACACCAGCGGGTTCCTGGTTCCCCGCTCGGCCGGGTTGTTGTTGTCGGCCGCCTCCATCGCCTCCAGCAAGTGGGCCCACCTGCATCGCCCCGACCGAGTGATCGTGCGAGCCTCGGCCGGCCGCTTCGGAGATGGCCGGGCGCTGGCCCTCGACGACGATCAACTGGTGGCCGCGCTCCGAGCCGACCTGCGTCTCACCATGGGTGTCGACGCCCCACCCGACACCGTTCGGGTCATCCGATGGCCGGCATCGTTCCCGCAGTACACACCCGGACATCTCGATCGCATCACCGAAACCGAAGACGCGGTGGCCGAGGTGGGCGCCATGGCGCTGGCCGGCGCCGCGCTGCGAGGGGTGGGTATCCCGGCCTGCATCCGGTCGGGCCGCGAAGCCGTCCGGTGCTTGCTGAACGGCTGATCCAGCAAGCACGGGCCGATACCGGGCGTTGACAAGAGCCGGAATTCCGCACCAAACAGCATGAGAAGACGTGACACGCGGCACAGTGTTGCGTTTGCATGACGGAACTGGGGTACCGTCTGCCGTCGTAGTGGCAACTATTGCAAGCGCGTCCTGCGCCGCCCACTACCCGTATCCCACCGTCTCGGGTCCCCGACATCGCCGCTGCTGCGGCTCGATGGGGCCCACTGGAGGAATCCCGTCGTGACCCGACGTCTACGTATCATGCTGGCCGGCCTCGGCCTCACCCTTGCCCTGTCGGCCTGCACACCCGTCGAAATGGCGCAGTATCTGGCCGTCACCGAGCCCACCCGGCACGTGTTGAACAACTACCAACTGGCCCGGCTGCGCCAGTGCGAGTCCGGCGGCAACTACAGCATCGTCAGCTCCACCGGGCGCTACCGCGGCGCCTACCAGTTCTCCCGCAGCACCTGGAACTCGGTGGCCGGACGCCACTACAACTGGCTGGTCGGGGTCGACCCGGCGGCCGCACCCTGGTACTGGCAGGACGCCATGGCCCGGGCGTTGTACAGCGAACGGGGCGCACAACCGTGGCCGGTGTGCGGGCAGCGCATCTGACACCCGCTCCGGGCCACTTCCCCTGGCCGGCCACCGCCACCATCCGAGCCGCACCTCGCATCATCGGAGATCCCATGGAACACCGCACCAATCCCAAGACAGCCCATCAGGGCAACGACATCACACCGGCGGCCACCCACGTCGGCCCGACCATCGGCGCCGGCGGCACGGCCACCGACGACTGGGCCGACGCACGAGCCGGTTCGGGTTCGGAACACCCCGCCCTGTTGCCTGTCGGTGAGACCCATCTGAGCGTCGAGCGCACGTTCTCGTTCGTCGACCTCAGCGGGTTCACCGCGTACACCCGCACGCACGGCCCCCATGCCGCGGTGGAGATGCTCGGTGCCTTTCGCCAGATCACCCGTTCGGTGGCCGCCAAACGAGGAGTCCGGGTGGCCAAGTGGTTGGGCGACGGCGCCATGTTGATCGGCGTCGAACCGTCGCCGGTCATCGCCCTGGGCGCCCATCTGATCCACCATTTCGCCGGCACCGACGTGCGGGTCCGAGTGGGAGTCGCCACCGGCACGGCCTTGTTGTTCGAAGGTGACGACTACATCGGCGAACCGGTCAACCTGGCCTTCAAGTTGTGTGATGCCGCCCAGCCGGGCGAGATGTTGGCCCACTGCGGCGACGCCGACCTGCCCGACTGGGTGATTCCCAGCGGAGATGTCGACGTGATGATCCGCGGTGTCGGGTCCATCAGCGAGGTCGTGCGTCTCCAACCCAAACTCATCACCCCGGCCCAGTCGGGCGCGGCCTGACCGCCGCTACGTGACGATGCCGGCCTGCCGATGGGAAGATCCCGACGGGTGTCGGGGTTGACGCTCACGACGAACCGGGAGGCCGTTCATGGAGCTCGAAGTCAGCGACAACGCCCACGCCGCCATCGTGGCCAAGGGTGGAGTGGTGGCGGTCGACTTCTTGCCGCCGGTGGGTTGAGGCAAGAGCCGCTACGAGGTGTCGGTCGACACCCATCTCAAGGGAAAGAACCTCGGTCCCTACAAGACCGTTCGTCGTGACGGCATCAAGGTGCTGCTCTCCCCCAACCTGTTGTCGTTCGCTCGCACCGTGCGCCTCGATGTACGAGGGGCGTTGCGCAAGAAGGTGAAAGCCGAGATCCAGCGAGATCCCGGGTCCTGCTCCGTCTGAGCAACCAGATCTCGCCCGGTGGGCGCTGATCTCCCCACGCGGCCAAGCCGCCCACACCGGGCCCAGATGCCCCCGGCGGGTCCAGATGTGCCTGCCGCCGGGCGCTGATCTCCCAACCCGATCGAGCTGCCCACACGGGGCCCAGATGCCCCCGGCGGGTCCAGATGTGATTGCGTAGACGGTCGTGCCCCACCGCCTCGTGATCAGTCTGCGCGCCCTCGGAGCCGGTCTGTGCATCGCGGCGTCGATGCCGCCGTGGGGATGGTGGCCGCTCGCTTTCGTGGGATTCGCCCTCATCGATGGTCTACTCACCGCCCGCTCGGCGTGGATCCGGTTCCGTCGCCTGGCCCTGTGCGGGCTGGGCTGGTTCGTGCCATCGATGATCTGGATGCTCGATCTCACCCCGCCCGGCTATCTGATCGCCGCCGCCTTCAATGCTGCGCTCCTCGGCCTGGCGGCGGCACTGACCCCATCCTCGAACTGGCGCCGGGTGGCATTTCCCGGCGCAGTGGTCCTGGTCGAACTGATCCGCTGGTCGTTCCCGTTCGGCGGTGTGCCGTTGGCCACCATCGCCATGAGTCAAGCCCAGGCCCCGCTGGCCCCCACCGTGCGGGTTTTCGGTTCGTTGTTGCTCACCGCTTTGGTGGTGGTGGGTGGTATGGGTCTGGCCGGCTTGGTCGAACGGCATCGAACCACCGTCATCGCCAGCGTGGCCGTATTGGGGGTGGCCCTCTCGCTGCTGGCCGTCGCCCCTCGCAGCCACGTGGTCGACACCATCGAGGTCGCCGCCGTGCAAGGCGGCGGCGCCCAGCGCACTCGCGCCACCGCCGAGGGGGCACGGGTCGTGTTCGAACGGCATGTCGCCGCGTCGGCCATGGTGAACGACGGTGTCGATCTCGTGTTGTGGCCCGAGAACGTCGTCAACCCCGTGATCGTCGAGCCCGGCGATGTCCCCAGCTCGCGCGTGCTGGGCCTGACCGAGGCCGAACAACGGGTGTCGGCCCTGGCCGTCGAGCTGGGGGCACCACTGTTGCCCGGCTGGTTCTACAAAGTGTCCGAGACCGAGAACGTCAACTTCACCGACGTGTGGTTACCCGACGGCACGCAGGGCGACCGCTACGACAAGGTCCAAACCGTCCCCTTCGGGGAGTTCGTCCCTCTTCGAGGCCTGATCGAACGGTTCGCGGCCGAATCGCTGCCTGCTCGAGAGGTCCGGCCGGGAACCGAGCCGGCAGTACTCGACACACCCGTCGGGCCGGTGGGTGTCTCGATCTCGTGGGAGATCTTCTTCGACCACCGGGCCCGCGATGCCATCGGCAACGGCGGGCAGATCCTCCTCAACCCCACCAACGGTTCGTCGTACTGGCTCACCATCGTGCAGACCCAGCAGATGGCGTCGTCACGCCTGCGGGCCCTGGAAACCGACCGGTGGACGGTGCAGGCCGCGCCAACCGGATTCAGCGCCATCGTCGACAACAACGGCAACGTGCTCCAGCGCACCGCCATCTCCGAGCAGGCGGTGCTGCACGGCATCGTCGAACTGCGAGAGGGTCAGACCTGGGCAGTTCGTTTCGGGGCCTGGCCGATGGTGATCGTGGCGTTGATCGCCCTGGCGGTGGGCCAGATCGGGCACCGCCGTTGGTCAGGGCAGTTGCGCGTCGAAGAAGTTGCCCACGCCGGTGCGGAAGATGCCGACGAATTGATGCACGGCCAGTAGGGCCTCGATCTGGTTGCGAACCTGCGAGGCGGTGGCACCGAACGACGGCGGCAGAGTGAGCTGGCTCACCAGGGTGAGTGTCTCGGCGATGCCCAGCACCCGGGTGCCGCCGGCGTCCCAGGCGCCCGTGTCCTCGAGTGCCTGGCGGATGGCCTCGGCTTCGATCTCGTCGATGGCCGGAATCCGGGTGAACCGGGCCGAGAGCAGCGGTTCCTCGACCTTGGTGTGCAATCGGGTGGGGACACCCAGGGCGACCTGCTGTTGGTGGTCGGCCGTGATGGCGGTGTTGGGTACCACCCCGTCGTTCTCGGCGATGACCCAGAACGCCGGCACGGTCAATCCGCCGGCGCTTCGCACCGGCCCGGCCAGCTGCCCCATGAACGGCGCCACCGCGGCCACCGGATAACCGTTGTCGGCGAAGGCCTGCCCGAACAGGGTGACCATGCGGGCGCCGTTCGACATACCGATGCCGAAGATCGGCGTGTCGGCGGCGACCCCGGTGTCGTCGATGAGCTCGTCGTGCAGGCGGGTCAGCCGAGCCAGATCCGGGTTGGTCACCAACGACGGGTCGTTCACCTCCCACCGCTTGTTGCCGGTGCGGAGTGTGCTCTCGGTGGCCACCCAGCCGTAACCCCGCTCGACGAGCTCGTTGAGCTGATCGGTCGTTTCGATGCGATTGGCGATCTCGGCGCTGCCGTTCGACCCGTGAAACACATAGACGATGCCGACAGGCTCGGGAGGTACGTACGAGTACACCTGGAATCCCTCGAACGACCACGAATCGGCTTCGGCCGCGGGAACCACGGGCTCACAGGCCAGGGCCACCAAAGCCACCAACACCACCATCACACGGGTCATGGCC
>JBPCTQ010000212.1:0-3023 GCA_051011595.1 Acidimicrobiales bacterium
ATGTGGATGGGAGCACCGGTCATGGGTATCGCCGACGGTCCCACCGAGGTGCACAAGGACACCATCGCCAAGACCGTGTTGAAGGGGTACGAACCCTACGAGGGGCTCTTTCCTCGCGACTATCTCCCGCACCGCATCGACGAGGCGACCAAGATCGTCGAAGCCCGCCTCGAACACGAAGTCGGCAACCTCTAGGGCGAAATTGCTGCGATTACGCGCGCCTGGCGCGCGTGATCGCGGACAGATCGCCCTGGGGGGTCAGGTGCAGCTGAGATCGACCACCACACCGGCATGGTCGGAGGGCCACACCACACCATCCACCGGCTCCGGCGACGGGGTGTTGGCCCACAATCCCGTGGGGGTGCCGTCGCCGTCGGCGTCATCGGCGGTGTCGACCTGGTTGCACAGCTCATCGCTGGTGCGGGGAGTGCGGACCAGGATGAAGTCGATTCGGCTCCCGAACCGCTGATCGGGGTCGTCGAGACCGTCGAGGTCGCTGTCGCTCCCGATTCCCGATGTACACCACTCCCCTGTCTCGGGGTCGCATTCGGGCAGCCCGGCCAGGGCGAAGACGTCGACGAAACCCTCGTCGGTGAGTGTCTGCATCCGGGGATCGTCGATCTCCTTGTTGAGATCGCCGATCACCAGTTGCACGCCCGCCGGGTCGGCATTGGCGTCGAGGAAGGTGAGCGTCTCGACCGCGTTGCACGTGCCCAACTCCACCCCCACCTCACACTCCGGGGCGCACAGGTCGGTTCCGTCGCAGTCGGGGTTGAACGCCGAGCTGGCGTAGTGGGTGGCGAACACGTCGATCACACCGATGTCGGACTCGAGCTGCGCCCAGTGGGCCGACCAGGGAGGCCCACTGAGGGGCACGAAGCGGTCGTCGATCACCTCCAGGTCGGTGAGGATCATCTCCTGATCGGGTGCCCCCAAGTTTTCGCCCAGCAAGGTGTACCGGCCGTCGCAGAGGTCGCCGAGGGTGGCCGGCACCAGTTCCCACTGTCGGGGGCTGATCTCCTGCAGCGCCACCACGTCGGGACACCCGATCTCGGTTTCGATGCGGTCCCACAACATGTCCAGCCGAGCCGGCGCCGCACACTGATCGGTGCCGGGCGCACAGGAGCCGGGCAGCTCGAGGCCGTGCAGGAGGTTGATGGTGGCCACCCGCACGTCGGGCGCCTCGGGTGCGGTCGACGTGGTCGGGGCCGTCGACGCCGGTGCGGTGGGCGGACTGGTGGTGGTGGTGGTGGTGACCTGGGTGGTGGTGGTCGTGGTGGGTGCCGACTCCGGATCAGAGGCCGACGACGAACACGATGCCGCCAGCAGAACCAGCACCATGACCACGGCCCGGCGGCGGGCGCTCACCATTGATCCCGCAGGACCGTCTTCTTGATCTTGCCCATCGGCGTGCGGACGAAGTCGTCGACCAGCCTCAGCTCGTCGGGCACCTTGTAGTCGGCCACCCGACCGACACAATGGGCGATGAGGTCGTCGCCCGAGGCCAGCGCTCCATCGACCAACTGCACGCAGCCCACCAGCCGTTCACCCAACCGCTCGTCGGGCACCCCGAACACAGCGCAGGCGGCCACTCGTGCATCGTCGTGCAACACCCGCTCGACCTCGGCCGGATACACGTTCGCCCCGCCCCTGATGACGAGATCGTGTTTGCGGTCCTTGATGAAGAGATGTCCGTCGGCATCGAGCATCCCCAGATCGCCGGTGTTCAACAGCCCGTCGCGGAGGGACTCGGCACTCTCGTCGGGACGATTCCAGTAGCCGAGCATGGGTCGGTACACGTCGGCGAACACCCCCTCCTGGCTGGGAGCCACGCACACCTCGCCCACCTCCCCTGGACCCAACGGTGCACCCGTTGGGTCACGGATGACGATCTCGACCTGAGGCAGAGCCTTCCCACACGTTCCCGGTACTGGTTCCTCGGCCGGGTCCTCCACCGTCACGGCGGTCGGTGCTTCGGTGAGCCCGTACCCGGTGCCGACCGGCCGGCCGAAGCGCTCCTGGTACATCCGTCGAAAGGCATCGGGCATGTCGGCGCCGCCCACGCCGATGCCGTCGAGGGTGGTCAGCATCTCGTCGGTGACGTCATCGTGGGTGAGCAGGTCGTGCACCATCGATGGCACGGCCGAGAAGGTGGTGATGGCTTCGTCGCTGACCCACTCGGCGATGCCGACGGCGTCGATGCGATCCATGGCGACCAGTGCCTGCTTGCGCTGCCATGCCGCCAGCGGGCCGAGCACCATGAGGTTCAAGATGGTGAGGGGAAGAGCCACGCCGACCCGACCATGCCAATCGCTGCCCTGGGTGTGCATGGCGACGGCCCCGGGCAACAACAGGTTGTGGTGGGTGTGGACGACACCCTTGGGGAAGCCGGTGGTGCCGCTGGTGTAGGCCAGGGCGGCGGGATCACCGCGCTCGACAGCCACCTCGGTTGGGTCGGCCGAGGCGTCGGCCAAGCGGGCGTACCACTCGTCGTGGGTCCCACCCGGATCGACGGTGATGACGTGATCGAGCTCGGGCAGGTCGTCGAGGTGCAGCCCGATCTGAGCGGTCATGTCGGGGTCACCCAGGTAGACCGATGCGCCGGAGTCGGCCAGCACGTACTGCTTCTCGGGCGGGGCCAGCGCTCGGTTGATGCCCAGCCACATCGCGCCGGCGCGCATGGTGCCCAGGAACGCCACCACGATGTCGGTGTCGTTGGGTAGCGACATGGCCACCCGATCGCCGGGTGCGACCCCATGAGCGCGCAACACGTTGGCCACCCGATTGGCGGCATCGTCGAGCGTCACCGAGGAGTAGCGGCCGTTGCGGCCGATCAGAATCTCGTGGTCGGGATGGGTGTCGACCAGGTCGGACAACACCGTCGCGGCCGACGTCGGCCCGCCGGGATACCGCGCCGGTGTCGCGGGGGCGATGAGGCCGTGGGCCTCGAGGTCGATCACGGCGCCGCGGCCAACGCGGCCAGGTTGTCGCCCATGATCAGCCGTTGCTCGTCGTCGCTGAGC
>JBPCTQ010000213.1:0-3174 GCA_051011595.1 Acidimicrobiales bacterium
CGCTACGCCGACTCGTTGCTGGTCGAGCTGTCGACCGGCACCCGCCGCATCGTCGAGCTGGCGTGCCTGCTCGCCCTCGACGCCGACATCTTGTTGCTCGACGAACCCACGGCCGGGGTGGCCCAGAAGGAGACCGAGGCGTTCGGGCCCCTCATCCGTTCGATCCAGTCCGAGCTGGGTGCTCCGGTCCTGGTGATCGAACACGACATGCCCATGGTCATGGCGATCAGCGACCGGATCTACTGCTTGGAGGCCGGTGCGGTCATCGCCCACGGCACCCCCGACGAGGTCCGGCACGACGAAGCGGTCATCGCCAGCTACCTGGGCACCGACGAACGGGCCATCCAACGAAGCAACACCGAGTCGTAGCCCTGGTTGGAACCTGAAGATGGCTGCCGCGACGGGAACGATGTCCGGCTCCTCGTCGTTTCCTACCCGTGATGTCTGCTCGCGCCCTGTTGCTGTTGCTCGTTGGTGTCGCCCTGGCGGCGGTCGCCTGCTCGGGAACGGCGTCGACGGCGCCGACCGAACCGTCGCCCTCGGGCGCCACGGTGGCCGACTTCGGTCCGGCCCCCACCGTGCCCGACGGGCCGGTGGCCGACGATGTCGCGACCGATCTCGACATCGTGTTCGCCAGCCTCGCGGCCAGGCCCGATGTCGACGCGGCTGTTCGGCTCGGGGCCGCCGATGATGCCCGGATCGCCTGGCTGTTGGCCGACATCCTCCGCTTTTCTCCGGCCGGCGACTTTCGCCAGGCGGTGGTCGGCTCGTGGAGCGACCTGACCGGCGTCACCGTCGATGGTGGCGCCACCGCCTGGGGCGAGGTCACCGACCACATGCTGGCGTGGGACACACCGGCACCCCCGGGATACGTGGGCTGGAAGCGACAGGTGTTCGAGCTCATCGAGCCCGGTTGGGCGCCCTTCTTCGACGACCAGGACGCCACCATCGACTGGCGGTTGGTGTCGTGGGGCGGCGTGCTCATCGACGATCGGCCCGTCGATGAGACCGACCAGCCCTGCCCACGTGGCTGCATCCCGGCCCTCAACGATCCAGCCCTGGTGCCGGCGGCCGAGGGTGGCTGGTACGACGACGACGCCGTGGTGTTCGGGGTGGAGATCGACGGCGTGGCCGTGGCCTTCCCCAAGAACATCATGGAGGTGCACGAGATGGTGAACACCACCCTCGCCGGCCGCCGGATCGGTCTGCCGTACTGCACCCTCTGCGGGTCGGCCCAGGCCTACTTCACCGACGAGGTGTCGTCGGGCGATCGCCCCCACTACGAACTGCGCACCTCGGGCCTGCTCTCCCGGTCGAACAAGGTGATGTACGAGTTCCACACCGGATCCGTCTTCGACACCTTCACCGGTGAGGCGGTCACCGGACCGTTGCGCGAGCAGGGTGTGGTGCTCGAACAGGTCACCGTCACCACCAGCACGTGGGGTGACTGGAAGATGGCCCACCCGGACACGTCGATCGTGGCCGAGGACGGTGGCATCGGGCGCACCTATCCCGCCGATCCGCTGCAGGGGCGCGACGCCAATGGCCCCATCTTCCCGGTGGGCGACGTCGATCCTCGGTTGGGGGTGCAGGACTCGGTGGTGGGTGTGATCGGTCTGGACGGAACGCCGGTGGCCTTCGCCGTGGCTGGGTTGGATGCGGCCACAGGCACCGGTCCGGTAGTGGCCGGGGGAGTGGTGATCGAGAGCGACGGCGCCGGATTCACCGCCCAGGACGAAACGAGCGGCTCGTCGCTCGCCGCCCACGAGGCCTTCTGGTTCGCCTGGAGTCAGTTCCACCCCGACACCGAGTTGTGGCTTGGCTGAGGCCCTGGCGAGGCCGGCGTTTCGGGGCCGCGCTCCCGGGCCCCTTCAAATTATCTTGCGAGGAAGATACAGTCGTCGCACCGTTCACAGTGTTGTCAGGAGACCGTCATGGCCATCAGCGACATCGACCTCTGGGACATGGATGCCTTCCAGCGCCAGGAGCATCACCAGTTCCTCGAGCAGCTGCGCGAGACCGACCCCGGGGTGCACTGGATCGAAGAGGGTGAGCACGGTCCCGGCTTCTGGGCGGTCACCCGCCTGGAACACCTCCGTGAGGTCAACCGCCAGGCCGAGATCTTTTCCTCCAATCGCGGTGGCACCCAGATGCAGGAGGTCGAACCCGACGGCACCATGGGCGCGGCCCAGCGCGACAGCCTCATGCTGTCGATGGACCCGCCCAAACACACCCGCTACCGGCGGCTGGTGAGCCGCGGCTTCACCCCCCGCATGATCGGGCTGCTCGAGGACTACCTCGAGAACCGTACGCGGATCATCGTCGATGGGGTCTCGGAGAAGGGAACCGCCGAGTTCGTCACCGAACTGTCGGCCGAGCTTCCCCTCCAGGCCATCGCCGAGATGTTGGGAATCCCCATGGAGGATCGCCAGCGCATCTTCGACTGGACCAACTCGATGATCGGGTCCGACGACCCGGACTTTGTCCAGACCGAAGACGACGTGATGGCCGCCTTCGCCGAGCTCTACATGTACAGCCACACGCTCCAGGCGGCCCGTCGCGACACTCCGGGCGACGACATCATCACCACCTTGTTGAACGCCGACGTCGACGGCGAGGCGCTCGACGAAACCGAGTTCGACATGTTCTTCCTGCTGCTGTGTGTGGCCGGCAACGAGACCACTCGCAACTCGATCACCCGGGGCATGATGGGTTTCTTCGACTTCCCCGACCAGTGGACCAAGTTCGTCAGCGATCCCGACCGGTACATGGATGGCATGATCGACGAGGTCGTGCGGTGGGCCACGCCGGTGCTCAACTTCCGTCGCCAGGCCATGCAGGACTACGAGCTGGGCGGGGTGCAGATCTCCGAAGGCGACAAGATCGTGATGTGGCACATTGCGGCCAACCGCGATCCTCGTGCCTTCGACGATCCGTGGACCTTCGACATCGAACGCAGCCCCAATGATCACGTCGGGTTCGGCGGCGGGGGTCCCCACTATTGCCTGGGCGCAAATCTGGCCAAGATGGAGATCCGTCTCATGTTCAAGGAGATCGCCGAGCGTCTCCCCGACATCCGCCAGGCCGGCGAGGCCAAGTACCTACGGTCCAACTTCATCGGTGGCATCAAAGAACTGCCGGTGGCCTTCACGCCCACGCCGTCGACCAACACCG
>JBPCTQ010000214.1:0-7170 GCA_051011595.1 Acidimicrobiales bacterium
GGCCAACGCTGTGCTCACCCGGGGCCACGCGCTCACGCCGACCCGGGCCTCGGGTTCGTTACCCGTCACCCACACCTACCCTTCCGACACCGCCGAGGCCCGCGGTGTGGCCCGCACCATCCGCGACAGCAGGGGCCCCGGCGGCCGCTGGTCCGATCAGGCCGTCCTCGTGCGCACCAATGCCCAGCTGGCCCTGATGGAGGAGGCACTGCGCAAGGTCGGGATTCCCTTCCGATCGCGTGGGGGCCCGTCGTTGCTCGAACGGCCCGACATCAAACGTCTGGTGCGATCGTTGTCACCCGGGCACCGACTCGATGTGGCCCTGGCCGATCTCGAAGCCGAGATCGGCGCCGACCCCGACCCACCACCCGCCGAGGATGGCCTCGATCCCACCATCGACCCTGGCACCGACCCCGACGGCTCCTCCGACCCCGACGAGTCGGCCCCGGCATCGGCCACGGCCGAGGACCGACGAGCATCGATCGCCCAGTTCATCCGCTTCGGGCACGACCACCTGGCCCTCGACGGAGGCGCATCGGTGGCCAGTTTCGTGTCATGGCTTCGCAGCGCCACCAGCAGCGACGGGGGTGACGGTTCGGGTGACGCCGTCGACCTGGCCACCTTCCACGCCGCCAAGGGCCTCGAATGGCCGATCGTGCACGTGGCCGGTCTCGAAGACGGCCTGGTGCCCATCGGCTACGCCAAGACGACGGCGGCCCAACGTGAGGAGCGCAACCTCATGTACGTGGCCATCACCCGAGCCGAACACCAACTGCACTGCAGTTGGGCTCAGCAGCGCCAGCTCGGGCGGCGCACTTCACGCCGTACCCCATCACCGTTTCTCGTCACCATCGAAGATGCCTTGGCTGCGGTGGGTGCCGGCGCTCCGGTCAGCAATCCGCTCGCCAACATCAGCGCCCAACGACGCAAGCTGCCCGCGTCTGGCGGCGGCAGCACCATCGACCTCACCGACGACGACCCCACCTTCTCGGCGCTGAAGGAGTGGCGCCGACGCACGGCCAAGGCGGCCAACGTGCCGGCCTTCGTGGTGTTCAACGATCGCACCCTGAAGCAGGTGGCCGCCACCCGCCCGACCACCAACAACCAGCTGCTGGCCATCTCCGGAATCGGTCCGGTGAAGCTGAGCCGATACGGCGACGATCTGTTGGCGGTGGTGGCTTCCACCGATGTCGAAGGCACCGATGTCGACGTCACCGTTGGAGAAGAGACCGCCGGTCAGGACAGTGCCACCCAGGACGTCGCTACCCAGGACAGTGCCACCCAGGACATGGCCGCCGACTGACCGGTCAGCTGTGGCTCGACTCGTCGCTGCGTCGGGGCAACGTCACCACCACGACCGTGGCATCGCAGTTGGCCAGAACGGTCTCGACGTTGTGACCGAGGAACGGTCGGCCGTCGACGCTGCGCAGGCCGGCGCCGAGCACCACCAGATCGGCCTCCACGTCACGAGCGCCGCGGGTGATCTCGTCGGCCGTGGACGGACCATGGCGAATGAGGCGCCGCACCTCGAGGCCGTGGCCGTCGGCTCGCTCGGTGGCTTCGGCCATGAGCTGCTCGGCCACCGTCTCCTCCGGTTCGGCTTCGTCGCGTCGGCGCTGGAACAGCCTCGGCAGACCCGACGCGGCCGCCACCGACGTGCGGTTGACCACGTGGGTCAACACCACCTCGGTGCCCAGGTCCTCGCTGATGCTGAAGGCCACCTCCTGGGCCGCCTTCGACGACTGGGTACCGGTGACCGGCACCAGCACCCGCGAGAACGCCGCGGGTAGCGGGCGGGTGAGCCCGCGAGCGCGTCGGACGATCACCACCGGGACCGGGCTGGCCTTCAGCAGTTCGTCGACCATGGGCGACAACAGCCCGCCCGGATGCTCGGTGGCCACCCCGACCATGATGGCGCCGTAGCCGAGCTGGGCCTCGGCGGCCACGGCGGCCGCCACCGAACGATCGTCGGTGGCCTGTTCGATGGTGCGGAACTCGACCTCGCGGTCGAACAGGACGTTGCGCAGCGGGCCGAGTGCAGTCTCGTCGGTGGGACCCACACTGAGAACGGTGGCCGCCGACTCGGTGGGCCACGCGTACTGCAGCACCTGGGCCGCCGCGATCGACGCCGGGCCGCCCCGGCTGGGCAGTAGCACGCGAGACGTCCGCACGATGACGTTGCGGCTGAGAGCCTCTTCGCGTTCGAGACGCTCCTGCTCTTCGGGCGAACCCAGCCAGTCACGCACGACCCAGCGCAGCGACACCGAGGCCACCACGGTGGTGACGAGGGGCACCAACACGATGACCGTGTAGGCCCGATCGTTGAGCACTCCCAGGGTGAGCCCGACGGTGGCGATGACGATCTCGAGGGCGCCGCGCGCATTGAGGCCGGCACCCAGGGCCACCGCTGCCCGCTGGGACTGGCCGGCGAGGCGAGCTCCCCAGTAGGCGCCCACGAACTTGGCCACCAGCGCCACGGCCAACACGATGCCGGCCCAGGCCATCGTGGTGGAGTCGTTCAGCAGCCCCAGATCGACGCGCAGCCCGGCGGTGGCGAAGAACACCGGCGCCAGGAAGACCTGGGTGATGCGTTCGATGCGGTCGAGCACCTCGGGTTGTTGGAATCGGGATCGGTGCAGGATGACACCGGCCACGAAGGCCCCCAGCACCGCCTCGATACCCAGCGCCTGGGTGGCCACGCCGAAGATCAACATGGTGATGATCGAGATCGACAGGGCCCCGGTGAGATCGGGCCCGTTACGCCGTACCTGCCGCAACGACAGGTCGACGGCCCGCTGGCCCACCGTGAAGGCCAGCGCCACGAACAGCACCATGCCGGCAAGCGTGGTGGCCACGCCCGACACCGAGACCGTTCCCGAGCTGGCCAGGCCGGCGAAGATGGCCAGCAGCAGCCAACCCACCACATCGTTGGCCATGCCGGCGGCCACGGTGATCTGGCCGAAATCGCGCCGCATCAGACCGAGCTCGGACAAGATCTTGGCAATGACGGCCAACGAGGAGACCGACAGAGCCAGGGCAACGAACAAGGCGTAGATACCCCGGGACGTGTCGGCGCCCAGGAACTGGTCGGGCATGGCGTAACCGACGATGAGCCCGCCCAACATCGGCACCAACAGGCTGAGGGCGGTGACCGACGCCGAGGCCCGACCCAACCGACGGATCAGTCCCAGGTCGGTCTCGAAACCCGTGACCACCAACAACAGGGCGATCCCCACCCATGCCACCCCGAGCAACGCACCGGACTGGGCCTCGTCGTGGGGCAGGAACCAGTCGAATCCTTCGGGCCACACCCGCCCGAACAGGGTGGGACCCAGCACCACACCGGCACCGAGCTCGCCGATCACCCGAGGCAAACCCAGTCGCCGCATGAGCCATCCCAAGGCCCGGGCGGTGGCCACCAGCACCAGGAGTTGGGTCCAGAAGACGAGCAGCTGGTGTTCTTCGAGAGGAATCAGCATCGGTTACCGAGCCAGATCGAAATCGGCGAACACCGGCGCGTGGTCACTGGGTGACTCCCCCTTGCGGGCATTGCGGTCGACCAATGCCAACTGTGATGTGTCGGCCAACGAGTCGGTGGCCAGGATGAGATCGATGCGCATGCCCATGCGTTTGTGGAAGTTGCCGCCCCGGTAGTCCCACCACGAGAACAAACCGTCGGAGTCGTGATGGCGCCGGAACACGTCGTGGAG
Organism: Acidimicrobiales bacterium; assembly: GCA_051011595.1. Lineage (GTDB taxonomy): Bacteria > Actinomycetota > Acidimicrobiia > Acidimicrobiales > SHLQ01 > JAOUEE01. The sequence continues at coordinate 3,711 of JBPCTQ010000214.1, forward strand.
GCCCCACTCGCAGATGCCGGCCAGCGCATCCCGCTCGGCCTGGCTGGTATGGGTGGCATCGGTGAAGGCGGCCGGGTCATAGACGTCGCGGTCTTCGGGGGCGATGTTGAAGTCGCCCAGCACCGCTATCGGCGAGCCGGGATCGGCGTTGGCATCGAGGTCGGCCCGGAGTCGCTTCAGCCAGGCCAGCTTGTACTGGTAGTGGTCGTCGTCGAGCGAGCGACCATTGGGCACATAGCAGCTGGCCACTCGCACTCCCCCACATGTGGCCCACACCACCCGAGCCTCGGCATCGGCCGGGTCACCATCACCGAAATTGGGGCGAGCATCGTCGAGACCGACCCGGCTGAGTATGGCCACCCCGTTCCACCGCCCCTCTCCGTGGTGCACCGACTGGTACCCCAGATCCTCGAACACCTGGGCCGGGAAGGCATCGTCGGCCAGCTTGGTCTCCTGGAGGCACAGGACGTCGGGCTGGAGCAGGGTCAGCCACTCCTCGACACGAGGGAGACGGGCCTTCAGGGAGTTCACGTTCCACGTGGCGATTCGCATTGTCGGCGAGACTACCCGCCCGCTCCGCCCCAATCGCGGCCCGCGACCCCAACCATCTTCGCCTCCGGCGGCCGCCGGTGCTCGTAGACTCGGCGCCGTGACCGACACGACCGGGGAACAAGACACCGCGCCGACGATGGGGCCCAACGCCTGGCTCATCGACGAGATGTACGACCGATTCCAGCAGGATCCGTCGTCGGTGAGCGAGAGCTGGCAGGAGTTCTTCGCCGACTACGGCGAGCTGCGTCCCTCCAGCGTCGCACCCTCGCCGGCGGCCACCGTCTCGAGTGTGCCCAACCCCTCGGCCCCGGACGGGGCGCCCGCTCCGGCTGCGACTGAAGAGGCAGAGGAGGAAGAGGCCGCCGAGGTCGCCGGCGAACCGATCCGGGGGGCCGGGGCCCGGATCGTGGCCAACATGGAAGCCAGCCTCGATGTCCCCACTGCCACCTCGTTCCGGGAGGTTCCGGCTCGGCTGCTGGAGGTCAACCGCTCGATCATCAACGGGTACCTGGGCCGTACCCGCAGTGGCAAGGTGTCGTTCACCCATGTGATCGGGTACGCCGTGGTTCGCGCCATCGCCGACTCGGTACCGGTGATGAACTCCTCCTACGTCGAGGACCCCGACGGCAAACCCCGGGTCATCCACCACGATCACATCAACCTCGGTATCGCCGTTGACGTCGAGAAGTCCGATGGCAGCCGCACGTTGATGGTTCCGTCGATCAAGGCCGCCGACACCCTCGACTTCCACGCCTTCGTCGATGCCTACGAGACCCTCATTCGTAAGGTCCGCTCCAACACCTTGTCGCCCGACGACTTCGCCGGTACCACGGTGAGCCTCACCAACCCGGGCACCATCGGCACCGTCCAGTCCGTGCCCCGGCTGATGCCCGGCCAGGGGCTCATCGTCGGGGTGGGCACCATTGCCTTTCCCACCGAGTTCCAGGCGGCCGACAAGACCACGCTGGCCGATCTCGGCATCTCCAAGATCCTCACCATCAGCTCGACCTATGACCATCGGGTCATCCAGGGCGCCGAGTCGGGGCTGTTCTTGAAGAAGGTCCACGAGCTGCTGTTGGGTGAAGACGACTTCTACGTCGATGTGTTCCGCAGCGTCGAGGTGCCGTACGAGGCCGTGAAATGGCGGGTCGACGTCAACCCCCTCGAACGCGACCAGGTCATGCTCGAGAAGCAGGCCCAGGTCAACATGTTGATCAACATGTACCGGGTGCGCGGCCACAACATCGCCGACCTCGACCCACTGCGGGTGCGCGAACCGCAGATTCACACCGAGCTCGACCCGGCCACCTTCGGGCTCACCATCTGGGACCTCGAACGCGAGTTCCTCACCGGCGGACTGATGGGCGGCCATGCCCAGATCGGCGGCCAGGCCCGCATGCCGCTGTCGGAGATCCTCAAGGTGTTGCGCGACGCCTACTGCCGCTCCATCGGCGTCGAGTTCATGCACATCCAGGACCCGGTGCAGAAAGCATGGATCCAGAGCCGCATGGAGGGGGTCGAGTACAAGGTCGACGCCGACGAGCAGCGCCACATCCTCGACCGGCTCAACGCCGCCGAAGCCATCGAGAAGTTCCTGGGCACCAAGTACGTGGGCCAGAAGCGGTTCGGCTTGGAGGGGGCCGAGAGTGCCATACCCATCCTCGACAAGTTGCTCAACGAAGCGGCCGACGCCCAGACCCAGGAAGCCGTCATCGGCATGGCCCATCGGGGTCGACTCAACGTGCTGGTCAACATCGTCGGCAAGGACTACAACCAGCTGTTCGAGGAGTTCGAGGACTCGATCCATCCCGACTCGGTGCAGGGGTCGGGCGACGTCAAGTATCACCTCGGCCAGCGCGGCGTGTTCCACGCCCGTAGCGGCAACTCCATCGATGTGGAGGTGGCGGCCAATCCGTCCCACCTCGAGGCCGTCGACCCGGTGGTCGAGGGAATGGCCCGAGCCAAGATGGATCTCATCGACCCGCCCGGGCGCTATCCCATCCTGCCCGTTCTCATCCACGGCGACGCCGCCTTCGCCGGCCAGGGGGTGGTGGCCGAGACCCTGAACCTGTCCAACATCAAGGGATATCGGGTGGGCGGCACCATCCACGTGATCATCAACAACCAGTTGGGGTTCACCACCACCCCCGACTCGGCCCGGTCGTCGGAGTACTCCACCGATGTGGCCAAGATGGTGCAGGCTCCCATCTTCCACGTGAACAGCGACGACCCCGAGGCGTGTGTCCGGGTGGCCGAGCTGGCCTTCGCGTACCGCCAGGAGTTCCATCGAGACGTGGTCATCGACATGGTGTGTTACCGGCGCCACGGCCACAACGAAGGCGACGATCCCAGCTACACCCAACCGCTGATGTACAAGGCCATCGACGCCCGCCGCAGCGTGCGCAAGCTCTACACCGAATCGCTCATCAAACGAGGCGACATCGACCTCGACGAGGCCGAACACGCGCTGGCCGACTTCCAGCGACGGCTCCAGGACGCGTTGGACGAGACCCGACAATCGGCCGAGTCCGATGCCGGCGGCAAGGCCCGGCCGGCCACACCTCCCCGCGGGGTGTTGCCGCCCACCGACACGGCGGTGTCGGGCGAGGTGCTCGACGAGGTCTACCGCGCCCTCACCTCGGTGCCCGACGGATTCACCGTTCATCCCAAACTGGCCCGCCAGTTCGAGGCGCGCGACGCCATGTACGCCGACGGCCAGGTCGACTGGGCGCTGGGTGAGGCCTTCGCCATCGGTTCGCTGCTGCACGAGGGGACCTCGGTGCGGATGACGGGCCAGGACACCCGTCGGGGCACCTTCTCGCACCGCCACTCCACCGTGGTCGACAACATCACCGGCGACGAGCACGAGCCCTTACGCACCCTCACCGAGGGGTCGGCGAGCAAGCTG
>JBPCTQ010000215.1:0-26817 GCA_051011595.1 Acidimicrobiales bacterium
CCCAAGGGCAAGGTCATCAACGCCATCCAGGCCGAGACCGGCGCCGACATCAGCGTCGACGACGACGGCAGCGTCGGCACCGTTTCGGTGGCCTCGACCAGCTCGGAGATCGTCGACGAGGCGGTCCGTCAGATCGAACTCATCCTCGATCCCCCCACCGCCGAGGTGGGTGCCACCTACACCGGCCGGGTGGTCAACATCACCAAGTTCGGTGCCTTCGTCAACATCCTCCCGGGTCGTGACGGTCTGGTTCACATCTCCAAGCTCGGTGGCTCCAAGCGCATCGACAAGGTCGAGGACATCGTCGACCTGGGCGACGAGATCGAGGTCGAGGTCGAAGACGTCGATCCCAACGGCAAGATCAGTCTCAAGCCCCTGGGTGAACACGGTGGCGACGGTGAGGCCTCGGGCGGCGGCGAGAGCCGTGGCAGTGACCGACCCCGTCGATCCAACGACGACCGTGGAGATCGCGGCGACCGTGGAGATCGCGGAGACCGTGGAGATCGCGGCGACCGTGGAGACCGCGGTGGGCGTGATTCGGCTCCGGCCGAGTCGAGCTCGTCGTCGGGTGGCGACACCGAGGTTGCCTCCTTCGAGGACTCCTTCGACGCCCAGCTCAAAGAAGAGTACGGCGACCTGGGCCCCGAGGGTCAGCGCAGCAACCGGCGCGGAGGCCGCGGCCGCCGCAGCGGTGGTCGCCGACGCTGAGCGTCGATTCACCCGTGAGCCCCGAACCGGAGCTCCGAACCACCACGCTGGCCAACGGCGTGCGGATCGTCACCGAGGCCATGCCCGGTACCCGGTCCGCCGCCGTGGGCTGCTGGGTGGGTGTGGGCAATCGTGACGAGTCCACCGAACTGGCCGGCGCGTCCCATTTTCTCGAACACCTGCTGTTCAAAGGCAGCCCACACTGGGGAGCTCGGGAGCTGGCCGAGGCCATCGACCGGACCGGTGGCGACCTCAACGCCTTCACCACCAAGGAGTACACGGCGTACCACGCTCGTGTACCCGACACCGAGATCGATCTGGCCATCGACGTCCTCACCGACGTCATCCGCCGCCCCGCGTTCGGGACCGTGGAGGTCGACTCCGAACGACAGGTCATTCTCGAAGAGTTGTTGCTGAGCGAGGACCTGCCCGAAGACATCGCCGCCACGGTGATGCACCAGGCGTTGTTTCCCCAGCACCCTCTGGGGTGGGAGGTGCTCGGTACCCACCAGTCGATCGCCGACATGACCGCCGACGCCATCGGCGGATTCCATGCCCACTGGTACCGGCCCGCCAACCTGGTGTTCGCGGCCGCCGGCCACATCGACCACGACCAACTGGTGGCCGGGGTGGAGGCGGTCTTCGGTGATCTCGACACGGGCCCCCGGCCGCGGCGATCGGCTCCGGAGGTCTTCACCGAACAACCCCGGCTGGTGGAGCGCCCCGGCGAGCAGACCCACCTGGCCATCGGCTGGCGCGGACTGGGCCACGGAGATCCCGATCGTTACGCCATGGCGGTGGCCAACCAGGTGATCGGCGGCGGTTTGTCGAGCCGGTTGTTCCAGGAGGTCCGGGAACGACGCGGGCTGGTGTACTCCATCTTCTCCACCTCGGGGGCCTACGCCGACAGCGGCACCTTCTCCATCCACGCAGGAACGGCCAACACGCGGGCCGTCGAACTACTCGAGGTGGTCGATCACGAGATTGCCGCGCTGGTGGCTGACGGCATCACCGAGGCCGAGCTCGACGTGGCCCGAGCCGGTTTCGAGGGAGCCACCCTGCTCGGACTCGAGGACAGCAGCAGTCGGATGATGCGACTGGCCACCGGTCTCACCGTTCGCGACCGGGTCACGCCGGTCGAGGAGTCGCTGGCGGCCATTCGGGCGGTGACGGTCGATGACGTGCACCGCGTGCTGCAGCGGGTGTTGGGTCGACCGCGGGTTCTGTCGGCCGCGGGGGCAGTCGAGCGCCTCGCTGCCTAGAGTCCGGGTATGACCACACGGGTTGCAGTGTTCGGAGCCGGCGGCCGCATGGGCCAGGAGGTCTGCCGAGCTGTCGAGGGGGCCCCCGATCTCAAGCTGGTGGCGGCCATCGACCCTCACCACGAGGGAACCCCGCTTGATGCTCTGGCCGGTACGGCCACCGGGCTGGAGTTGGCGGCCGACCTCGATGAGCTGGCCGCCACCGAGGCCCAGGTGGCCGTCGACTTCACGGTCGTGGAGGCGGCGCGGGAGAACCTCGACTATTGCGCGGCCAACGGCGTCCACGCGGTGGTGGGCACAACCGGGTTCACCGACGAGGACATCGAGCGCTATCGCTCCGAGTTCGCCGACAGCAACTGTCTGATCGCACCCAACTTCGCCATCGGCGCCGTCCTGATGATGCGTTTCGCCGAGCTGGCCGCTCCCTACTTCGAGAACGCCGAGGTGATCGAACTCCACCACGACGCCAAGATCGATGCACCCTCGGGCACGGCGATGATGACCCTGGAACGGATGGCCGCGGTGTCCGACGACTGGGGCAGCGACCCGACCGAACACGAGGTGCTGCCCGGCTCGCGGGGCGGCAAGGGCCCCGCCGACATTCCGGTGCACTCGTTGCGATTGCGGGGGTTGGTGGCGCATCAGGAAGTCCTGCTGGGAACCACCGGGCAGACCCTGAGCATCCGACACGACTCGATCGACCGAACCTCGTTCATGCCCGGTGTCCTGCTGGGCGTGCGGGGTATCGCCGACCATCCGGGGGTCACGTTGGGGCTCGATGCCCTGCTCGGTTTGTGAGCTACCGCTGGGCTCTGGAGCCGAAGTGGTTGCTGTCGCATCTTTTTGTGGTGGGGCTGGTGGTGGCGATGCTCGCGGCCGGATTCTGGCAACTACGCCGCCACCAGGAACGGGCTGATCGGAACGCCCTGATCGAACAGCGGGCCGATCGCGATGCGGTGCCGCTGGAGACCGCGCTGGCCTCCTCCGACGATCCCGGCCAGCTGCAGTACGTGCGGGTCACCGTTTCCGGGGCCTATCGCGAACAAGACAGTGTGCTGGTCGCCAACCGCACCCGGGCCGGCGCACCCGGGTTCTGGGTGATGAGCCCGCTCGAGATGGCCGGAGGCAGTGAGGTGTGGGTGGCTCGCGGGTTCGTCGGGCGCGGCACCGTGGCCGACATGGGCGCCGAGGTGTTCGATGCCCCTGATGGGACCCTCGAGGTGAGCGGATTGATCCAGCCCTCGGCCAGTGGCGGTGCACTGGCGCAGGGCGACGGGGTGCCGGAGGTGAATCGACCCGACGTGGCGGTCCTTGCAGAGTGGGCCGGCACCGACAACACCGGGGTGTACATCCAGGCCCAGTCCGACCCGTCCACGCTGTTCTTCCCGATCGACCTGCCGCCCCTCGACTCGGGACCCCATCGGGGCTACGCCGCGCAGTGGTTCATCTTCTCGATGATCGCCATCGTGGGGTATCCCCTCATCCTGCGCCGGGCGGCCCGCGAGCGCGCTGGTACCCTCACCGCCGATGCCACATCCGTCTGACCCCGACCTCCTGCTGCTCCTCGGGATGCGGCTGAAGAACTTCGTCGAGCCCGACGTTCTCGCCGACATGTGGGCCCTCGATGCCACCGAGGTGGGTGATCGACTGGGTGTCCTGGCCGACGAGGGCCTGGCCCAGCACCGCGATGGACGAGTTTCGGGGTGGGCGCTCACCGCCGAGGGCCGGGCCGAGGGCGAGCGGCGCTTGACCAGCGAACTCGAAGCCACCGGTACCCGCGACGCCATCGATGCTTCCTATCGTCGGTTCCTCGCCCTCAACCGCACGTTCCTGGCCGTCTGTACCCGGTGGCAGGTGAAGGACCCGGAGAACAACCTGCTCAACGAACACGACGACGCCGACTACGACGCCGCCGTGGTCGCCGAGCTGGTCGACATCGACAACCAGGTCCAACCCATCTGCTCCGACCTGGCCGACACCCTCGACCGGTTCGAGAGCATCGGCCCTCGCTTCGCGGGCGCCCTCGACCGGGTGCAGAAGGGCGAAAATGAGTGGTTCGCCAAACCCCTGATCGACTCATATCACACCGTATGGTTCGATCTACACGAGACGCTTCTGGCCAGTCTGGGCATCGACCGGGCATCCGAGGCCGACAACGCTGAAGGAAGTCACTGATGGCGCGCTTTGGACAGGTACTCACGGCCATGGTCACCCCGTTCGACGACGGGGGCGCACTCGATCTCGATGCCGCGCAGACCCTGGCTCGGTGGTTGGTCGAAAATGGCAACGATGGGCTGGTCGTGGCCGGCACCACAGGGGAGAGCGCCACACTCAGCCACAGTGAGCAGGGCGAGCTCATCGCCGCGGTGGCCGACGCCGTCGACGTGCCGGTCATCGCCGGGGCCGGGAGCAACGACACCCGGGCCGCCGTCGATCTCACCGAACGAGCCACCTCCGCGGGGGCGACAGCCATCCTCCAGGTCACGCCGTATTACAACCGGCCGTCCCAAGCCGGTCTCGAAGCGCACTTCCGGGCGGCGGCCGGGGCCACCGATCTGCCCGTGATGCTCTACGACATCCCCGGTCGCACCGGCCGCAAGATCGCCACCAACACCCTGCTGAAGTTGGCGCACGACGTCGACAACATCGTGGCGCTCAAAGACGCCGCCGGCGACCCGGCCGAGACGGCCCGGTTCATTGCCGAGGCGCCCGGGGGGTTCGAGGTCTACAGCGGCGACGACAAGTTCACCCTGCCGCTGCTGTCCGTAGGTGCGGTGGGTGTGGTCGGCGTGGCCACCCACTGGGCCGCCAACGAGATGGGCGCCATGATCGGTGCCTTCAGGGCGGGCGAGGTCGATCGGGCCATCGAGCTCAATCAGACCCTGCTGGCGTCGTGGGAGTACGAAACCGGCGACGACGCTCCCAACCCGGTTCCCACCAAGGCCTTGCTCAAGGTGCTGGGCCTGGCGGTGGGGGATTGTCGGCTACCGATGGGTCCCGAACCAGCCGACCAGGCCGACCGGGCCCGCGAAGTGCTCACCGGACTCGGACGGTCGATCTGAGTATGGCTGAGCCCGTCATCATCACGTTCCTGGGCGGTCTGGGCGAGATCGGTCGCAACTGCGCCACCCTCGAGCTCGATGGCCGGATCGTCATCCTCGACTGCGGTCAGATGTTCCCCGACGAACGCTCGCCAGGGATGGAGGCGATCCTCCCGGACTTCACCTATCTACGCGACAACCGCGATCGCATCGCCGCCTGCATCGCCACCCACTGCCACGAGGACCACATCGGCGGGTTGCCGTATCTGCTGGCCGAGATCGACGTGCCCATCTACGGCTCGCCGTTCACCCTCGGCATGATCGCCGGCAAGCTCGAAGCTGATGGGCTCCGAGGTGATCTTCGCCCCATCGAGGACGGCGAACGTCATCAGATCGGTCCCTTCGACTGTGACTTCGTGCCCGTCACCCACTCCACGCCGAGCGGGCTCATCACCGCCTTCCACACACCGCAGGGTCTCATCCTGCACAGCAGCGACTTCAAGCTCGACCTCACACCGGTCGACGGTCGCCGAACCGACCTCAGCCGCATCGGGGCCATGGCCCACGATCCGGGGATCCGGCTCCTGTTGTGCGACTCCACCAACGCCGACGTTCCCGGGCAGTCCAGCTCGGAGACCGAGGTCGGTGCCACCCTCACCCAGATCATCAAGAACAACGCCGGCCGCCGAGTTGTCGTGGGCGCGTTCTCCAGCCACATCCACCGCCTGCAACAGATCGCCGACGCCGCGGTCGCCGAAGGCCGCACGGTGGTGCCGTTGGGGTTCTCGATGCAACGCAACATCAAGTTGGCTCGTGATCTGGGAATGTTGCGGATACCCGACACCAAACTGGCCCAGGCCGACGACATCGAGGAGCTCGATCCGACCCTCACCTGTGTGATCTGCACCGGCAGCCAGGGTGAACCGCGCTCGGCGCTCACGCTCATGGGGTCGGGCGACAATCGGTGGATCACCGTCGGCCCCGACGACACGGTCATCTTCAGCAGCCATCCCATTCCCGGCAACGAGGCCGCCGTGTCGCGGACCCGCTCGGCGTTGGCCCGTCGGGGTGTGAAGGTCGTGCACAGCGGTCAGGTCGACATCCACACCACCGGTCACGGCAAACAACACGAGCTCAAGACGCTGCACTCGGTGGCCAGTCCCGAGTGGTTCGTGCCGGTGCACGGCGAGTACGAACACCTCGTGGCCCACGTGGGCCTGGCCCGATCGATGCGGATGCCCGACGACCGGATCGTGTTGTGCGAAGACGGTGACCAGATCGCACTCGGCGACGACGGGGTCGAGAAGGTGGGTTCGGTGCCTGGCGGTCGGGTCTACGTCCACGGTTCGGTCGACCATCTGGGCGAACCGGTGTTGTCCGAGCGGCAGATCCTGGGCCAGGAGGGGTTCGTCTCGGCCTTCGTGGTGATCGATGTGGGCAACGCCGAGCTGGCCGCGCCACCCCGGGTGGTGTCGCGCGGGTGGGTCGACGAGACCGGCGACCGTCTCCTCGATGGTGCCGAGCAGCGGTGCACCGAAGCCATGCAGGCGGCGCTGGCCGACGGGGTGACCGACCCCGACGAGTTCGAGAGATTGATTCGTCGAGCGGTCGGCAAGTACGTCAACGAAGCATCGGGTCGACGCCCGATGATCGTGCCGTGTGTTGACCTGGTCTGAGCACCGCCGTCGCACCGCGTTCATTGTCGTCGGGGCGATCTCCATGCTTGCCGCGGCGTGTGGCAGCAGTTCGGAGTCGCCGGCACCGGACACCACCGCCGGTGTGACCACTTCGGGTCTGCCCATCGCCGAGTTGACCCGACCCGAGTTGCCCGCCGAGCTGGCCGCTCTGGAACCGGGCCTCGACGCGCTCGGCCAATCGTGTGGCACCGCAGCCGAATGGACGGCGGCGGCCGCCGCGCTCAGTGACGGGTTGGTGGCGGTGGCTGATGATGCGCCGGTGCTCGACAGCGACGTCGCCGAGGCGGCGTATCTGCGGCTCGAACAGGACGTGTACTTCACCCCGTGCAACGAGGAGGCCTCGGCTGCCTCCGATGAGGAGCGAGCCGATGCGCTCGAGCAGGCCGGCCGGCTCAGCGCCGCCCTCGATTCGTTGAACCTGGTGTTGCAGGATCGACCCGTCCCCACCTCGGGCGAGTTGTGGTTTCACGGCGACCACCTCAACCACACCATCGAGATGGAGTCCGTGATCACCGAGGACGGTGGGGTCGACGTCATCACCATGGGGTCGTCGATTGCGGCGTGGGGATTCGATCCGGCCCAGCTGGGTGAGACGCTCGGTGCCCGAGCATGGAACGTGGGTATGGGCGGTCTCAACCCCATCACGCTGCTGGGATGGGACGAACAGATCAGGACCACCCTCCCGGAGCACCCCGAAACGGTGGTGCTGGCGGTGGGCACCTTCGAGGACTTTCGGTGCAACAACTCGCTCCTGAACGATTTCCGCTCCGACACCGAGGCCCGGGCGGTGGCCTTCGAGTCGTTGTCGTTCCTCGACCATGTGCCCGGTCACATTCGTATGGTCGGCGGAGTACCGGAGTCCTATGACGGCCCGCTCCTGGCGGCCAGCCGCGATGATCGTTTCCCGGCTGGGGCCCGGGGTCGCATCGAGCACACGCCCCCGAGTCTCGGGACGACTGCAGCCTCCAGGGAAGTTTTCGAATCGAGCTTTCGAGACCCCGAACGCTGCCCGGCCAACCGTGAGGCCATCGCCGACTGGGTGATGACGTGGGCCTCCAACGGGGCTCGGACGGTGGTGGTGGCGATGCCGGCCGCCGATGAGCTGCTGGCCATGTATCCCGAAGGGGAGGCCGCTCACGAGGTGGTGTTGGCCGACTACGAGGCGGTCGTCGCCGAAGCCGGCGGCGAATTCCTCGACCTCACCGAGGCCGTGGACGAGGATTCGATGCGGGATCTGACCCACGTGAACGCCGACGGACGGGAAGTGGTCACCGGGGCACTCGCACAGCATCTCGGCACCTCTCCGTAGATCTCACGTTCCGCGCGCAGGCAGCAACGCAACGCGCGCGCCGCCTGTTAGCGTTGGGGCCGCTGTGGCTACCAAGAAGAAGACCCCATCCCGATCGGGGGCCTCCAAGAAGTCGGCCCGATCGCAGGCATCGACGTTCGACGGTCAAGGCCTCGACATCATCGGCCTGGTGCTGTGTTTCGGCGGCGTGGTGGCCGGGCTGGGTATGTACTTCGGGGCGGCGGGACCGCTGGGTACCGGCGTCGACAACCTGTTCAGTCTGTTGGTGGGGTTGGTGAAGTTCCTGCTCCCGGTGGGCATGATCGCCGCTGGTGTGGGTCTCATCCGGGCCGACAAGGCGACCTATGACATTCCCCTCCGGCTGGTGGTGGGAGGACTGCTGGGCACCATGTCGGCCGCCGGCTTCTTGCACCTGCTCGGTGACGAGCCGATGTGGGGTTCCGGGGCCGACGCCTTCGGTGGGGCCGGCGGCGTGATCGGACTGGGAGTGGCCGGGCCGTTGGTGGGGCTGGCCGACACATGGGGCGCCTTCTTGGTGCTCGTCACGATGGGTCTGCTGGCCGTGGTGATCCTCACCGGGGTTCCCGTCCAGGTGATGGCCGATCGAGCCGCCACCGGGTTGCGTCCGGTGGGGGAGGCCCTGCGCACCGGCACCCGCTCGTTGTTCAACGTGGGTGAGCAGACCGAGGCCGAGATCGACCTGCGCGAGCCGCAGATCGACGACGAGCTCGCGACACCCGAAGCCGAACCGGAATTGATCGAGTCGCCCTTCGAGGACGACGAACCGGCCGAGCCCCCGGCGATACCCGCCGCGCCGGTGGTGAACGTGCCCGATGTCCGCTCTGATTCCGACATCGAGCTCGAGGTGGAGCCGGCGGCCGGTTCCACATGGGTGCTGCCGCCGCTGCGCATGCTCAAGCGGTCCGAATCCAAGGAAGTCGACACGGCTGCCGTCGAGCAGCGGGGACGGGTGTTGGAAGCCGCTCTGGCCGAACACGGCGTGGAGACCCGCCTCATCGGTATGACGGTGGGCCCGACCGTGACCCGCTTCGAGCTGGAGTTGGGCCGCGGTGTCAAGGTCAGTCGGGTCACGAGCCTCCAGAACGACATCGCCTACGCGATGGCCTCGCCCGACGTGCGGATCCTGGCCCCGATCCCCGGTCGTCAGGCCATCGGCGTGGAGGTCCCCCGAACAGCCCGCGAGGTGGTGGCGGTGGGTGACATCCTCACCTCGCCAGAGGCCCGTGAGGCCGACCATCCCCTCGAGGTAGCGGTGGGTCGTGACATCAACGGGCGGTCGGTGCTGCTCAACCTGGCCACCCTGCCCCACATCCTCATCGCCGGTCAGACCGGCGCCGGCAAGTCGTCGGGCCTGAACTCGATCATCACGTCGATCATGATGCGGGCCACACCCGACGAGGTCCGCCTGGTGCTCATCGACCCCAAACGGGTCGAGATGGGCCAGTACGACCGCATTCCCCACTTGCTCACCGCACCGGTCACCGATCCGAAGAAGGCCGCCAATGCGTTGGCGTGGGCCGTTCGCGAGATGGAGCGACGCTACGACCTGTTGAGCGAGTGCGGTTTCCGCGACATCGACGGCTACAACACCGCGGTGGCGGCCGACGACATCCCGCCCAAGCTGGGCGAGCTCGACGAGGACGGCCAGCCGCAGAGCTACAAGCGCCTGCCGTACATCCTGGTGGTGGTCGACGAGCTGGCCGACCTGATGATGGTGGCGGCGCGAGACGTCGAGGAGTCGATCTGTCGCCTGGCCCAGATGGCCCGGGCGGTGGGGATCCATCTGGTGATCGCCACCCAGCGCCCGTCGGTGAACGTCATCACCGGCCTCATCAAAGCCAACGTGCCGGCCCGCCTGGCCTTCAAGGTCTCGAGTCTCACCGACAGTCGGGTGATCCTCGACCAACCCGGCGCCGAGCGACTGGTGGGCAAAGGCGACATGTTGTTGTTGGGTCCCTCATCGGCCACGGCCAATCGTTTGCAGGGCTGCTGGGTGGAGGAGGCCGAGGTCCGCAAGATCGTCAAACACTGGCGCGAACAGGCCAAAGAGCTCGTGTATGACACTGGCGTGGCCAGCGGTGGGGGCGTAGCCAGCGGTGGCGGCGTAGCCAGCGGTGGGGGCGTGGCCAGCGGTGGCAGCGTAGGCAGCGGTACCGGCGTAGCCGGCGGTGGCAGCGTGGCTGGCGGCAGCATGACGGCGGACCCGGGTGAGCGTACGGGAGGTGCACCACTGGCCATGGCCGAGATCGCCCTACCGGGTGTCGACGAAGGTGCCGGCTCGCCGTCGATCACCGACGACCCGCCGGCCGGGCTGGCCGGTGGCGAAGAAGACGACGATCTGTTGCTGAGTGCCATCGAGCTGGTGGTGAACAGCCAGCTGGGGTCGACCTCGATGCTGCAACGCAAGCTGCGGGTCGGGTTCGCACGTGCGGGTCGGCTCATGGACCTGCTCGAGGACCGGGGTGTGGTCGGACCCAGCGAGGGCTCCAAGGCTCGTTCGGTGTTGTGGTCCCCCGAACAGTTCGAGGAGTTCAAGAACTCCCTCGGGTGACGCATCCGGTCGTAGGGCCTGGTTAGGGTTCGGCCGTGCTCCTCGCCGTCATCGCCGCCGTCGCCGGTCTGGCGCTGCTCATCTGGGCGGCTGATGTTTTTGTCGACGGCGCCGTGGCCCTGGCCGATGCGCTCGACGTGTCGCCGGTGGTCATCGGTGCGGTGGTGGTGGGCTTCGGGACATCGGTGCCCGAGTTGCTGGTGTCGGGTCTGGCCGCAGCTGAGGGAGATTCGGCCCTCGGGGTGGGCAACATCGTCGGCTCCAACGTGGCCAATCTCAGCCTGGTGTTGGCCAGCGCGGGCATTCTCACCGTGGTGGTGGCCACCGGATGGACTCGCCGCCGCGAGCTCCCGCTTTCGCTCATGGCCACCCTGGGGTTTGCCATCGCGGCCGCCGATGGTGCGTTGTCGCGATGGGAGGGCCTGGTCCTGCTCGTGGCGCTGGTGGTGGCCTTGGGTCTGATCATGGGAACCAGCCGACCGGCCGATCCCGATCTGTTTCCACCCAGCGTCGAGTTGCGTCTCCACTCGACCTCGGTGGCGAGGGAGCTGGCGCGGGCCGTGTTCGGCCTGGTCCTCACCGCGTTGGGTGCGCAGCTGGTGGTGTGGGGGGCCGGCGAGATCGCCGACGAGCTGGGCCTGTCGGAGGGGTTCATCGGCTTTTCCCTGGTGGCCATCGGCACGTCGCTCCCCGAGCTGGTGACGGCCATCACCGCCGCCCGGCGCAACGAGGTGGAGTTGGTGGTCGGCAACCTGCTGGGCTCCAACATCTTCAACTCGCTGGCTGTGGGATCGCTGATCGCCCTGATCGGCCCGGGCCCCATCGGTGACGATGTCCTCACCGGGTTCGGGCTCGCCATGATGGTGGTGGTGAGCCTCCTGGCCGGATTCTTCCTCCTGCGCACCGGGGTGGGTCGAATTCAGAGTGTGGTCTTGTTGGTGTTGTGGTTGGTCGCGGTGGTGGGGCTGGCTACCTCCGACGGCGACGAGGACCCAGCAGCGACGAGCCCGGTGGTGGTGTCGACGGCGGCCGGCGACAGGTGAGACCGGTAGGCTGAGGTCATGGCAGAGACCGGCAGGGCGTACGACGAGGGCCTCGACAGCCCGGCCGACCTGCGTATGTTCACCCGCTTCCTTCTCTGGGGTCTGGCCGCTGCGGTCATCGTGGCCTTCGTGGCCTTGTTGGTCACCGGCAACTGGGCGCTCGTCGGGGGCATGCTCGTCTGTTATCTCATCATCGCGGCCAGCCAGTACTACGCGGCTCATCGGCGGGCCGAGGCCCGCGGTGCCGTGGGCGAGTTCTGATTCGCCGACCAGTGCCCAAGACGTACCACCTGGTGACCCTCGGGTGTCCGAAGAACCAGGTCGACTCCGACAAGCTCGAAGGCACGATGACCGCCGACGGGATGCGGGCCGTCGACGACGCGGCCGATGCCGACGTCGTGGTGGTCAACACCTGTGCCTTCATCGAGGAGGCTCGGGCGGAATCGATCGACACCATTCTCGACCTCTCGGGCCGCAATCCCGACGCCGAGTTGGTGGTCACGGGCTGTCTGGCCGAACGCAGCGGACCGGAGCTGGCCGAGGCGCTGCCCGAGGTCGACCGGGTCGCCGGTTTCGGCGTCCCCGTCACGCTCAGCTCGCGGGCCGAGCGAACACCCGAATTCGATCTGTTGCGATTGGCTCGGCCGGCCAGCAGCCGGCCCTGGGCCTACGTCAAGATTGCCGAGGGGTGTGATCGCGCCTGCGGGTTCTGTGCCATTCCCAGCTTCCGGGGGCCCCAACGCTCGCGCCCCATCTCCGAGATCGTGGCCGAGGTCGATGCACTGGGGGCCCGTGAGATCGTCCTCGTCGCCCAGGACCTGGCTGCTTATGGGCGTGATCAAGGGCACGGCACGCGCGACATCGTGCCCCTCGTCGGCGCCGTTGCCGAACGGGTCGACTGGGTGCGGTTGTTGTACCTCTACCCGAGTGACCTCGACGACACGCTCATCGATGCCGTGCTCGCAACCGGAGTGCCGTACTTCGACCTCTCACTCCAGCATGTGTCGCGCCCGCTGTTGCGGGCCATGCGCCGCTGGGGCGACGGTGAGCGCTTCCTGGGCCGAATTGCCGACATTCGTTCGCAGGCGCCGGACGCGGTGTTCCGGTCGAACTTCATCGTCGGGTACCCGGGCGAGACCGAGGCCGACCACGATGCCCTGCTGGCGTTCGTCGAGGCGGCATCGTTGGATTGGTGCGGGTTCTTCACCTACAGCCGCGAAGCGGGCACCCACGCCGACGGCCTCGACGATCATGTGGCGGCCGAGCTCGCCCGCGAACGTCATCGCGAGCTCACCGAGCTCCAGGACGGGATCACCGCCCGCAAACGTGACGAAATGATCGGTCGGCGGGTCAGAGTGCTCGTGGACGAGCAAGGAGTGGCCCGCAGCACGGCCGAGGCGCCGGAGATCGACGGCATCATCGCCGTTCCCGAGTCGCTGGCCACCGGGCAGTTCCACGACGTCGACATCGTGGGGGCAGAGGGCCCCGACCTGACGGCTAGCGAGGCGGCGCCGTGATCGGAACTGCGCTGCACCACACGTCGAATTTCGTCACCAACGCGGCCAACATGTTGACGCTGGCCCGTCTGGCCGCGTCCCCGGTGTTGTTCTGGTTGGTCCTCGACAATGAGGCCACCAAGGGTGCCTCGTGGGCGGGCGTGTTGCTGGGCACGCTGATGGCGGCCACCGACACCTTCGACGGTCGTTTGGCCCGGCGGGCCGGTGTCACCCGGTCCGGTGCGTTCCTCGACCCCCTCGCCGACAAGGTAGTGGTGCTGGGGTCGGCCTGGTGTCTGGTGGCGGTGGGTGGTTACTGGTGGTTGCCGGTGACACTCATCACGGTTCGTGAGGTGGGCATATCCCTGTGGCGGGCCTACTGGACTCGCTACGGTTTGTCCGTGCCGGCTCGCCGGTCGGCCAAGTACAAGACGTTGGTCCAGGGGGCGGCCCTGCTGATCGCCGTCGCCCCGCCTCTGGAGGATCATCGTTGGGTCATCGCCGGTGCGCTGTGGATTGCCGTCGGGTTCACGCTGGTGTCGGGTTGGCAGTACGTACGCGACGGTCGTGCGGCCACGTCGGTCACCGGAGCATGATCCCGGCGTCGCTCCGACGCGGTTGTGCCGCGCTCGTGGTGACGGCGCTCGTCGTCGTCGGCGAGGGCAGCGGGAGCCGGTCGGCCGAGGCCGGAGTCCCCGTACCAGAGGGCGATGAGTTGTTCGTCGTCCACGACTCGGTTGTCATCAACGCCCGGGCCACCATTCGCCACAAGTTGGCCGACTGGGACATCGAGTACCTGGGGTTCCACGGTATGCAGGCCTGGGCCGGCGTCCAGTTCCTCGATCGCCGGAGGCGGCCGATACCCGACACCGTGCTCGTGTCGCTCAACTTCAACAACCGGTCGCGCGAACAGCTGCGCATCGACCTCACTCGTCTGCTCGATCGTCTGGCTCCGGCCGAGCGGATCATCTGGGTCCTGCCGGCCATCTCGGGGCCCCATCTCGTGTTCGTGCGAGAGACCATGCTCGAGGTGGTGGCCGGCGACCCGCGGGTGGAGGTGATCGACTGGCACGAGCACTACCGAACGGATGAGAACCTGGTCGACATCTTCGGCGTGCACCTCACCGAGCTGGGAGCATGGGTGTACGCCACGATGATCGATCGTGTGCTCGACCGGGCGCCGGCAGGTGATCCGCCGTCGGTGGGCCGCCTGGGGGCGGTCCGCTCCAACGCCGCCGGGGAAATGGTGTCGGGCTGGGCCCTCGACCTCGAGTCCTCGGCCCCACGGCGAGTCGATGTGTACGTCGACGGCGAGCGCCGCCGGCGGGTGCGAGCCGATCGGCCCCGACAGGATGTGGCTGCCGCCTACGGCTTGGGGGCCGAACACGGCTTCCGAGCTCGTTTCGGAGCCGACGACGGTGTGCGCCGGATCTGCGCCCTCACGGCCACCGGGGCGGGCCGGGGGATGCAATCGTTGGGCTGCACCCTGCTGACCGTCCGTCACGACCCGCTCGCGACGATGGCGCCGCTCGAACGCGACGGCGAATCGGTGACGATGCGCGGCTGGGCGTTCGACCCGGACCGGGCCGAGTCGATCGGCGTCCATGCGTACGTCGACGGCACGTTCGCGGGTGGGGGTCGAGCCGATCGACATCGCCTCGACGTGGCGGCGGTGTACCCCGGTCGCACCCACACCGGTTTCGAGGTCCGGTTGCCGGTCGCCTCCGATGCACAGGAACTGTGCGTCTTCGCGATCGGCGTCGGCCGTGGCGGCAACCGATCACTCGGGTGTCACCCCATTCCCGTTCCGTGAGTCGCGCCTCGGCGGCAATGACGGTGTTGGTGGTGGCGCTCATCGCGGCTGCGTGTGGATCCTCGTCGGAGTCGACCCAGCCCAGCACCACGACAACCGTCACCACACCCACATCGCTGCCACCGGTGAACTGCGACGTCGACCCACCCCAGCAATGGGTGGTCGAGGGAGAGGCGGCGATGGCCGTCATCGACTGCGGTGATCGCGATCTGGCGGTAGTGGCGGCACCGGCGGGGGTCGCGGTCGGGGACGGCACGGTCGAATGGACTCCCGGTCTCGACCAGGCGGGTGTGCATCACATCGTCCTGGAGGGCGATGGCGGGAGCGCCCGCTGGACCGTCGGAGTGGCCGATGCCTTTGCCGAACCCGGAAACGTACCGGTGGTCGATCCTCTGACGCTGACCCATGAGTACGGCTTGGAGGTGATGCACCTGTTCACCGACGATGCCCTGTCGACCGAATACACCGACGCGTCGCTCACCCACGGTGGTCATCGATACGACGCCGAGATCCGGATCCGCGGTGCCCTGTCGCTGCAGTATCCCAAGCCCAACTTCACCGTCCGCCTCGGTGAGCCCTTCCGGAGCGACGACCCGGCATTCGACGGGCTCGACCGTCTGGTGCTCGTTGCCGGTTTCGACGACAACTCCGCACTGCGGAACCGGTTGGCCCAGCAGCTGTGGTCCGACATCGACGACCGCCACCTCGATGTGCCCCACGGCAGTGTCGTCGTGTATCTCGACGGCGCCTACGTCGGGCTGTACACGGTGCTCGAGAACGTCAACGACGAGTATCTCGGGCGGCACCAGCTCGATCCGGCCGGGCAACTCTTCAAGGGCAACGAC
This sequence comes from Acidimicrobiales bacterium, assembly GCA_051011595.1. Lineage (GTDB taxonomy): Bacteria > Actinomycetota > Acidimicrobiia > Acidimicrobiales > SHLQ01 > JAOUEE01. Next base: position 15,787 of record JBPCTQ010000215.1, read on the forward strand.
GCCCGGGCCGACTTCCGTCTCGATGACCCCGACCCGGCGGCCGGCTTCGAGAAGAAGAGCGGTGCCCCCGAGGACGGGCCCGCGGCCTTCGGTCCTATCGCCGATCTGGTGGAGTTCGCGGCGACCAGCAGTGACGATCGATTCGTGGCCGAGGTCGACCAGTGGGTCGACACCCACGACGTGATCGACTGGTTCGTGTTCGTGAGTTTCATCTCGGCGGGGGACTCGGCCAACAAGAACGCCTACTGGTACCAGTCCGACGCCGGTGACGCGTTCCGATACGTGCCGTGGGATTTCAACCACAGCTTCGGCCAGGACTTCCTGACCGTCCGCCGCCCGGCCGACACCGATCTGCCCCTGTCGTTCCTGGCCATGAACGGTTTGTTCGAACGGTTCTGGGCCGATCCCGATCTGCGCCGCCGGGTCATCGTCCGGTACGGCGAGTTGTTGGCCGGACCCCTCGCTCCGGCCGCGCTGGGTGCCACCATCGACACCCTGGTCGCCGACATCGACCTGAATCTGGCTCGCAACGAACAGCGGTGGGGATCGACGCACGAACAGTTCCGGCTGTGGTCTGACCGCCCCGACATCAACACCGGCACGGGTGAGATCGACTACATCCGACAGTGGATCGTCGATCGTCACGCCGTGGTGGCCGCCGAGGTCGCCGAGCTGTGAGCGGTCAGGCGGGAGTCAGGAAACGCTAGAATCGGCGCCACCGTGGTTACTGCCAGCGGAGCCGTTCCGGCTCTGGACCGACTCATCAGCCAGGCTCCGCCCGAAGGCCCCGCTCTCGGGGTGGTGCGTGCGGCGGTCGACCAGCTCGACCAGTGCACCTTGGCCGAGCTCGAACAGGCCCGTCTGCTGCGCCGTGTCGACACCAAGTTCGTGTTGTCGATCGACCAACTGGCGGCGGTGCTGAGCGATCTACGTGGCCAATACGAGGTGCTGCACCTCGATGGCGAGACGTTGCACCGGTACGAGAACCAATACTTCGACACCTTCGACCGGGCCAACTATCGAGCCCACCACAACGACGACGTCGGCCGGGTGAAGTACCGCTATCGACGCTACGAGGGCACCGGCGAGGTGTTCTTCGAGACCAAACACAAAACGAACACCGGACGGATGTTGAAGGAACGGGTGGCGGTGCCCGCCATGGGCCGCACACTCGGCCCCGAGACCCGAGAACTGATCACCGCGGTGGGACACCACCACCCCGACGAGCTGGTCCCCACCCTCTGGGGCAGCTTCTTCCGCCTCGCCATCGTCGCCCGCGACCGCTCGGAGCGAGCCACCATCGACGTCGCCATCGAGTTCGCCATGGGAGATCGGACCGCGGCCACCCGTCGTCTGGCAGTGGCCGAGGTGAAACAGCCTCGTTTCGACAACCGATCACCGCTGGTCGATGCCATCACCGGTCACGGTGGGCGTCAGTCTCGTTTCACCAAGTACTGCGTGGGCCTGCTCGCGGTCGACCGGCAACGCAAACACAATGCCTTCAAACCGGTGCTCCGCCTGGTCGAGGCCATCGAGAACAGCTGACTGGCGGCTGACGATGTCGGCCCATGGCACCGTTGATGGGGTTCCTCGCCAGTAGGCTCTGGCTCCATGTCCGGCCTGGCCACCCAGTGGTTCACCACCGAACTCTTCGTCTGGGATCGCCTGGCTGAGCTCATCTACCGGTTCGTGGTCAATGTCGCGGTGGCGGCGTTCATCATCCGCGGCGTCTACTTCCGTCGGGTGGGCAACGCCGAGTACGCCACCACGTTCTTCGTGTTCAACGTGTCGGTGTTCTTCCTCGTGTACATCATGAACGGGCTGGACCTCGACGTCGGGTTCGGGTTCGGGTTGTTCGCGCTGTTCGCGGTGCTGCGTTTCCGGACGGTTGCCGTTCCCTACACCGAGTTGACCATCGCCTTCGCGGTGATCGCGGTGGCCGTCATCAACGCCATCTCGGTGGGTGCGCTCACCCACGCCGAGGTGTGGTTCGCCAACTTCGGGATCGCCGGCACCGTGTACCTGGTGGGTGCCCGATGGGTCGACCGCCAGCACGCGGTGCAGGCCATCCGCTACGAACGGATCGAGAACGTGCGGCCCGACCGAGCCGACGACCTCCACGCCGACCTGCGTGACCGGATGGGCCTCGATGTGGTGTCGGTCCGTGTCGACGAGGTCGACTTCCTCAACGACACCGCGTTGCTGAGGGTCACCTACCGGCGCCCATCGTCGGCGTGAACCGGGCCCGCCTGGTGGCGGCGCTGGTCACGATTGCCATCGTCGCCGGTGCGTGCAGCAGCTCCACGGACTCTTCGTCCGATGGGTCCGAAACGCCGGCGGCGGCCCCGGTCGTGGGCTGCGATGCCATCGACCGCACGTTCGTGGGTCGGGAGCGGGCGCTTCCCCACGGCCACATCCAGCTCGATGTCTTCGCCATCGACGAATCGGGCGGATCCCCCGACGCCGCCGAGTGTGTCACCGTCCGCGACCAGGCCACCGGTGCGCGTGTCGAATCCGCTGTGGTGGTCCGCCCGACCGAGCGGCGGCTCTCTGCGGTGGTGGTCGACCCCGGGCGCACCGACGCCGAACGCGACCGGGCGGTGGCCATCGTCGAAGCCTTGGCGGCAGCCGACGCCAGCGCCGAAATGGCCGTGTACCAGTGGGGTCCAGTGGTCGATCCGCTGGCCCAGCCCGTGTTTCACGTCGATGCCACCACCGACTGGCTGGTGGCCACCGATACCTCCCTGGCGGCCGACAACTGGCGGGAGTCGCGGTTCGAGCTGACGGGGGCCTTCGAGAGTGTGGCGGCTGGCACCGCACTCTGGCCCCGCCCCGACGCACCGACCGCCCCGATCATCGGGCGAGCGACGTTCGACACCTTCGAGCTGGAACCCGCCAGCGCCGAGCTCACCATCGACCACACCCACGGCGTTCGGGTCTGGGTGAACGGCAACGAGGTGCTCACCAGCAACCTGGCCGGGGCCACCGCCGTGGCCGATGGCGGGCCGGGTCGACACCGCGCTGCGGTCACCGTCGATGCCGCAACCCTCCAGTCCGGCACCAACGTGGTGGCGGTGGAGATGCACCGAACGGCCAATGGTGATCCTCCCGAGGTCGAGCTCACCCTCACCGGCACCAGCCCCCAGGTCGTACCGGTGAGCGCCTTGGCACCGAACGCGGCGGCCGCTGATCTCGACCGGGCCCACCTGGACGATCTCGCCGCGGCGGTCACACCACCGGGCCGCATCGACGAGGTGCTCGACGTGGTCATCGACGACCTCGAAAGCACTCACGACGACGAAACCGACGGGCTGCGCACCGTGGTGGTGGTGGCGCCGGGGCAAGGTGCACCCGATGTCGATCTCACCGGTCGAGCCGATGCGCTGATGGTCTGGATCGGGTCCGGCGACGAGGCGGCGAAGGGAACCGATCTGGCCTTCGATGAGACCCGTCCACCCGAGGAGCTGGCCACCGAGCTGGGCGGCCACCTCGACGCCATCGCCGACAGCCGGTTGGTCCTCGGTATCTGTGCCACCGGTGTGCAGTTCGAAGCCGAGGTCGAGGTGGGAGTGGTCAATCTGAGCACCACCCTCAAAGCGCCGCCGCCCGAGAACGTCCCCGGCCCCTGCGACCCCGAGGCGGCCGCCGAGGCCGCGCCCGCGGCGCTCGACGAGGTGAGCTTGGTGTTCGACGACACCAGCCGCGCGGCATGGACCCAGCGAGTGGCCGACAACGACAAGTCGCCGTTCCTGGCCCAGGTCGATCTCGGGGGCGGGTGGGCTCCGGCTCCCGCCGAGGTCAGCCTGCGAGGCCAGTCCTCGCTGGAGTGCGACCGCAAGTCGTACGAGGTCGACCTCGAGACCGGTCACCGGCGGGCCGTGGCCGAGAACGCGGCCTTCGACGAGTTCTTCCTGGTGTCGATGTGCCTCGACGAGGGATTCGTGCGCACGAACACGATGTTGCAGGTGCTGGCCGATCGTGGCCTGTTTCCACCGTCCTTCCGGATGGTGCGCCTCGACATCGACGGATCGGCGGCCGGTGTGTACCTGCTGATCGAACCTCCCAACGAGGCGCTGCGTGACGCTCAACCCCAGCTCGACGGAGTGGTCAGGCGGGCGCTCGACACCAGCTTCCAGAATTCGACCACCAGCTGGAGCTCGATCGACCGCGACGATGTGGTGTTGGAGGCCTATGAGACCACCATCACCACGGCCGAAGCCGGTGGACCCGACATGCTCGACCGACTTCGGACCCAGATGGACCTCGATGCCTACTTGCGCTGGCTGGCCATCATGTCGGTCACCGACAACGGCGACTACGTCGACGAGGTCTTCTTCGCCGGTGCGGGTGTGCGAGACGGCGACATCGTTGGTCAGTACTGGACTCCGATGGGATGGGATCCCGACGACATCTTCAGCCCATGCCACTTCGACGACTTCCAGTTCGTCGACCCCTCGGGCCTCTCGACGTGTGCCGAGGCCCGCCTCGATCACGCTGTGCTGTCTAACGACGAGGGGTACGCCGCGTACGTCGCCGCGCTCGACGATGTCCTGGCCGACCTGGGGCCCGACGAGTTCGATGCTGCCCTGGCGGCCACCCGAGCCCGTCTGGCCGAGCTGATCGACGACGAGATGGCCGCGGCGATGCCCGAGCTGGCGGTGATCACCGGTCGCGACACGTCCACGGCCGAATCGTTTCTTGATGCTGTCGATGCCGAGATCGAGGCGCTGCGAGCCGTGTTCGGGGCCCGGCACCTCGCCCTCACCGACACGGTGGCGACCCAGTCGGCGGCGGCCGGGCCGACCCTGGCACCGGCCCAGCTGGAGACGATGGCGCCGTCGCGTGTGCTTGCCGGGCAGTCGTTTCCGGTTCGCGTCGTTGCCCGTGGCACCGATGCCATCGAACGGGGCTGGAACCAGGAGGTGGAGGTCCGAACCGACGAGGCTCGCCCGGTCGTGATGCACCAGGGTGTGGGGGTGGGCACCGGAGTGGCCCCGGCCGCCGACCAGGTCGCCGTCGTCACCGAAGGAGAAACGGTGGCCACCATCGAGGTGGCCGGCGAAGCCGATCGGGTGGCCCCTGCTCGTATCGACGGCTCGGTTCAGTGGGGCCCCGACGAGATCGTGCGCGTCGACGAGCCGCTCGTTGTCGCCCCGACCGGATCGCTCCGAATCGAATCGGGTACCACGGTGGTCGTGGGAGCCGGCCTCAACATCGACATCGGTGGCACGCTCGAAGCGACCGGCACGGTCGACGCTCCGGTCCTGTTCGGGGATCAGGATGCGGCCGGCCCCTGGGGTGGCCTGCGAGCCGATGGCGGCACCATCGAACTCGATCATGTGATGCTCACCGGCGGTGGCGGCGATGCCACCCGGGCCTTCGGGCACTCGAACAGCCAAGCGTTGCTCGGGGCCGTCGCGGGCGGCACCATGTCGATCTCCAACAGCGTGCTGGCCGACTCGGGGGCCAAGGGGTTCGGCATCGAGAACGCTCGACTCGACATGACGAGCTCGGTCATCGCCCGCACCGACACCGGTGGAGAGCTCCTCGATTCGTCGTTCGCCATCGACGGATCGTGGTTCTTCGACTTCCCCACGATCGATGCTCCCTTCGCCGACGACGACAACGACGCCATCTATCTGGGCCCCACCACCGAGACCAGCACCATCACCGACACGGTGTTCGTCGGTGGTCTCGACGACGGCATCGACCATGCCGGAGCCGATGTGGTTATCGACCGGGTGTGGATCGAGGGTTTCGTGCATGAATGTCTGGCCACCTCCGAGGCTGGTTCGGTCACCATCACCAACTCGGTGCTCACCGGTTGTGAGCAGGGCCTCGAGGTGGGCTACGGCACGCCGGCCGTGCGGGCCGACCACCTGCTGTTGTTGGCCAACGGCGTGGCCCTCCGGTACGGCGACGACTACTTCGTTCCCTCGCAGGGCACCTTCGAGCTCACCGACTCGTTGCTCGTCGACAACGTCTCCGGCTTGCAGACCAGCGCCGACCCCGTGACGCTGGCCATCAGCGGCACCGTGTCCGACGACGTGGGCGACGAAGCGGCGGGTGTCGCCATCGACACGCCCCAGCTCAACGACGGTCTGGTGTGGGAGGCCGGCGGCCCCGGCGGCCCCGGTCTCGAGCAACCGTGGAGCTGAGCCGTGTCGTCGCTCGGGGGCGACTACTCGATTGGTGACCAGCGGGCCGAGCGCAGGATGCGGCTCTCCCACTGATCGCGGAGCTCGAGGCCGTCGTGCATCCACGTGCCGGGCTGTTTGAGTTCGGCCGGCACCTCGCTGATGAGCAGGCCCGACATCCAGCGAGGCCGGGTGACGCGTTGCCACAACACGATCTCGCGGCGATGACCGGCACCCCAGACCGTGCGGAACGACGCTTCGATGGCCAGCAGTGAGGTCTCGGCTTCGTCGCCGTGGTCCATCCAGTCGGCATAGTGGGCGCCACTGCGTTCGATGTAGGTCTCGGTGAGGCCTTCGTCGGGCCAGACCGTGTCCTCCATGAAGAGCACCGGGTCGTGGTCGCCCGCCAGCGGCACCGAGGTCAGGTCGACGGATTGCAGCCTCGACCAGGGGAGGGGAGCGAGCACTTTGGCGGTCACATCGTGGCGATACTCGTCGAGGCCGATCGCCACCGCGGCCAGATCACCCGAGAGGGTGCGGTCGACCAGACGCCCCCACGCCGTGGCGTCGGCCACCGCGGTGACGGTGACGATCCGGTACGAGGGTCCCGAGCCGTGAGCCAGGTGCAGACAGTGCAGCAGGCGGGCATCGTCGCCGTCGGCGATGGCCGGAACCCAGTCGTCTCGTAAGCGGCGCTCGAAGTCGTCTTCATGACGGCCGACCACCGAGTGAACCTCGTGCACGAAGAGCATCGGCGCAGATCCTACGATGCCGAGATGCGTTGTGAAGTGGTGGCTGTGGGAACCGAGTTGTTGTTGGGCCAGATCGTCGACACCAACTCGTCGTGGATCGGCGAGCAGCTGGCCACCGTCGGTATCGATTCGTTCTTCCAGACCAAGGTGGGCGACAACCATCAGCGCATGCGCGACGCCCTCACCCAGGCGCTGGAACGAGCCGACGCGGTCATCGTCTGCGGGGGCTTGGGCCCCACCCAGGACGACCTCACCCGAGAGGTGTTGGCCGACGTGATGGGGGTCGACCTGGAGTTCGACGAGGCCATCGCCGAACGCATCCGGGCGATGTTCGGAGGCCGAGGCCGGCCCATGCCCGAGAACAACCTTCGCCAGGCCATGGTGCCGGCCGGGGCCACACCGATCGCCGAACAGCCGGGCACGGCCCCCGGTCTGGTGTGTCCGGTGGGCGAGAAAGTCATCTATGCCGTGCCCGGCGTGCCGTGGGAGATGCAGGCGATGGTGGGTGGCACCGTCTTGTCCGACCTGGCCGGCCGCGCCGGTGTCAGCTCGGTGATCCGCAGCCGGGTGTTGCGCACCTGGGGCAGCTCGGAGTCGGGACTGGCCGAGACCCTGGCCACCGAGATCGAGCGGCTCGACGGGACGGGCGAGGTCACCCTGGCCTTCCTCGCCTCCGGTATCGAAGGACTCAAGGTCCGCATCACGGCGAAGGCCGATACCGAAGCGGCGGCCGATCGCCTGCTCGACGACGAGGATCAGCGGGTGCGCGAGATCATCGGCGACATCGTGTTCGGTGTAGATGACGACACCATGGAATCGGTGGTGTTGCGGGAGCTGCGCGATCGTGGCCTCACGCTCGGTGTGGCCGAGTCGCTCACCGGTGGGCTGATCGCGTCCCGCCTGGTCGACGTGCCCGGTGCCAGCGCCTCGTTCCGTGGTGGCATCGTCAGCTACGCCAGCGAGGTGAAGTTCGATGTCCTCGGTGTGCCGGAGGGCCCGGTGGTGACCGAAGCGGCAGCCATCGCCATGGCCGAAGGGGCGGCCCGGGTGCTCGGCTCGGACTGTGCCCTCGCCGTGACCGGTGTGGCCGGCCCCGATGAACAGGAGGGCCAACCAGCGGGCACGGTGTGTTTCGCCACCCTGGTGGCCGGGCGCACCGAGGCCCATCGGCTGGTGTTTCCGTTCGACCGCCCACGGGTGCGCCAATTCGCATGCATCAGCGTGCTCAGTCGCCTGCGTCAGCGGATCCTCGACGAGGTTTGATCGCTCAAGTCTGAGCGCCGGAGGCCGATGCGTGATGTCATGCGTCGTTCCGCGCTTCTCCTGGCGTTCCTGTTGCTCCTGACCTCGTGTGGTGGTGATTCCGATGCCACGCCGGCGACCGCCTCCGACGGTGGTGTCGACTCGGAGTCGACTACGACCACGGCGGCCGTTCCCGGTGAACCTGCGTCGCGCGACGTCGGATCCGATCCGGTGTGCGCGGAGCTGGGGGACTGGATGGGTGCCATCGCCTTCGGTGGCGCCACCAACGACATCTACTCCCGGGTCCGGACCAGTGCCAGTGCGCTCCCCGAGCCCTACCGAGCTCAGGTCGAAGCCGCCGTCGCCGGCGACACCCTGCGGTATCCCGAGGCCAGTGCGGTCGACGTCGACACGTTGGTGACGTGTCAGTTCCCCTTGGTGGAGGGTGCCCTGGTGGCGGCCCTCAACGGCCAACCCGATTGTTACCTCGATGGCGACCGTCAGGTGCTGCTCGAGTCGCTCTGCGCCTTTGGTGGCCGGGCCCGCACCGCGGGCGCACCGGCCGAGATCGATGCCTTCTTCTGTGGCACGGTGCAGGACTTCAATCGTTCCGGTGCTGGTTCGGCGTCGGGCCAGTCGGCGATCGAGGAACTCAACCGATTCGTGGATGCGGCCCCTGCGGGTGTCGAGCGGCCCCTGCGCGACATCGTCGACGCCCTGGCCGCCGACGACACCGAAGCATTGCTGCGTTCGAGTCTCGAAGTCGACCGGGTGGTGAGCTGGGGTTGTGACGACTCGGTGGCCGGCGACTACATCGCCCTGGCCCGCGCCGCTATCGCCGCCGTCCCGCCGCCGACCACCGCCGTGGCCGCCGGCGAAGAGCCCGAAGGCGGGCCGGATGAGTTGGCCGGTGGTTCGGCCTACACCACCCTGTGCCAGGCCATCGACCGCCGGTTCTCGGGTTCGGCGTACACCGAGTGGGCGCTGGTGTTGGGAATCGCCCGGGACTCCGGTGCCCCGGCCGACGTGATCTCCATCCTGAGCCAGCTGGCCGATCCCGAGGTCAAGGGTGAAGACGTACGAGCGCCGCTGGTGGCAGCTCTGCAGCCGTTCCTCGACGGTCCGTGCCAGAACACCGGCCTCGACCAAGCTGCCGGAGACCCGCCCCCGGGCGAGGCGCCGCCCAACGACGGGGCCACTGAGGACCCCGACGAGGACGACGACATCCCCGAGGAGCTGTAGGGCTACTCGTCGTCGTTGGGTTCTCGTTCGAGCCGCAGGCTCGCAGAGTTCATGCAGAAGCGGTCACCCGAGGGTGACGGCCCGTCGTTGAAGACATGACCGAGGTGGGCACCGCACGTGCTGCACAATGCCTCGGTTCGGACCATGCCGTGTGACGAGTCCGTGCGGGTCTCGACTGCCCCGCCGTCGATGGCGGCGGTGAAACTGGGCCATCCGGTACCCGATTCGTACTTGGTGTCGCTGTCGAACAAGGCGGTGTCGCAGACGATGCAGCGGTACATGCCCTTGTCGTGGCAGTCCCAGTAGACGCCGGTGAAGGCCCGTTCGGTGCCGGCCTGTTGGGTGACGGTGTACTGCTCGGGGGTGAGGCGCTGGCGCAGCTCGTCGTCGGTGTAGGTCTGATCGGTCATCATGCTCCCGTTGTCGGACATCACCATGTTCAACGACGGTAGCGGGCCGTTCGTTCCCGTTCTCAGGGCGCGTTGACGGCTTCGTTGGCCGCCAGATGCACCAGCACGTCGTGGAACTTCTCGTCGTCGACCAGGTACGGGATACGACCGAGGGCCTGCTCCTGCCCGGCGCTCTCGATACGGAGCTCGCCGTAGCGGAAGATCTCGCCGCCCATACCGCGGCGCAGGGTGATGTCGGTGACCTGGTGCAACGGCATCGAGGAGATGCGTCGCCCGAGCAGGCCGTTGATCTCGATGATTCGGCGATTGGTGATGTAGCGCACCTCGTAGCACCCCCACCGGACCACATCGAGCGATAGGCGGGTGATGGTCCACAAGATGGCCAGCACGGCCAGTGACTTGATGCCCACCCCCGCCGACACCACCAGCAGGGCGCCGACGGCCAATCCGGCGTAGTCGATCCAGGACCAGTCGCGGTCGTGGATCATGCGCCACACACTGATGCCGGCCAGGATCAAGATGGCCAACAGCAACGTGCTGCTGGCCGGGACGGTTCCGGCGATCACCACCAGTGACAGGGTGATGATGGCCAGCGCCTCGAGCATCAGCGGGACCAGCGCCGCCCAGTGAGCCCGCCGTTTGTAGAAGTACACCTCGCGCGGGACCAACACGTCCTCGTCGTGGAGCGGCAGGAACAGGACCTGCACGGTCGGCCGCGTCGGCGGCCGGTAGAGGGGAGCGACCACTGGTGTGGGCTCAGCGAGGCTGTACGGCGGGCTCGGAATCGGCCCCCTCGACCATGCTGTCGATGAACTCGAGGCCGTTGCTGGCCATCGAGCCCACCCAACCGAAGAAGTCGTTCGCAGTGGTGCCGGCCTCGTTGGGATCGAGCGTGATCAGATAGGCGACGAACAACAACAGTCCGAAGTAGATCAATGATCTGGGCACGGGTGCCTCCGTGGTCGCCGTCCACAATGACGGCGACGGGTCGCTGGCACTCCGCCCGCAGGGGGCAGCCTACCCACCCCTTCACCGAAAGCGGGCGAATGCTCACAGGCTGCGCGATTACTTCCCCACTCGCGCCGCTTCGTCTTGTTTGGTCTCGGGTTGTGGGCGGTCGGGATGTGTGGCCCCGCATCGTGGGCGATGCGGCGCTCCTGACGGGGCTGCGCCGGAGGCGCGGACCCGGGGCCTCATCCGTCGGCCCCTTGGTTTCGTACCGTTGTCGGATCGGGCGAGGTCCTGTTG
>JBPCTQ010000216.1:0-2951 GCA_051011595.1 Acidimicrobiales bacterium
ACGCTGATCCCACCCGACACCGCCACCTGCGACGACTGCGTCGCCGAGGTGCTCGACCCCACCAACCGACGCTTTCGCCATGCCTTCACGACGTGCACCGCCTGTGGGCCGCGGTTCACCATCATCGGCGCCCTGCCGTATGACCGGCCCCACACCACGATGCGGGAGTTCGCACTGTGTGCCGCCTGCGCAGCCGAGTACTCCGACCCACGAGATCGTCGCCATCACGCCCAACCCATCGCCTGCCACCGGTGCGGGCCGCAGTTGCAGCACGAACGTTTCGGGCAGGTGACCACGGGAACCGACGACGTGTTGGCTGCGGTACAGGCCGACGTCGACGCGGGCCTCATCGTCGCCATCAAAGGCCTCGGCGGCTATCACCTGGCGGTCGATGCCACCAGCGACGAAGCGGTCAACCGGCTGCGCCGACGCAAGGACCGTGCCGACAAACCCTTCGCGGTGATGGTTGCCGACCTCGACGCCGCCCGTCGGATGGCGCACATCAACGACGCCGAGGCGTCGGCGCTTCGATCTCCGGCCCACCCGATCGTGCTGCTACGAGCCCGAGCAGCAGGCGGCGTGTCGCCGTTCGTGGCGCCGGGCAACCCGCTGATCGGCGTCCTGTTGCCCTACACACCGTTCCACCATCTGCTCTTCGGGCGGGTGCCGGGGGCCGACATCCGCCCGCCATCGGCGGTGGTGATGACAAGTGGCAACGTGTCCGAAGAGCCGATCTGTTTCGACGACGATGACGCTCGGCGCCGTCTCGCCCCCATCGCCGACAGTTTCTGCACCCACAACCGGCCCATCCACACCCCGTGTGATGACTCGGTCATCCGCCTGGTCGACGGGTCCGAGCTCCCCATACGCCGGAGCCGTGGTCATGCACCGCTACCGGTTGGGCTGCCGGGAGCAGTGGTTCCCACGCTGGCGGTGGGCGGCGAGATCAAGAACACGTTCGCGGTGGCCGCCGGATCCGACGCCTGGTTGAGTCAACACCTGGGCGACATGAGCAACCACGAGACGCTCACCGCGTTCGAGTCGTCGGTGGCCCGGCTCACCGATCTGTACCGCGTCGACACCCAGCGGCTGGCCGTCGATGCCCACCCGGGGTACCACACCCGACGCTGGGCCACCGAGTACGCAGACCGGCTCGCCGCCACTACCACTGCCGACGTTGAACTGGTCGAGGTGCAGCACCACCACGCCCACCTGGCTTCGTTGATGGCCGAGCACGGCCACGATGGTCGCCGGCCGGTCATCGGTTTCGTGTTCGACGGGACCGGCTACGGCACCGACCACACCATGTGGGGCGGAGAGGTCCTGGTGGGCGACTATGCCGCCGTCGATCGCTGGGGCCATCTTGGTGGTGTCCTGCTCCCGGGGGGCGACAGTGCGGTGCACAATCCCTGCCGGACCGCACTTGCTCATCTGCGAGCCAGTGACATCGACTGGTCCGAGACGTTGGCGCCGGTGCTGGCCTGCGACGAAACCGAACGGCGGATCCTCCACCAGCAGCTCACCCGATCGACGAACTGTGTCACGAGCTCGAGCATGGGCCGGCTGTTCGATGCCGTGGCGTCATTGCTCGGCCTCCGTCACCGCATCACCTACGAGGCGCAGGCGGCGATCGACCTCGAATTCCTGGCGGACCGGGCCGTTCCGACTTCGTTCCGTGTCGATTTCGCGTTGCACGACGACGGGTCGATCGACCCGGCGCCCGTCCTGCGGGGTCTGGTCCGCGGCCTCGAGTCCGGTGTCGACCGAGCAGCGCTGGCCTACGCGTTCCACCAGGCCGTCGCCGATGTCATCGGCCGCTGCGCCGAGCGGATCCGTGACGAGCAGTCGCTCCACGTCGCCGGGCTCACCGGCGGGGTGTTCCAGAACGTGTTGCTCACCCGCCTGGCCGGCGAGCGGCTGCGGCAGCTTGGTTTCGAGGTCCTCACCCACCGAGTGGTTCCCCCCAACGATGGCGGTCTGGCCCTGGGCCAGGTCATGGTTGCCGCCCACCGGAGCCGCCGGCCCGCAGGACTCGATCACGAAGGGAGCCGAACAGCATGTGTCTAGGAGTCCCCGGCCTCGTCGTCGAGACCCATCTCGACCGAGGCACCCCGATGGCCACCGTCGACTTCGGCGGAGTGACCAAAACGGTGTGCCTGGCCTACGTGCCCGATGCACGCGAGGGGCAGTACGTGATCATCCACGCCGGCTTCGCCATCACCGTTCTCGATGAAGCCGCAGCCAAGGTGTCACTCGACCTGTTCGAGGAAATCGGCATCGTGGAAGCCGTCGAACAATCCGACAGCCCGAATGAGGCAGTCGGATCGTGAAGTACCTCGACGAATTCGCCGACCCCGATCTGGCCGCCAAGCTGCTGGGCGAGATCCACGAGATGGCGACGCGCCCGTGGGCCGTCATGGAGGTGTGCGGGGGCCAGACCCACTCGATCATCCGCCACGGCATCGACCAGTTGCTGCCTACCGAGGTCGAGCTCATTCACGGCCCGGGCTGCCCGGTGTGTGTGACACCGGTGGAGAGCATCGACGCGGCCGTGCAGATCGCCGCGCGCCCCAACGTCATCTTCTGCTCGTTCGGCGACATGCTGCGAGTGCCCGGCACCCAAGGCGACCTGTTCTCGGTGCGAGCGGCCGGCGGCGATGTGCGGGTGGTCTACTCCCCGCTCGACGCAGTGACGATTGCCGAGCAGCACCCTTCCCACGAGGTCGTGTTCTTCGCCGTCGGTTTCGAGACCACCGCACCCGCCAACGCCAGGGCGATCCACCAGGCCCGACTGCGACGCCGCACCAACTGCTCGGTGCTGGTGAGTCACGTACTCGTGCCCCCGGCCATCGAGGCGATCATGAGCTCTCCCGACTCGAGAGTCGATGCTTTCCTGGCTGCCGGCCACGTGTGCAGCGTGATGGGGATCCGCCAGTACGAACCGCTGGCGG
>JBPCTQ010000217.1:0-4334 GCA_051011595.1 Acidimicrobiales bacterium
GTCTGGCGGTGTTGGCCCGAGCCAAGCAGCACGATCTGGTGACCAAGTCGTCGATCATCGTGGGTATGGGCGAGGAGCACTCGGAGGTGGTCGAGACCATGGCCGACCTGGCCGCGGTCGGCGTCGACATCGTCACGATCGGTCAGTACCTGCGTCCCACCGCCAATCACGTCCCGGTGGCCCGGTGGTGGCACCCCGACGAGTTCGCTGAGCTCCGCCGAATCGGCGAAGAGGAGCTGGGGTTCGCTCATGTCGAGTCCGGTCCACTCACCCGCAGCAGCTACCACGCCCGCCAAGCGGTTGCTCAGGCTGGGAGCGTGCGGAGTCGATAGCCGCGGGGTGGATCGTCTACCCGCCTTGGAACACCTACGGATGCTGTTGGCCGTGGGGGAAGAAGCCGAGGCCGCTCGCTTCGTCCAAGAGCTCCACCGAACCGATACGGACGCCGGCGCCTTGCTCGTTCCGGTGGCGGCGACTCTGCTCGAACGCGAGCACTGCCAATTGGCGCTCGAGCTGGCCGTGGAAGCGATTGCCGCCGACCACCACTGCGGTGCGGCCCACCAGGTGCGAGTTGATGCCCTGGCCGAGCTGGGCGACATCGATGCCGCCCGTACGGCGGCCGAGGAATGGGCTGATGTCGACCCGGGCTGCCCCGACGCCTTCGTGGCCCTGAGCTGGGCTCGCCTGGCCGACTACGACGACGCCGGCGCGGCCGATGCTGCCGCCCATGCCCGCGACCTCGACCCCGATGCTCCCGGCGGATGGCTGGCCCTCGCCTACGTGTGTCGGCTGGCCCAGGAGTGGGACACCTTGGTGCTCTACTGCGCGCAGGCTCTCGATCGTGATCCCACCAATGTCGATGCCCAGCTCTTCCTCGGTGAGGCGCTGGTGGCCCAGGGGCACGCCAACGACGGCATCACCGTGCTGCGGGGTATCGACGATCCACGGGCCCGCAGCGCCCTGCGCCATCTGCGCGCCCGTCAGGCGGCTGTGAGCGCGGCGTTGGTTGTGGTGGTCGTGTTGTTCGTGGTGGGAGTCGCCACCGGGTCGATGGGTGTGGTGATCGGCGCCGGCGTCGGTATGGCCGTGTTCGGTCGGCGCAACGCCCCGGGCTGGATTCACAACCTGGCTCACCCGATGGTGGTGTGGAGCCTGGTGGCCATGGTTGGTGCAACCGTGCTCCGAACCCTGCTCTAGAGCCGTAACCTTTGCGGTGATGTTCGCTGATCGGATGGAGCGGGCTCGCCGGGTCATGGTGGGCCACGACGTCGATGCCCTGCTGTTGTCGGTCGGGGCCGACCTGCCCTACCTCACCGGCTACGAGGCCATGCCCCTCGAGCGGCTCACCATGTTGGTGTTGCCTCGGGACGGCGACGCCACGCTGGTGGTACCCGCACTCGAAGCCCCCCGGGTGGTGGAGCGTCCCGAGGTGTTCACGGTGCGGCCGTGGTCCGAAGGCGATGACGCGGTGGCCATCGTGGCCGATCTGGTCGGTGGCCGGTCGTCGTTGGCCATCGGTGATCAGACGTGGTCGGGGTTCCTGGTCGACCTGCAGGGGGCGTGTCCCACCGGTCGTTTCGGTCGGGCATCGCTCGTGATGAGCGAGCTGCGGTCGGTGAAGGACGCGGCCGAGATCGACGCCCTCCGTCAGGCCGCCGCCGCCGTCGACCGCATCGCCGCTCGGCTCCAGCAGGGCGAGATCGACCTGGTCGGTCAGCGCGAAGCCGATGTGGCCGGCGAGCTGGCCCGTCAGATCCTCGACGAGGGCCACCATCGGGTGAATTTCACCATCGTGGCCGCCGGGCCCAACGCCGCCAGCCCCCACCACGAAGCCGGGTCGCATGTCATCGAAGCCGGCGAGGTGGTGCTGTGTGACTTCGGCGGCACCATGGTCGACGAGTCCGGTGTGGGGTACTGCTCCGACATCACCCGGTGTGTGTACACCGGCCCACCACCGGCCGACTTCGACCAGCTCTACACCGTGCTACACGAGGCGCAACGGGCGTCGGTGGCGGCGGCCACCATCGGACGGTCGGCCGAGGACGTCGACGCCACCGGACGGGCGATCATCACCGACGCCGGATACGGCGAGTACTTCATCCACCGCACCGGCCACGGCATCGGGGTCGAAGCCCACGAGGACCCCTACATCGCGGCGGGCAACACCACACCGCTGGCCGCCGGCCATGCCTTCTCGATCGAACCCGGGATCTACGTTCCCGGGCGCTGGGGTGCCCGGCTGGAAGACATCGTGGTGGCCACACCCGATGGACCCGACTCGCTGAATCGAGCCGATCACCAGCTGGCCGTCATCGACGGGTGATCGAGCTCGACGCAGCCACCGTGCTGCTGCAGTGGGCGGCCGGTGGCTGGTTCTTCCTGTGGATCACCACCCGGCGACGCGAGGTCGGGCTCGGGTACGGCTGGCTGATGCGAGGTGTGTACCTGTTGATGCTGGTGGGGGCTCTGATCATCGCCGGGCGGTTCGGTACGGTTCCCGGGCGCGAGGTTCTCCCCGTGGCCATGGCGGTGGTGGGCACGGCCACGTTGGCCCTGTCGGTGGCCCGCAAGTCGGCCGGCGTCGCCGGTCAACGAGCCCGGGTCGAGGCCAGCACGGCGCGGGTGGCGGCCATGACCGGCATCGACCGTGCCGAGCAGCGGTTCGACCCCGACGCACCGGAGTTCCCTCCCGTTCTCGATCTGATCACCGCCGCCATCGGTCTAGTGGCCTTGATCCCGGCCGGCCTCGATGCCGGCGATCCGGCGGCCCTGGTGGTGGCCCGCACCGTGGTGGGGGCGTTGTTCCTCGGGGCGGTCACCGACGCCATGTTGTTGGGTCATTGGTACCTGGTGCAGCCGGGCCTGGCCCGGGGGCCCCTGCTCGAGCTGGTGCGGTGGACCGCCGCGCTGTGGCCGCTGGAGGTGCTGGTCATGTTGTGGCCCACCGGCATGGTGTCGGTGCTCAACGGCACCATCGACGACGGCTACAACGGCCTGTTGGGTTGGTTCTGGGTGGCGTGTGTGATCGCCACCATCGTGTTGCTCGGGGTCACCCGGGCCGCGCTCAAGGAGCGGGAGTATTCGGCCGTGATGGCGGCCACCGGCCTGCTCTACCTGGCCATTCTCACTGCATTCGGCATGGACCTGGTTGCTCGAGCCACGCTGGCCTAGGCCGATAGGACGTGGAGATCGCTTCCCGGGCCGCCCATAATGGATGTTCCTGGGGGAAGGAGCCGGCCGCCATGGCCAGAGCAATCTGGAGTGGATCCATCAGCTTCGGGCTGGTGAGCATCCCGGTGAAGTTGCACAGTGCGGTGCGCCGCAAGAACGTGCGGTTCAACCAGCTCGACCGCGAGTCGGGTGTGCGGGTGCGCCAGAAGCGGGTGGTGGGCGACGAGGGTCGTGAGGTGTCCTACGACGACATCGTCAAGGGTTACGAGTTGCCGTCGGGTGAGTACGTGATCGTCACCGACGAGGAGTTGGCCGCCCTCGACCCCGAGGCGGTGCGCACCATCGACATCTCCGAGTTCGTCGATCTGGCCGAGATCGACCCCATCTTCTACGACGCCCCCTATTTCCTGGCCCCCGATGCCACCACGGCCAAGCCCTACGCCTTGTTGGCCGAGGCCATGGAGAAGAGCCAGAAGGTGGGAATCGCCCGCTTCGTGATGCGGACCAAGCAGTACCTGGCTGCAGTGCGACCCCAGGACGGCAAGCTGTTGTTGTCCACCATGGTGTACGCCGACGAGCTGGTCGATTCGGGTGAGGTCGACGGCTTCGCCTACCTCGACGACGTGAAGGTGTCGAAGAAAGAGCTCGACATGGCGGTGCAGCTCATCGAGTCGTTGTCCGAGGAGTTCGCACCCGACAAACACTCCGACGACTACCGCGAGGCAGTGCTGGCGCTCATCGAGCGCAAGGCGGCCGGTGAGACCGAGATCGTGCCCGCTCCTGTGGAGGCCGGTTCGGACACGGTGGTCGACCTGATGGCTGCGCTCGAGGCCAGTGTGGCCGAAGCCAAGAAGGCCCGCACTCGCCACCCGGCCGCCACCAGCACCAAGAAGGCGGCCAAGAAGGGGTCGAAGAAGGCGGCCAAGAAGCCGGCCAAGGCGGCGGCAGCCAAACGTAAGTCGGCCTGACCTTGGCCGAGCGGGTCCGGGTGGAGGTGGGCGACCGCGAGCTGTCGGTCTCCAACCTCGACAAGGTGCTGTACCCGCTGGTGGGGTTCACCAAAGGTCAGGTGATCGGGTACTACGTGCAGGTCGCCCCGGCCATGCTGGCCCACATCGAGGGGCGGGGGGTCACGCTGCGGCGGTGGCCCGACGGGGTGGGGG
>JBPCTQ010000218.1:0-15909 GCA_051011595.1 Acidimicrobiales bacterium
ACCCAGGCCCCGCCGCCGACCACCCAGGCGCCGCCCCCCACCACACAGCCCCCGGTCAACACGGGCACGACCCCTCCGGTCACCACCACACCAACCGGCAGCACCCCGCCGCCCGCCACCACCACGCCGGTGCCCACCGGGCCGACGGTTCCGGCCATGGACCCGGCCGAGCTGGCCGCCCTGCAGTCCCAGTACGACGAGGAGGTGGCCGACGAGGCCGGGGCCCTGGCCGAGTACGAGCTGGCCGTCGGGCAACTGGAGACCACTGAGGCCGAGGTGGTCGAGCTGGCCGCCCTGCTGGAGGAGTCCGAGGTCGACCTCGAGGCGGCGAAGGCCACGGCCATCGAGTCCAGCATCGATCGAGAAGCAGCGGAGTCGGCCCTGGCCGAGGTGCGTCGCCGTCTGCTCGAAGAACAAGACAGTCTGCGGCGGCAGGCCGTCGAAGCCTATGTGGCCGGCGGATCGGCGGTGCGGCTCACCGAAGAGGTGATGGCCGAACCGTCGGCGACCGAAGCCGGCATCATCATCGAGTACGGGGAGATCTTCGTCGAGGCCCAGCGGGCGCTGGTCGATCGGGTAGTGGTGCTCGAGCTCGACGCGTCCACCTTGGCCGCCGACCTCGCCGCGGCCGAAGCCGAGGCCCGGGCGGCAGCGGCGGCCGTGGTGGCCCAGGAGCAGGTGCTCCGGCAGGCCCAGCTGGTGTTGCTGCAGTCGCGCTACGTGCTGGGTGTGCAGGTGAGTGCCCAGCGAACCCGGCTGGCCGAGATCCAGAGCCGCAAGGCCGACTTCGAGCTGCGGCTCAATGCCCTGCAGTCCGACAGCGATGGGATCGGCGCTCGCCTGGCCACCCTCCAGGGCGGTCAGCAGCGAGCCGCGTTGTTGCCCACGTTCTCCCGACCGGTTGATCCCACCCCGATCTCGTCGGGTTTTGGCCCCCGGGTCCATCCCATCTTCAACACCGTGCGCCGGCACACCGGTCTCGACATCGGGGCCGGTATGGGCCAGGACATCAGGGCGGGCGCCGCCGGAACGGTGGTGATCGCCGAGGCTCGCACCGGATACGGCCTGGTGACGGTGATCGATCACGGTGGACAGGTGGCCTCGCTGTATGCCCACCAGAGTGCGTTCAACGTGGTGGTGGGCCAGCAGGTGGCCCGAGGCGACCACATCGGCTTCATCGGTTCGACCGGTTACTCCACGGGCCCGCACCTGCACTGGGAGGTCCGGTTGCTCGGTGATCCCATCGATCCCATTTCGCTGGTCGATCTGAATCAGCCGTGGCCGGTGCCGTGTGAGGTGCTGGCTGCCTCTGACCACCCCAACGATCTCGATGCGTGGGCGGATCGGCCCGAATGCAGCGAGGAACCCGAGACACCGTTGCCCTTCGGTGAGGGCACCACCACCACGGCCCCGCCCTCGGAGTAGCCCCTCAGGCTGGGGTGCCACGGTGATACCCAGCGGCGGTCATTCCAGGCGGGTGCCATCGGGTTTGGTGATGTGCCACTGGCCGGCCGGATCGCGCCACACCGTGTAGCCGTGTTCTTTGAGCCGGTTGTGGCCCTCGCACAGGTTGGCGCCGTTGCGGGGGTTGGTGCGGCCTCCTTTGGCGTGGGGGACCACGTGGTCGGCCTGGCACCGGCTGGCCGGTCGGTCACAACCCGGCCAGATGCAGTGCGTGGAGCTGAGCTTCACTGCGGTGCGGGCCGAGCCGGTGAAGAACCGAGCAGCGCCGAGGTCGATGACCACACCTTCGGCGTCGACCACCACTCGCCGGATGGCGCCGAAGAGTGACTCGACCGCGGTCTCGATGGGATCGAGGGGCACACCATCGAGGGTCTGGCAGCGCATGGTGTCGGGATCGAGCACCGGTCCTGCTCGGCCCTCGATGCGGTCGCAGCCGTATTGGTAGGTGTCGGCGTTCCACACGATGTGGTGGGTGTACCCGATGGGTACCGCCGTGGTCTCGTTGTTGGCGCCGTCCTGGAAGATCTGCCACATGGCGTCGGCTCGCCGCTGAGCCTGGCTGCGGGGCAGGTCGGAGTAGCGGGCGTCGTCGCCGTGTTCGGCTCGGGCCTTCTCCCAGTCGGCTGCCGTCTCGGCATCGATGTAGAAGCCGAGGATCTCCTCGAGGGCCGAGCCCTGCAGGGCGCCGTAGCCGCCGGTGAGGTGCCAGCCCCGATCGACCGGGTCCTGCACCAGATTGACGTCGCGGTTGTGGTGGTTGCGGCTGTTGGTCGGTTCGGTGCCGTCCTCGTCGGCCAGTTGTTCCCACCGACGCACGTCGAGGGTGAAGTCGGCGAACGAGGATCGCTCGGCCTGGGCCAGAAAGGTGGTCTGCCGCTCGGCCATCTGATCGCACACCCGGGTGTTGGCGTGGACCTTGCCCAACAGCTCGACCTGCTCGACGCCGATCTCCCCTCGGGCCAGTGCAGTTTCGACGTCGGGTAGCTGGCGGAGGGCCCGCATCGCCTTGTCGCGTGCTGCGGCCCGGCCCGGCGACAACCGACCCACATGGCGCACCAGGTTCTTGGCCGAGAAGAACCCGTCGGCCCGCCCCAGGTCGCGCCGGTCGGCCGCGTCGAGCAGCCCGATCTGCGCCGACGCCAGGCGTCGGCCGGCTGTCTCGGCCACCTCGATGAGGCTTCGAAGATCACCGTCGCCCAGCGCCGCGAAGTCCAGGTCCTGGATGGCCGCCAGACCCGATTCCAGTGTGGCTACCGCTGCGGCAGCATCGGGATCGAGAACCATCGACTTCATGGGTCCCACAGTACGAAGGAGGTCGGACACTTTCGGCCGGAGCGCAGGGTTTCTACGCTGCCACCATGAGCCACCTTCTCGAGTCATACCGGTCCGGATCAGGAGGTCGATTCGAACCGGTTTGGACCCTCGAAATCCAGACGCTCCTCCCCGACGTCGACCGCATCCTCGACGCAGTGATGGTTGTCCATCCACTGCGGTATGGCGCCTACGAGCGCAACGCCAGCGTCTCGGCCGTCGGGATGGAGACAGCCCAACCGCCGGCCGGGTCGACCACCGCCACCCATGTCGATGGGTTCGAGCCCGGGGCAACCGAGACGTTCCCGATGGTGGAGGTGAAGATTTCCATCGAACGCGACACCGAGGTTCTGGCCGAGGTGATGGACGCCATCCTCGACGTACACCACTACGAAGAACCGGTGATCCTCCTACGCGAAGACTGGGCCAGTCGCGCCGCCTACAACCCCACCAGCGACAACCCGAACCGATGGTGGAACAACGGACGGGGGCTTCCCGACCGGATCCCGCACATCGGCTGAGGCCCGCGCCCGGTCGCCCGCCCCCGCACCCTCTCGTGTTCAGGGCCGGTAGTGTCGCGGCCCACAGCAGTTGGCGAGAGGTGAAGGAACAGCCATGGGGCAGCAGGTACGAGCGGTGGTGGCCAAGGCCAAGGGCGAACCGGTTTCGATCGAGACCATCGAGGTTCCCGATCCCGGTCCGGGTGAGGCGCTGGTGCAGGTCCAGGCCTGCGGGGTGTGCCACACCGATCTCCACTACCGCGAAGGAGCCATCAACGACGAGTTCCCTTTCCTGTTGGGTCATGAGGCGGCCGGGATAGTCGAGTCGGTCGGAGACGGCGTCACCGACGTGGCGCCGGGTGACTTCGTGATCCTGAACTGGCGCGCGGTCTGTGGCGAGTGCCGGGCCTGTCGTCGTGGTCGGCCCTGGTACTGCTTCGCCACCCACAACGCCACCCAGAAGATGACCCTCGACGGACAGGAATTGTCGCCCGCGCTGGGGATCGGCGCCTTCGCCGAGAAGACGCTGGTGGCGGCCGGCCAGTGCACCAAGGTCGACCCCGACGCCAAGGCCGAGGTGGCCGGGCTCATCGGCTGTGGGGTCATGGCCGGGCTGGGCGCAGCCATGAACACCGGCGAAGTGGGTCGAGGCGACTCGGTGGCCGTGTTCGGCTGTGGGGGAGTGGGTGATGCGGCAGTGGCCGGATCGGCCCTGGCCGGGGCCCACACCATCATCGCCGTCGACGTCGACGACAAGAAGCTCGAATGGGCCAAGGACTTCGGCGCCACCCACACCATCAATGCGGCCAACGAAGACGTGGTCGAGCGCATCCGCGAGCTCACCAATGGTGACGGTGTCGACGTGGCCATCGAAGCAGTGGGCCTGCCCCAAACCTACGAACAAGCTTTCTACGCCCGCGATCTGGCCGGCACCGTCGTGCTGGTGGGTGTGCCCAACCCCGACATGAAGATCGAGCTGCCCCTGATCGACGTGTTCGGTCGTGGTGGTTCGCTGAAGTCCTCGTGGTACGGCGACTGCCTGCCGTCACGCGACTTCCCGATGCTGATCGACCTCTACCTCCAGGGCCGGCTCGATCTCGAACGATTCGTCAGCGAGACGATCTCGCTCGACGACGTCGAGGAGGCCTTCCACCGCATGGAGGCCGGTGAGGTGTTGCGCAGCGTGGTGGTTCTCTGATGGCGCAGGTCGATCATGTGGTCACCAGCGGTGTCTTCTCGCTCGACGGCGAGGATTTCGACGTCGACAACAACATCTGGATCGTCGGCGACGACCGTGAGGTGATCGTGGTCGATGCGGCCCACGATCATCGGCCCATTCTCGAGGGAATCGGTGATCGGACGGTTCGGGCCATCGTCTGCACCCATGCCCACAACGATCACATCAACGCGGCCGCCACCCTGGCCGACGAGACCGGCGCACCGGTGTGGTTGCACCCCGACGACACCATGTTGTGGGAGGCGGTGTACCCCGACCGTCGGGTCGACGACCATCTCTCCGACGGACGCCTCATCACCGTTGGTGGTGCCGAGCTGACCGTGCTGCACACCCCGGGTCATTCGCCCGGTGGCGTCTGTCTCCATATGGGAAGCGAGGGCATCGTCTTCTCGGGCGACACCCTCTTCAACGGGGGTCCCGGTGCCACCGGACGTTCGTTCAGCAGTCACGAACAGCTGGTCGACAGCATCACCCGTCAGCTCATGGTCTTGCCGCCCGAGACGACCGTGCACACCGGTCACGGCGACAGCACCACCATCGGGGCCGAAGAATCGAACCTCTGACCATTCGGGCCCGACCGCAGTCGGCCGACGTGGCCTCCGGCGGGGTGGTCGACGCCGAGATCGAGGGTCACTTCATCGTGCTATGGCGGACCACCGACGGTCGGCTGGCGGCCTGTGAAGGCCGCTGTCCCCATCAGTGGTCGCCCCTCGACCTCGAGGGGGCCGTCGAAGGCGACGAGTTGGTGTGTCGCACCCACGGTTGGCGATTCTCGGTCGACGGCACCGGCACCAAGGTCAACGTCAAGGGCCGTCGAGACGCCAAGAGCGACATCGAGACCTACCGGTGTGTCGAGATCGACGGTGAGATCTGGGTCGACGTCGACCCGTCGTCGATCTGAGGCCGTCGCTGGATGTCCCGGGCCCCGAGGGCTCACGTTCGGCACCGACGGTGACGATGGAGTCAGTAGAGAGTCCCGCCGGGCGGCGAGGTGCCTGAGAGCTCAAGTCGGCCCCATATGTGACGATGGTGTCAATATGACAACGGCGGCGGCCACCTTCCACGAGATGCCCCGCTTGATCGTGGAAGCGGATCCCGATTTGGCTCAGCTCATGGCGAGCCAGCTGGCCGCTTCGGGCGCCCGGGTCCAGGTGGCGGGCACACTCGCCGATGCGCTGGCCGCAACCGAACACGATCTGGTCGTTGTGGTGCTCGACCTCGATCTGCCCGACTCCCGGGGCCAGACCACCTTCTACGAGTTCAGCGGCGAGCGACCCGATCATCCCGTGCTGGTGGTGAGCGACCATCCTCGTGAGCCGGTCGGCCACGAGCTGATCAGGGCCGGCGCCACCGAGGTGGTCGAACGAGCCCGTCTCAGAGACCAGCTGCTGCCGCTCGCCGTCGAGGTGGCGGTGACCCGCTGGGAGCGACGACGGCGCCTGACCGACCTCACCGTCGACTCCGGGATCCTGACGGCACGGTTGACGAGCGTCCGCCCGCTGCTCGAGGAGGCCGAGGCGCGAATCGCCAGGTTGGCGGAGACGCTGGGTGACTCACCAGATCCGGGCCTCAACAAGCTCGCCTCGACCGTGTCGGATGTACGGGACACCTTCCAGGCGGCGGCTCCGCTCGACGATGCCGGGTTCCGGCACTGGCTTGCCGCGCTGCACGCGCTGGTCGACGACGACACCGGACTCCGGGTCACGGTCGAGTGCGAGCTGGGCCACCTGCCACCGAGACTCGACCGCCATGTCCGGGCCGCGGTCCAGGAGTTGGTGGCCAACGCCATGAGGCACGCCTCGGCCAACGAGGTCAGCGTCGAGGTCAGGCAGGCGAGCCGACAGATCTGGGTCCGGGTCAGCGACGATGGTTGTGGCCTGGGCGAGGACGCGGACGCGGGGAACGGAATGCTGAACCTCCAGCGTCGAGCGGCCCGGCTGGGTGGGGGTTTCCAGCACCACCGATCCGGTGGGCGCACGTGCCTCGACTGGTGGATCCCGACGGCTGAGCCTCGGTGAGATGGTCGTGACCACGGCTTCCCCTCCCGAGGAGCATCCGATCCGTGTGTTTCTCGTGGACGACCACCCGATGGTCCGCGTCGGGCTCAGGGAAGCACTCACCGACAACGGCATCGTGGTGGTCGGTGAGGCCGGGTCGGTGTCCGAGGCCCTCAGTCGCATCCTGCCTCTCAAACCCGACATCGTGTTGATGGACATCGACCTGCCCGACGGCAACGGGATCGACGTGTGCGAGGAGCTCGCCCCGCAGGATCGTTCGATCAAGTACATCGTGCTCAGCGCCTACACCACCGACGAGTCCGCCGTGGTGGCCATTCACGCGGGAGCGGTCGGCTGCTTGCTCAAGGACGTCTCCAGCACCGGTCTGGTGGCGTCCCTGAGAGCGGTGGCGAGTGGAGGCGCACTCTTCGGCCCCTCGGTCGCAGCCGCTCTTCTCGGTCGCGTCTGCGACAGTGTCGAACCACTCGATCCCCGTCTGGTCGATCTCACCGAGCGCGAGCTCGAGGTGCTCCGCCTATTGGGGAAGGGGCGGTCGAATCGCGAGATCGCCAGAACGTTGTTCCTGGCCGAGAAGACGGTGCGGAACTACGTGTCCAACCTGCTCCAGAAGCTGGGTCTTCATCAGCGGACCGAGGCAGCCCTTCTGGCTGCCAGCCTCGAGCACAAGCGGGGTCTGCCCACCCAACCGCAGTGAGCTCGCCCGTTCACGGAACGAGCCGTGTTCGGGGCTGAGGCCCCTCAGACCAGGTGACCGACCCGACCGCCGGTGGGGACAGTCCACCGCACCCTGATCAGGCCCTGATTCCATGTCCACCCCATGAGGCCACCCAGTCGGGTGGCAGCGTGCGACAGCCGACCGAGGTCGAGACCGGCGTTCACGCTGACATTGGGCCAGTCGGTGTACAACCGCACCTGGAGCTCTACCCGGTGGTCGTTGGCTTCCAATTTGAGCGAGATGTCGGTGTTGCTCGAGGCGCACAGCGTCAGCAAGGTCACGACGGCATCGAGCAGGTGGAGTCGAACATGATCGGCCACGTCGGCCAGATCACCGATCGTCTCGAGCGAGACCCGCTGGCCGCTTCCTCGATGGTGCTCACACACCTGTGTCACGTCGTCGAGCAGTGTGGCTCCGGTGCCCGACAGGTGGCGGATCGTGCCGCGGAGGTGGGCGATGATCTCGGCCAACTCCCGCTCCACGCCGATCGCGCCCGGGCTCGACGGGTCGAGCTGGAGCCGGCACACGAACAGGCGCTGAATGGTCTCGTCGTGTAGATCACGAGCCAGCGCCAGGCGTTGTTCGAGCGCGGTTCGTTCCTCATGGGCAACCTGCAGCGATCGTTCGAACAGCCACCGGCCGTACGAGCCGAGCACGGTCCAGAGCACGTGGTCGGTGAAGAGCACGTCTCTGGTGACGTAGTCCTGGGCGCCCACAGTGATGAGCTGGAGCCGCAACTGCTCGTCGTCGTCGCTGCCCATGACCACCACGGCGGAGGACGACGTCAGCGTCTCGACGAGGGCGAGGCTGTCCTGAGCACCCCGCGGCAGGGCGTCGGTGTCGAGAAGAACCAGCTGGGGATGGTGCTCAGCCACCAGATCGACGATTCCATCGACGGAGTGTTTCCGGATGACCTGGGTGTCGTCGTCGGTGAGGTGGGACTCGATGTCGGCGTCGTCTGGTCCGACCGGCGACACCAACACGATGGTGAAGTCACGAGTGTGCGTGTTCGTCATCAGTCTCTCCTTCGGTTGACGAGTGCGTCATTGTGAGATCGGCCGACCGTTCGCACGGCCGTTTCATCTGCTCCCGCTGGGCGGCGGAGAACTGATCGGTGGTCGGCATGTCGTCCATGGGTGAGCCGTCGTGGGTGTGATCGAGGCCGAGGACGTGGCCGAGCTCATGGACGAGCATCAGTCGAGCGAAGTCCGGTGTCCGCTCGAGAATCGGCTTGAGGTAGATGGTCTGTCGTCCCCCGACGTCTCCCGTCCAGCCGAAGGCACTGGTCGGGTTGTCGGCGGGCCAGTACGAGCGGACGTGAACCGTGGAGGGGTGGCCGGCCCGGGTCGGCTCGACCGGGATCAGATCGACGGCGACCTGAGCCTCGACGGCGGCGAACGCCGTAGCGGCGATATCGGGGTTGACTCCGTCGAGTGTGTAGGTGATGACGCATCGAGCGGGTTCCGGAACCGGCTCGGCTGCCGCCGCAGGTGCGACGACGGGTCCCGAGGTGGCGGGCTCCACGACTTGAGCTGCACTGGTGACCGGAACCGCCGCAACCACCGGTGCGACAGCGGTCGATGTCGTGACCGGCTCGGACTCGGCCACGAGAGCAGGTGTCACAGTTGGGACGGATGTATCGGGCGGCACCGTCGTGGTTGCCACAGCAGTGGGTCCGTCACTCGCCGGCGGTGTCGGTGTCGTGGCCTCGGTGACGACCGCTTCCTGTCCGAGCGGCTCACCAGAGGGAATGGGTCGGGCCGGAAGGTCGCGCGGATCGGAACCGTTGTTCAGCACGGCGTCGAGGGCGGCGCCGCCCGACAGAAACACCGCCCACGCCACGCTCCACCCGATCACGATTCGTCCGACCCTGCCGGCGGACCTGGTCTGTGCACTCTCGCTGGTCTTCACGACCACCTCCTGGGGATACGTCTGCCCAGGGCGTCGTCAATTGGGCGGGTGCGAACGCAGAGGCGCGGACCACGAGGGGCCCGGGCGCCGGACCCGATCCCCCGGGCCCGATGTCCCACATGGATGGGCCATTCGACCCATTGCCGGTTTGTTGACCCGGCGGCTCAGTACGCGTCGTATCATGTGGTGATGTTTCAGGTCGGCGATCGACGGTGGTTGGGCCTCGCGTTTGCCGGCTGTCTGACGTGCACACTGCCTCTGGTGGTGACGCCCCGAATCGGCGTGCGGGGCGGATTCGACTTCGATCGCGTCGAAGATCTGGCCCATGCCGGCGCCGGCGCCCTGGTCGTGGTGACACTCGCCTTGTTGTTGCCCCAGCCGGCCACCCGACGCTCCCTCGGGTTGGCTTCGATGTTGACCATCGCCGCGGCCACGATCGCCGAGGTGGTGCAGTTGGCCGCGCCGGGCCGCAGCCCTGCTTCGGCCGACCTCGCCTACGACCTGGCGGGTGTGCTGATCGGGGTGGTGACCATCGTGGTGGCGCGGGCTCGCGTGCCCTGGCGATCGCTGCGTCGTTCGGTGGCCCTCCTACTGACCATCGTCGGCGTGGGGACACTCGTGTTGGTGCATCCGGTGTAGAACTGGGCCGCCCGGCCCGTTAGTGTCCGCGAATGGCTGAAGCAGCACCCGATCAGGCCCGCGAGATCCTCGACTGGGCCACCTACGGAACCGCCGTACGCGACCTCGCTCGTATGGTGGCCGACGACGACTATCGGCCCGACATGATCCTGGCCATCGCCCGGGGTGGGCTGTTCGTGGCCGGGTCGCTGGGTTACGCCCTGGCCGTGAAGAACCTCTACGTCATGAACGTCGAGTACTACACCGGGGTCGACGAACGGTTGGAGATGCCGGTGATGTTGCCGCCGTACCTCGACCTGGTCGACGTGGAGGACGCCCGTGTGCTGATCGCCGACGATGTCGCCGATACCGGGCACACCCTCAACCTGGTGCGCGATTTCTGCCTCGACCGGGTGTCGGAGGTGCGGTCGGCGGTGTTGTACGAGAAACCACACTCGCTGGTGAAGTGCGAGTACATCTGGAAGAAGACCGAGGACTGGATCGAGTTCCCCTGGTCCACCGAGCCGCCGGTGGTCGATCTCGACACCGCCCAGACCAGCGTGGTCGACGCCTGATCAGAGCTCGCGCAGGAAGATCCCCGACCTGACCTTCGGGGTGATGAACGTCGACTTGGGGGGCAGCACCAAGCCGTCATCGGCCACGGCCATCAGTTCGTCCGCTCTGATCGGTGCGATGGTGAACAGCACACCGCCCTCGTCGTCGGTCTCCGCCGCAGCCTCGACGGCCGGACGGGTACCGGGCAGGTGTTCGAGGCGATGATCGTGTTGGGGGTCGACGATGCCGAAGACGGGACCCAGGATCTGGGACTGCAGCAACACGGGGGCCAGGCCCACGATCGCGTTCTGTCCGACGTCGGGCAGGGTGGCCCGATACCACCGGCCGGCCAGGTAGACCCCCACCTCGGCGGCAACGGTGGGCCGGAAGGGCTCGTCGACCTCGGTCAGCCGGGCGTGTTCGGCAATGAGATCCAGCGTCTGCTCGGCCGTGAATCGAGGATCGAGGACCCGCCGGTCGAAACCCACGATGCGCAACGAGTCGGCGGGAAACAGCGCGGCCAGCAACCACGACCCGGCATCGTCGGGACCGAGGCCGTATCGGTCGGCGTGATCGAGCGCGGCGGCGGCCCGGTGGTGACCGTCGAGCAGATACAGCGGCACCCCGTCGAGTGCGGCCAATGCCTCGGGGTGGGGAAAGGCCCACACTGACTGGCGCAGTCCGTCGGGGGCCACGAAGTCGCGCAGCGGCGGATCGTTGTCGGTGACGCTGGCCACCAATTCGTCGAGCGCGGGAAACGACGGGTGGGCCACCGCGATGGGGCTGGATTGAGCGCCGACCACGTGTAGATGGTCGGCCAGGATGCGGGCCCGGCCGGGAAAGACCTGCTCGTGGGGCCGCAACCGTCGGTGGCGGATGGCGTCCACCGACAACTCGGCCACGATTGCGGTCTGTTGGTGACCCTCGACCTCGAGTCGGTACAACAGCAGTCGGGGCTCCTGCACCGATCCGAACGCTCCCAACGATCGGAGTCGGTCGAGAGCCACCCGGCTCCGGGCCAGCACGGCCTCGGCCGACAGTGTGGGTTCGTCTTCCTGGGACTGGGTGACGGCGAGGTACGAATCGGGATTGTCGGCCAGGAGGTCGCGCCGTCCGCCGGCCGCGAGCGAGTCGTAGGCCGGAGCGGGCACCCGATCGACGAAGTCGGGTTCGACCAGACGGAGCTGCGCGGGGCGGAGGTCGCGCATGTCAGCTCCCGTGCCGGCGGATGGTGGCGGAGAACACCTCGTCGATGTTGCCCAGATCGGTGGCCAGGCCCGGCTGGGGCAGCCCGTCGATGCGAATGGTGGCCACGGCCGCGTTGCCACCCCGGAAGATCTGATTGCCCATCTGTTGCACGTTGTGGCCGTTGGCCCGCAGCACACCCAGCACCTGGGCCAGCACTCCCACTCGGTCGAGATGGCGGATGGTGAGGGTGCAGGTCCCCAGCCGATCGGTCTCGAGGTTGACGCAGTTGATGACGTCTCCGGCCGCGTAGCGTTCGATGACCTCGACGGTGCCATCGGCGATGGCCAGCTGGGCCTGGGTGGTGGACGCACCGATGTGATGGGTCGACACCACGTTGGGGTGCCGGGCCAGGGTGTTGTCGAAGGCCCCCGCCTGACCGGGCTCGTCAGCGAACACGTCGAGCCCGGCCCGAAGTCCACGGTCGAGGGCAGCCAGCAGCGCGGCCTCGTCGACCACATCACCTCGGGAGGTGTTGAGCAGGATGCCCTCGTCGCCCAGGAGCTTCAGGAAGTGCTCGTCGACCAGGCCGGCCGTGGACGGATTGCCGGGCACGTGCACGGTGGCAATGTCGGCCTCGGCCACCAACTCGTCGAGGGTGTCGACCAGGCGTATGCCGGTCGACCGGATCCGGGCCTCGATCTGGTCGGATCGGTCGGTCTTGCGGAGGGCGGTGACCACCATGCCGAAGGCCTTGGCCCGCTCGGCGACAGCCAGGCCGATGTCGCCCAACCCCAGTACCGCCATGGTTTTGCCATGCAGCCCGTCGGCCTTGCTGTAGCGGGACTTGTCCCATTGTCCGTCGCGGGCGTCGGCGGTGGCGTCGGCAATGTGGCGGTCGACGGCGATGAGCAGACCCATGGTGAGCTCGGCCACCGCGATGGCGTTGCGCCCGGGCACGTTGCAGACGAAGACACCCAGATCCGACGCCGCGGCGCAGTCGATGGTGTTGGTGCCGGCGCCGGCTCGCACGATCAGCTCGAGCGAGTCGGCGGCTTCGAGGGTGGCGGCCTGCACCTTGGTACTGCGCACCACCAGCACGTCGAAGCCCGCGATGGCACCAGGGAGCTCGGCGGCATCCAGCGTGGGGCGCAGCTCACAGCGATGGCCGGCGGCGGTGAGTAGGTCGACGCCTTCGGGTTCGAAGTCATCGGCGAAGAGAATGTGCATGCCTGTCCTTCCTCGAAGCCCGAGGCCGGCGGGTGCGGGCCCAGGGGTCGGTTCCAGAGAATTTTGACAAATTGTACAACCCGCCCGGCCGTGCCGTCGATGGGCTGTTGCCGGGGGCTCAGGTGCACACCTCGGCCGCGGCGGCCAGCGCGCCGGCAAACAGGTCGACCGTCTCGAAGGTGAGTTCGGCCTGCGCCGGGTCGGTCAACTGCGGGAGGACCTCCTCGGGCAAGGAGTAGATGGCGGTCTCGACCACACACCGGGCCTCGGACGGTGTCTCGTCGGGGAAGCCGTTTCTCTCGATGCTGAACAGCCGCTGGTGGAGCCGCGACTCGATCACCTGCTCGGCGACCGTGTACCCGGTAGCTTCTTCGTCCGGCGTAGGGGCGACATCACCTGCGGGCTCCGCGTCCTCGGCCACCGGGGCCGGCTGGCTCGGTTGCTCGTCGGTCAGCCCCCAATCGTCGGGAACGGTGACGACGGTGTCGGACGGGGCCCTCGTCTGATCGGCGTCCGACGGGAGGCAGCCGACCGCCACCACCAGGACCACAACAAGGATGCGCCACATGCGGGAAGAATCGACGCGACAGAGGGCCGTCTTGAGTGGACGGCTCGGCCAGCGACGTCATCTGGGACCTGTTCTTCGGCTGAGTCGTCAGGCGTTGTTGCTGGTCAGGCGACGGGCGAACACGGCACCACCGGCGGCGACCAGCAAAGCCAGTCCCAAACCGACCGCCCGGAGGGTGTTGTCGTTGCCGTCGTCGACAGTCTGCGGTTCGACCTCGTTTGAAGCGGTTCGGGGTTCTTGGGGCACTGCCACCGACTCGGCGGCAATGAATGCCGAGGCCGGCGGCATGGCCACCTCGTCCCAGGTCTCACCGGCGTCGGTTGATCTCAGGACCGTGCCCCCGCTGAATCCGTAGACGGTGCGATCGTCGGCGAACGCGGGGGAGAACTCGATGGGGCTACCTGACGGGTTGTTGAAGTCGCTCAGCAGGTGCTGGCGCGCCGCGAGGCCCTGGCCCACCGGATGGAATGTCCGGCCCCCGTCGGTCGATCGGTGCAGGCCGCTGCCGCGCACACTGATCAGCAGGAGTTGATCGTCGGCGTACGCAGGGGAGGTGCCTACTGCCTCGACTCCACCGCGGCCCACCACCGGATCGTCGACCTCGGCCCACGTGTCCGCCCCGTCGCGGCTGACGTACAGCCCGGTCGGGCTGCCCGCGAAGACGGTCTGGTCGTTGTCGAAATCGGGCGAGATGCTCAACAATGCGCTGCCCGCGGGCCCTGATGTGAGGGTCCAGCTGCGGCCGGCATCGGTGCTACGGAACACGCCGGTGTCGGCTGCTGCGAAGATCGTGGGGGTGGTGGCGAAGTCGGGATGCAGCACCATGGTGCGGATGTGGCCGTCGACCGAGCCCACCGCGGTGAACGTCTGATCGGCACCCCGATCAGTCGACTCGTACACCGTGCCCTGACGGGTGCCGAGGAACATGGTTCCATCGGCGTCGAACTGCGGCGACAGGGCGATGATGAACTGACGCAGCTGGGTGTCGGCCGGCGCGTCGTCCACGAAATGGGTCTGCCAGCTGAGACCGGCATCGTTGGAGACCAGTAAGTGGGTCCAGGTGGCCGAGTAGATGGTGTTGTCGTTGGCGAAGTCGGGGGAGAACTCGACGTTGTGCAGCCGAATCACGGGTAGCAGTTTGTTGCCCGAGCCGAGGGGCTGGGCCAGGCCGCCGTTTCCGGGCACGAAGGTCTGGCCCTCGTCGGTCGAGATGTAGGCCCCCTTGACGTAGGTGGTCACCGCCACGGTGCCGTCGAGGTCGTAGGACGGCGAGACCGCCAATCCCACGATCATGTCGGCCAGGGTCTCCTGCGCCTGCCAGGTGTCGCCACCGTCGTCGGACCGGAAGAAGCCGTCGAAGGCCGTGAGGTGCAAAATGGTGTCGCCGTCGGTTGTGGTGCCGGCATCGAGGTCGGTGAAGTTGGCCACCTCGAGCGCCTCGGCCTGCGGGTCGGTGGTGAGGCCGTCGATGCCGTGTGTCCAGGTTTCGCCGCCGTCGTCGGATCGGTACACACCGTCGGTGGCGGCGACGGCCCACACCTGATCCTCGGTGGTGGACAACACGACGGCTCGGACGGCCTGGTCGGCCGGGAACTCATTGCCGACCGCTTCGAAGCCGGCCCCACCATCGGTGGATCGCAGCAGGCCACCGTCGCTGCCCCCGACGTAGATCAGGTTGTTGCGACCCACCGCCAGGCTTCTGATCGGCGAGCCCAGGTCGGCTGCGGTGCTCACCCATGTGCGACCGGCGTCATCGGAGCGGTGCACTCGGCCGGTGGCGGTGCCGACCACCACCACGTTGGTTCCGGCCGCGCCGAATTCGGCGACACGCACGCGGCCGACTCCTTCGACTGGAGTCCAGTTCTCCCCGCCGTCGTCTGTCCGGTGGAGACCGTCCGCGGCGGTGGCCACCAACACGATGTCGGGATCATCGGGGGACACGGCGACGGCCGGGGCCTCGGCGGCCGGCAGATCGCCGCTGACGTCGAACCAGACGTTCCCGCCGTCGTCGGACCGGAACACCCCGACGTCGGTGGTGACGTACACCCGCTCGGGCGCCGCCTCGGTCACCGCGATGCGGCGAACGGCGTCGCCGGTGATGCCGTTGACGATCCGCTGCCAGGTCGCACCACGGTCATCGGAGCGCACCAGACCGTCCTGCACGGTGGCGAACACCCGGCCGCTCGTGGGGTAGTCGGCGGCCACCACCACGATGTCGGCGGAATCGTGAGGAGTGTGGGCATGGGCCCGGCTGGGCGCCCACGGCACCACGAGCGCGGCGAACACCACGATCATCAGTCCTCGCCGCATCAGCTGTCCTCCTCCACCAATGCTACGTGGAGTGGTGCAAGAGATCTATTCAGGCACAGAGAGTGGTGAAGCGGGAACGGTGGCGGGGATGGGTCGGGTCGGCGCCGTCGGTGTGGTGTCGACCCGCTGATCCGAGAGCGCGGCAATGGCCCGCATGAGCGACGCAGTGATCTGGCGATTGGTGACGGCGGTGGGCCGGGCCCCGGCCCACCGGCCCAAATCGAGGGGCGCACCAAACCGCGCCGTGATCGGCGCTCCGAACCTCGGTAGACGGGCGTCGACCGGCT
>JBPCTQ010000219.1:0-9168 GCA_051011595.1 Acidimicrobiales bacterium
CGACCGCCGTCCGGGCCGACACCGTCAACACCGTCGATTCCAGTGCGCTGTTCACCGGTTCGTTCACCTCGATGGCCCTCGACGCCTCGGGGTTTCCTGTGATCGCCCATTTCCAAGGTTCCACCGGTGATCTGAAGATCGTGCACTGCAACGATGTGGATTGTGCCGGCGGCGACGAGTCCATCACCTCACCCGATACCGGGGGAGTCGTCGGCTGGTACACGTCGTTGGCCCTCGACGCCCTGGGGTATCCGGTCGTGTCGTACTACGACTTCACCAACGAGGACCTCAAGCTGCTGCACTGCAACGACGTGAACTGCGCCGGCGGTGACGAGTCGATCAGCTCGCCCGACACGGTGGGCAATGTCGGCCACTTCACGTCACTCGAACTGGATGCGGCCGGCAATCCGGTCGTGTCGTACTGGGACGGCACTCCGGCCACGAGGGACTTGAAGCTGCTGCATTGCGACGATCCCAACTGCGATGGGGTGGGGGACTCGATCACCTCACCTGACACTGTGGGAAACACCGGTGGGTCGACGTCGCTCGAGTTGGATGCCGCCGGGAATCCGGTGGTCTCCTACCGCGACGCCACCAACAATGATCTGAAGATCCTGCACTGCAACGATCCCAACTGCGATGGCGTGGGGGATTCGATCACCACCCCCGACAGCGCCGGAAGTGTGGGTTCGCACACCTCGTTGGCGTTGGATGCGATGGGTCACCCGGTGGTGGCCTAC
Organism: Acidimicrobiales bacterium; assembly: GCA_051011595.1. Taxonomy (GTDB): domain Bacteria; phylum Actinomycetota; class Acidimicrobiia; order Acidimicrobiales; family SHLQ01; genus JAOUEE01. The sequence continues at coordinate 741 of JBPCTQ010000219.1, forward strand.
TACGACGACAGCGTCGGATCGAAGGACCTGAGCGTCCTGCACTGCGATGACGTGAACTGTGCCGGCGCCGGCGAGTCGATCACGTCGCACGACACGGGGCCGGGACTCACGGGGATCCACACGTCGCTGGCGCTCGACGGATCAGGATTCCCGGTGGTGTCGTTCTACAACGCCGGGGACGGCGACCTGAAGGTCCTGCATTGTGACGACGCGAACTGTGCCGGCGGAGGTGACACGATCAACGCGCCCGACACGTCCGGACAGGTGGGCCGCTTCGGCTCGCTGGCGCTCGACAGCTCGGGAAACCCGGTCGTGTCGTACTACGACGACTCCAACGGCAACCTCAAGCTGCTCCACTGCGACGACCCCGCCTGCGATCCTCCGCCGTTGCTGTGTAATGGCCTGCCGGTCACCGTCGACCTGAACATGGGACAGTCACCGACGGTGGGAGCCGACGTGATCTTCGGGACTCCGGGCGCCGACACCATCGTGGCCATGGGCGGTGACGACACGATCTGTGGCGAAGGCGGCGACGATGTGATCAACGCGGGCGATGGCGCGGACTGGGTCGACGGGGCCGATGGTGCCGACACCGTGTTCGGCCAGGACGGAAACGACACCCTGTTCGGTGGCGACGGCAACGACCAGCTCCTGGGATTCGCCGGCGACGACATGATCAACGGTGGGGATGGCGACGATGTGATCAACGGCGGCGAGGACGGCGACAACCTCTTCGGCGGCACCGGCAACGATCAGCTGTTCGGTCAGGGTGGCGTCGACACCATCGACGGGAGCGCCGACGACGACCTCGTGCTGGGCGGCGACGGCGACGACATCTCCATCACGGGAGGTGAGGGCGACGATGTCATCAACGGCCAGACCGGCGACGACACCATCGACGGCTGGCGCGGCAACGACACGATCTACGGAGTGGCGGGTAACGACAACATCCAGGGTGGGCAGGGCAACGACCTGGTGTTCGGCCAGCTCGGCAACGACACCATCGACGGCGGCCTCGGTGACGACTTCATCTGGGGCAACGAGCAGAACGACGTGATCACCGACCCGGGTGGGCTCAACACCATCAACGGTGGCCCCAACGACGACCACATCACCGGTGGCCCCGACCGCGACATCATCTTCGGCGACGGTGGTGTTGGTATCGGCGTCAACGGCGACGACACCATCCTCGGTCTGGACGGCAACGACGATCTGTTCGGGTTCGGGGGTGACGACAACCTCGACGGCGGCCTCGGCGACGACCTCCTCAACTGCGGCCCGCACGTCGTCGGCGACACCGGCACCGGCGGCCCGGGTACCAACACGATCTACCTGTGTAACCCCTGAGCTGATCAACAGGGCGCCCGGCCGTTCTGGCGTCACTTGTGCTGACCAGAGCAGAACCAGGAACGCAATTTGCCTTAACCGACGTACGCCCCCTGGGACTTGAACCCAGAACCTGCGGATTAAGAGTCCGATGCTCTGCCAATTGAGCTAGAGGCGCTTGTGTTTCCGAAGGGTACCGAGCCGGTGGCTCGATGCCGTTCGGGTTGTATGGGGTGACCGACGGGATTTGAACCCGCGACAACCGCGACCACAACGCGGGGCTCTACCGAACTGAGCTACGGCCACCAAGTGAGCCCACATGATAGAGGCGTCTTCGCTCGGAGCGGCAACCAGAATCGCCGGGTGGGCTATCGGGGCGAGGCGGCCGCGGCCTCGGCTTCGGCCACCAGGTCGGTCATGGTGTCGACGATGGCGTCGCGAGCATCGTCGGCGGCGCCGGGCAGGTCGGACAGCACCCGCACCCGGACGGCCACCGTGGGCCGCCGCAGCCGGGGTCGGGGAACGCCGCTGCGGGGCCACACTCGGTCAGTGCCGGCCACACCCACCACCATCACGGGAACGGGACAAGCCACTGCCAGCCGACCGACCCCCATTCGGATGGGGCCGACCCCGTCGTGTCGCTCGTCGGCCGGGATGAGACGGCCCTCGGGCATGATGGCCACCGACCCCTGGTCGGCCAGGATGGCGATGCCCTCGTCGATGGCGTCGTCGCCCCGTCCCGACTCGACCGGGATGCAGCCGGTGACCCGCAGGAGCCACCCCAACCCGAACGTGTCGAAGTACTTGCCGTTCACCAAGAACCTGGTCGGGACACCCCAACTGCCCAACAAGATGTAGGCCAGGATCAAATCGAAGAGGCTGCGATGGTTGGCGCACATGAGCGCCGTACCCTCGTCGAGCTCGGCCGGCCGAGCGGGCAGATCGAAGCGACAGAACAGTCGACTCACGATCCGCCCGACTCGGCCGGCCCGGCGAAAGGCCGGGAAGAACTCGTCGGGGTGTACCGGCCGAGGGCCGGAAGGGTCACTCAGCAGTTGCTCGCGAGCTCGACATTGACGCAGTTGTCGCTGCCACCGTTGCCGTTTGCGAAGTCGAAGTCGGCCCCGCCGTTGAGGGTGTCGTTACCCGGACCACCGAAGAGCAGGTCGTCCTTGGGTCCACCGTTGAGGGTGTCGTTGCCGTTGTCACCGACCAGCAAGTCGAACCCGAGCCCGCCGTTGAGCACGTCGTTGCCCTTGTCGCCGAAGCCGATGTCGCTGCCGGTGCCGGTGAAGACGTCGTCGGAGCCAAGGCCGCCGAGCAGCCAGTCGGCTCCGTTGCCGCCGGCCACGAAGTCGTTGCCCCCTTCACCGAGCAGGCCGTCGAACCCGCCGTTGGAGTTGAGCTCATCGGCCCCGGCTCCACCGGACAAGACGTCGTCGCCCTTGCCGCCGATGATGTCGTCGTTGCCGTCGCCACCCTCGAGCACATCGTTGCCGAAGCGGCCAACGAGGGTGTCGTCGCCGCCCAGGCCACAGATGACCTCGGGGTTGGGAGTGCCTCGCAAGAAGTCGTTGCCCGGTGTGCCGGTGATGTCACAGTCGATACCCGGCACGATTCCGGCGATCCAGCCGTAGTAGGCCTGCACCAGGGTGTAGACACCCGGGAACTCGGCGAGCGCACAGCCAATACCCCAGCTCACCACACCCACCAGGTAGGGCTTCAGGGCCTTGCCGTCGTCGCGCGTGGCCGTCAGGGGACCGCCCGAATCACCCTGGCACGAATCGGTGCCGCCCTGGGGTACACCGGCACAGACCATGAAGGGCGGGTGGTAGCTGCCGCTGTCGTAGTCGCCACAGGTCTTGTCGTGCCGTCCGGCTTGGAGCTGCACGGTGGCGCCGAGCAGATCGAGGGAGATGTTGCCCCCCGACGATGTGGTGCCCCAACCAGTGACCGTGACATCCTCGCCGGCCACGAGCGGCATACGGGGGTGATCGATGGCAATCGAGCCGGCGTTGATCACGTCGGGCGAGTGGAGGATGGCGATGTCGTTGGCCCGGCTCACACCCGGTGAGTAGCCCGGGTGGATGTACGCATGGTCGAACGAGACCACGTCGTTGGCCGTGATGTTGTTGAGGTTGTCGACCCCGACGGCACCGAACACGTTGCCGTTGGCCTGAGAACCCGGTCGGACATCGACACAGTGGGCCGCCGTCAGCACATGGTTGGGGCCAATGACGGAGCCACCGCACAAGCTGAACCCGCCGCCGGGCAACCCGATCTCGAGGAAGGTCATCCACGGGTGGTCATCCGTGGAGACCTGCATGCCGTTCACGATCCGTTGATCGAGGGTGTCGAGTCGGCTGAACGGAGCCGGTTGGTCGTCGTTGTCGTCGTCGGCTCCTGCCACCGCCGGGGTGAGCAGTGAAACTGCCACCAGGAGAGCCAACACTGGGTACATGATTTTTTTCCGCATCGGGCCACCATAGGCGGTGACCGGATGGTGGGTCAGCATGCCCTCTGATCTGACCGATGGATGCATTGACACGCCGGCGGACCCGCGTGTAGAAACACATGAAATACCGTGAACCTGCTTGGCCGCGGTGGCTCCCCCCTCATCGTCCGCCCCGTGTTGTCCAACACGGTTGTCCAACAAGCTGGGCGTGGCTCGTGGGCGGACACGACACCCGAAAGTGGTGGAGCCGTGAAACGTTTCTTCCTCGCGATCCTGATCGCGATCTCAATGGTGCTGTCCAGTACCGCCCCCAGTCATGGGCACACAGCCGAAGCCCCCGACCCAGGTCAGCAACGGCCAGTCGTCGACGATGTCGACATCGGCCGGGCCATCGTGTCCGGCCGGCACCACACCGATGTGGCCCGCGCCGCGGCCGGCGTCGGAGCGCCGGGCGGGTTCTCCCGGATGCCCGTCGAATGGCGAGGTCGCGACGGGTCCCCCGCGGCCCGCCACAGTGGCCCCGTTGCGCTGTCGGTGTACGTCGTTGCCCCGGTCAACGGTCGGGTCACGGCCGGCCAGGTTCTACCCATGCACCACGTGGGTGCCACCTCGCTCGTCGATCGGGCCGACTTCTTCGACATCCATCTCGGCTACCTCGAATATCTGGTGGCTGCCGCCCTCACCCCGGCCCAGCGCCGGGTGTTCCACAACGGCGACGACCGCTTCGAGTTCCGGTTTATGGCCAGCACCAATTCGGCCATCGGCACGGTTGGTGTGCGGGGTCCGGCCACCGGCGCCCGAGTTCCGGCCGCCGGCCAGGATCTTCGCCCTGCCGGGCTGCCGCCACTGGTGATGGTCGGCGACGGCGGTGGTGCCGACGGCGACGAACCGAACCGCACCCACGCGGCCCGGACCATCTGCTCGTCGGCCTTCGGTAGCGCGTTCTGGCCCGCGGGACTGCAGGTGCGGGAGGTCTTCACGTCGGACCCCCGCGCCGAGCTGGCCTACGTGAAGACCTCACCCACGTCGGTGGCCCGCGTGCGCTACTCCTCGACCGATGAGACCCAGGTCGACATCGGGGCCGCCCTCTGGGGGCTCAACCTCGACTTCTCCACCCAGAAGACCGTCGCCCGTGAGCTGAGCCACACCTACAGCACCTCCACCGGCCCCAACCAGTACCGAGCCATCACCACCACCCTCTACGCCCGCCAGTTCCTCCTGCGGTGCATGATCCCCAACCCGTTCAACCCGGTCATCGAGCTGACCCGGCCCCATCAGTACGCCGAGTACCACGCCGAGGCCGCCGAGGGACTGGTGCCCAGGGGTCGGATCGCTCACCGGTGGCTCTATTCGTGCCAGGGGCAGCACAAGACCCAGGTGGGCAGCCGTGACTCCGGGGGTACGTGGGCCCAGCATCGGTCCACCAGCATCGGCTACGTCGATGCGGTGCAGCTCCGACCGGGGGGTGTGAGAGCGGCCCTGGTGATGGATCTCCGCCAGCGCATCGGGCGAACCGACGAGGTGAGCATCGTCTACGAGAAGGTCAACCGGGGCCGCCTCTCCATCTGCGGTTTCGCGTTCAAGATCCCGTCCCAGTCCCAGCGGGTTCGTGCCCAGGGCGCCTGCAACCCGGCTCCATGTCGACCCGTTCTCTACTGATCGGCGCGGCTCTAGCGGTGCTGGCCGGGTGCTCGTCGGCTGCCGACCCGGTGACCGTTGCGCTCGCCAGCGTCAACGGCAACGGCACCTACCAGGGTTGTGTGCCGGAGGCCGAGAGCCTCGGGTTGGGAGGCCTGATCGTCGCCTTCGCCGAAGACGGCTCCCAACCCACCCTGGTCGATGGGCGGGTGGCCGACCCGGCCGCCGACGTGCACGTGACCCGCATCGACATGGAAGTGGAGGAGGGGCAGCTCTCCGCCGAGCGAGACGCAGCGGTGCTGCAGGTGTCCGGGCTGGACGCGGCCTTCGCCGTGGCCCTCGAGCAGGGTCACCGACCCGTCGAGCCGTTCACCACCGACCCGGTGGTGGCCCGTCCCGAGGGGCGGTTGGGGCCACCCGACAGTCTCGGCTGGCACTCCCTCATGGTCCCGGTGGACCCCGTCGGTCCCGAACTGACCGTGTACGACGTGGCCATCGAGTACCGGCTGGGCGCGGGCGACATCGTGCGAGGATCGCCCGCCATGCAGTGGCACGTGTGCCTCGACGACTGCCGCCAGCGCTGCCCGGCCGGAGCGGGCGGCGAGCGGCTCGCCGGTCGGTCGACGGAGTGGGTCACCGTGTTCGCGGCTCATCCCGGAGAACCCTGGGAGGTGGTGCCCCGAATGCCAGGATGACCAGATGTCCGACACCCCTCCCCGGCGACTGCCAGTAGTGGCTGTGGGTGGGGCTGTGCTGGCCGTGGTCGTCGTCGTGTGGCTGGTGGCCGAACTCCTCGGTGGCGACGACTCGGAACCACCCGCCGCGTCGTTGGCCTGCCTCGAAGGGCAACATCGACCGGACCCGTCCGGGCTCGAAGCCCCGGTGGTGCGGCTGGGGGTGGTGGTGGATGGCGAAGCCGACCGCTACCAGGTCGAGATACGAACCACCGACGGCGGCGTCCTCACGAATCCGGCCGGTGCTGCGTCGGGCACGCCGGTCGTGTTCCCGGTGAGCGCCGACGGGCCCGAGATCACGATCACGAGCATCACGGCCATCGAGATGGACGAGGGTGGGTCCCGAAGCGACGTCACCGAGCAGGTCTTGGGTGTCGAACCCTGGGAGATCGAGGTGCCTGATGAAGAGGGCCCGATCGGTGAAGCCCTGGCGTGCCCGCCCGGCGAGGAACCAGATGTGCACCCGGGATACCTCTTTGCCGCTCCGACTCCGACGTTCGGGTCCCCGGTGCCGGCCGAGGCCGAGGTGGCCGACTCCGTCGCTCAGTTCATGGGCGAGTTCGGTGCGGCCCACACGCTGCTCGACGCCGAGTTCCTGGTGGAATCCCTCCATCCGGCCGTGATCGAAGGGTTCGGCGACGAGATCTGTCGAGCCCACATCGATGCCTCCCTTGGACAACAGCCACCTCTCACCATCGATGGCGTGTTCGTCGTCGACGATTACCAGCTCACTCGCCCCGGGGGCCGAGACGCAATCGATGAGGTCTACCTGGTGGAGGCCACCGCCACCGTGGCCGGCCGGCCGGTGGCGTGGCCGTTCGACCTGGCGGTCGAGGACGGCCGGGTCTTGTGGCTGAGTTGGTGCGGCAACTGAGTCAGTTGAAGCTCTGCCAGGTGCCGGTGGGGGCGACTTGGCCCACCCCGGTCGCGGCGTAGTCGCAGACCCCGTCCGGGAACACCACGTCGAGCCGGGCCCGCTGGGTGTCGTCGAAGTCGACGGCATAGAGGCCGCCGGCGACGGCGTCGTCGATGCTCTGGAGCTGGCACTTGATGACGTTCTCGACCCGCTCGACTCCGGCCACCGTGCGGGGGGTGCCGCTGATGGGGAATCGATCGGTGCACGGCCCGGGGTTGTCGTACAGGTCGAGCCCGCTCACGATGGTGCCGTCGGCGTCGTGGCAGTTGTCGATGGCGTCGTCGGGTCGGTTGCGCTCGAGCACCGTGGCTCGGTCGTCACCGCTGTCGTCGGCGGTCATCGCCGTCAGCCATTCGTCGAGGACGGCCAGCCCCGATCGGCCCTCGGAGGGGCCTTGGCCCTGCAAGCTGTCGAGCAGCGACCCGCCGCCCGGCTGGCCGCGGGTCCAGATCATGTGGCCGGGTGCGGGCCCGCCGTGGGCGGCGTCGAGGCGGTCGCGCATCGAGAAGGCGCGCACCCGGTCGTGGATGTCGCCGCCTTCGTCACTCCAGAAGTCGACGCTGATCACCGGGATCGTCAACAGGTCGCCGCTGCCGTCGACCACTCGACCGGTCTCGTAGGCCCGTTGCACGATGGCGGGGTCGACCGAGTTCCGCTCGGAGACGAACCCGCCGTCGGGGTCGTATCCGCCCACTGCCTCGTTGACGGTCAGGAACTGCTCGACGGTCACGACGCCGTCGTTCAGTCCGGCCAGGCCGTACTGCACACCTTCGTTGTCGAACACGCTCGGGGCGGCCTCGCCGGGTTCGACGTCACCGAGAATGTTTCGGTTGGTGTCCCACGCCGTGCACCGCAACCCGTCGGGGTTGTCGACGGGGTCGTACATCAGCGACTGATCGAACTGCGGGAACTCGTCGGGCAGCGTGCTGAAGGCACTCTGGGCGGCCCGCAGCAGACCCAGTCCGCAACCGTCGGTGGCCCGGTTGATGGGCACGAAGGTGAGCTCCCACGAGTCACACGTGGCCGCGGTGAGGTGTCCGTTGATGGCGGTGCGTACCTCGTCGGTCCAGTCGGCGGCGACCGGCGAGCGATAGAGGTTCTGCAGCAGGCCGCAGTCGAGCACTCCGCCCGAGATCGACAGGGCGTCGGGGAAGGGCACGGTGGGGTTGATGGCGTCGAGGATGCCGGGGTAGTTCTGGGCGATCAGGTACTGCTGGATGGCGCCCCCCGACCCGCCCTGGCCGATGGTGAACTCGGGCACGCCGTAGGTCTCCACGAAGTGTTCCTTCACCATCGATGCCGTCTCGGCCGACAACACGTCGTTGCACGCCACCTGGAAGGTGTTGAAGGTGGCGGTGG
>JBPCTQ010000220.1:0-6001 GCA_051011595.1 Acidimicrobiales bacterium
CTGCGGTTCGCTCAGCGAGCGAAGGACGTCGAGTGTTCGGTCGAGCTCGACGGCTTGGAGGCTCATCGCCTCGTCATGGCTGAGCGGTGGCGTCGAGCTGACATCGGTGATCGTGGTGTTCATGTTCGTGGTCCTTTCGATTGGTCGAACAGATGCGGACCGATCTCGCGAAGGGTCATGTCGACGACGCGGTCCATCAGACGAGCCCAGCGATCGCCCCCCGGGTCATTGGAGATCTGCTGATCGGTCAGCCCGGTGAGCACCGCGGTCCACACGTCGACTGAGGCTGGATCGGTGATGCCGATCTCGCTCAGCTTGGCCGTCATCGTTGCGTAGGCCCGCTCGGCCACGGCGAAGCTCTCCGGCGACGGTTCGAACTCGGGGATCGTGCGCTGGAAGAGCAGTTGGTGCCGCACGGGGTCTGACGTGCAGAACGCGAAGAAGCCATGGGCCATCGCCCGGGCCTGCGCCAGTGGTTCCGTTCCGGCACTGTCCAACGTGTCGTCGATGGCGGCCTGGAAGGCCTGGTTGCCCTCCTGGAACATGGCGTCGTAGATGTCGTGTTTGGAGGCGAAGTACGAATAGATGGACTGCGCCTTCATTCCGACCCGATCCCCGAGGTCACGCATGGCCAAACCGGCCAGGCCGCTGGTCTGCACCAGATCCCAGGCGGCTTCGATGATCTCCTGCCGGGTTTGTTGGCGACGAGCGGCCCGCCGGTCGATTCGTGGGGGAGCATCCGGGGTGTCGAGGTGTGCGTCCATCATGCCCTTACAGCGATCGGAAAGCCTGACAATGTTCGAGTTGCCGAACAGTGTTCGAATATAGGGATCGTCGGAGACGAAGTCAAGGAGTGGCGCCGAGTGTCGGTGCGGGGTCGGAGGTGGTCGGGTGGCCCTCCGCACAGTGGCGGCCGCCGACCAGGGTCGCACTGCCGTCGCCGTCAGGGTCCGGCAGCGACCGAGTCGTGGTCAGCGGCGGTGACCGACCTCGATGCTGTCGCTCAACCGCAGCGGCCGCCCCACCCAACCGCCCAGGTTGTGGCCGGTACGGCCGTCCGGTCCTTCGGCCAAGAGTTCGAGCAGCAGATCAGCGACATCGGCCGGGATCATCCAGGTCGCGCGGACATCGGCGTCCACGTCGCCGGCGTGCTCGCGCAACATCGGTGTGTCGGTGGCGCCCAGACAGAGCCCGTTGACCCGCACGTGGTGGCGCCGCATTGTGGTGGCCCAGTCGAGGGTGAGCCCGTTGAGTGCCCACTTCGAGGCGTTGTACAGGTCCATACCTCCGTGTCCCCAGACTGCATGACCCGGCTCGGGGTACACGTGGTCGGTGGAGATGTTGACGATGTGCCCGTCCTGCTGGTCGATCATGATCGGCGCCACGGCGCGACCAAAGAGGAACGCACCGTAGAGATTGGTGCCGAGGACCTCGTCGTAGTCCTGTAGCCCCTGTTCCCAATCGTTGCCGGCGCGGGTGCGGCGAGCGATGCCGGCGTTGTTGATCAACACGTCGATGCGGCCGTGGTGCGCCACTGCACCGTCGACCACTCGGCGGACGTCGTCTGGTTCGGACACGTCAGCCCGGAAGGTGAGACCTTCGACGTCGTCCACTGAGGGGTCGACATCGCACGCCACCACCTCGTACCCGGCCGACTGGAGACCCTCGGCGATGGCTCGGCCCAGTCCCGGGGCCGCGCCGGTGACGATGGCGACCTTGGTGTCAGCCACCGAAACCGGTGACGAGTCGGCGGTTGTCCTCCATGCCGTCGATTCGCTCACGAAGGACCGGGATCCATGTCGGATGGGTGAGGATCCAGAACTGGCGGGACCGGATGGCCGCGACCACCTGCTCGGCGACGCTGTCGGGAGTCTGGCCACTGCCGGTGATCTTCCCGGCCAGATGATGGAACCGCTGGTTGGTCTCGGTCTCGGTCGCCTCGTCGGGCCGGTTGCGGTCGCTCTCGTTGATTCGGGTCGCCACCGCTCCGGGACAGAGGACCGACGCCCCGATGGGGCTGTCTTCGGCGAGCAGTTCGAGTTGGAGGGTCTCGGTCAGCGCCACCACGCCGAACTTGGCCACGTTGTACGGGCCGATGTCGGGCGCCGATTGGAGCCCGGCCGTGGAAGCGGTGTTGACGATGTGGCCTTCGCCCGCCTCGCGGATCAGAGGGAGGAAAGCCTTCACCCCGTAGATCACGCTCCACAGGTCGACTCCCAGCACCCACTCCCAGTCGGCGATCGTCAGCTCTTCCAGCCGGCCCGCTCGCACCACACCGGCGTTGTTGTGCACCACGTGCACCTGGCCGAACGTCTCGACGGTTCCGGCTGCAAGCGCCTGCACGTCGCTCCAATCGCTCACGTCGGTGGGGAAGCCGACCACTTCGTGACCGGCGGCTTCGAGTGTGCTCACCGCCGCGTCGAGGGCGGTTCGTTCGATGTCGGCCAGCACCACCCGCATGCCTTCTTCGGCCAGGCGGGTGGCCGTGGCCAAGCCGATACCGCTGGCGGCGCCGGTCACGACGGCCACGCGTCCCTCGAGTTCTTGCATCGGCCGATCCTATGCGCCCGAGGGCCGGCACGAGAATGGTGCGTCGAGGGTGGCCGGGCCGGGCGGGGAACGAACGTCCCTCCGCCTCGATCGGCGTCAAGGCATAGGGTGACCGGCACGGGCCGAGGGGCGGCCCCGTACGGGGTGATTGACATGGACACGACGTGGGATCCACCAGGCCCGGGGCCGTGGCAACAGGATCGGGCCCACAACCCGATCTCCAATACGCGGCTGATGGTCGAGGCCTATCCGCAGAGCTTCGAACGCGGCTTCGAAGAAGCGTTCGCTCGTTATGGTTCGCTGCTCGACCGCCTGGCCATGGGGGTGGTGAACGGCTTCATCTACCACCAGGTGCAGCCCTTCGACATGCCTGGCCCCGACGGACCTCCGTCGCCGGATGAGATCGGGGCCGAGATCGGTCGTCGTGCCGGTGTGGCCGAGGCGGCACTGGAGAACCGTATCTGGCGCGACGACATCGAACGTTGGGACAACGATCTCAAGCCGGCCGCCGTGGCCCGTCACATGGAGCTGTATGCGGTCGATCTCGGCGCCCTCGACGACGAGGAGCTGGGTGCCCATCTGACCGCCTGCGTCGAACACCTCGAGGCGATGGTTCATCAGCATCACCGATTCAACGTGTCGGCAACCTTTCCCGTCGGTGACTTCCTTCTCACTGTGGCGCCATGGGTGAATCGTCCACCTGACTCGATGCTGTCGGTGTTCGGTGGCTACTCCGACGTGTCGGGAGCGATCCCACCCGAGATGGCCCCGCTGGTCGAGATCATTCGGAACAACGTCGACGCCCAGGCGATACTCGACGGTGCCGGCGATGCATCCGAGCGTCTCGCCGCGCTCGTGCAACTGGTGCCCGAGGTATCCACCTTCCTCGCCGTCACCGGCTATCGACTGGTCGACGTTTTCGACGTCACCAACCCCACCCTCGGCGAGCGGCCCGAGCTGGTGTTGGGGAAGTTGGCCGGTGCGCTGCAGGTCGACCCGCTGGCGGCTCGCGCCGCCGGCGATGAGGCGGCTGCGTCCCTGCGGGCCGGGCTCGATCCCGACCAGCAGATGGTCTTCGACGAGAAGCTGGCCGACGCCCGGGCGCTCTATCGCCTTCGCGACGAGCGAGGCATCTACAGCGACGTGAGTGCCATCGGGTTGGTCCGCCTCGCCATGCTCGAGATCGGTCGCCGGGCGGTGGCTGCCGGTCAGCTGGACTCGGCCGAGTTGGTGCTCGATGCCACCGCCAGTGAATTGCTGGACCTCCTCGCCGGCGCTGGGCCCACGAGCGACGAACTGGCTGCATGGGCCCACACCCGGACGACCCTCACCCGCGATGACGCACCCCGTCTGCTCGGACCGCCGCCTCCGGAACCGCCGCCCACCGACGGTCTGCCGCCGGCGCTGGCCCGCGTGGAGTCATCGGTCGGTTTCGTGATCAATGGGATCCTCGGCGAGCTCGATGAACCGGTCGGTGATGCCCAGACCATTGGGGGCATCTCCGCCAGCGCGGGTGTCTACGAGGGGTCGGCCCGCCACGTCATGAACATCGATGATCTGTTCACCATCGAACCGGGCGACGTGCTGATCGCCCCCACCACCGGTGAGGCCTTCAACGCCATCATCCACCTGGTCGGTGCGATCGTCACCGATCACGGGAGCTTTGCCAGCCACGCCGGCATCGTGGCGCGCGAGATGGGGTTCCCGGCCGTGGTCGGCACCACCAACGCCACCGACCGGATCCCGCCCGGAGCCTCGGTTCGGGTCGACGGGGACTCCGGGCAGGTGATCCTCCTGTCGTGACCGACACCGACTCGCTCGGCCAGGAACAGAGCGGCGCTCTCCTCGGGATGATGCTGGCTGCGGTCATCGTGCCGCTGAACTCCACAATGATCGCCGTCGCCCTCCCGGACATCTCGTCGGATCTGTCGGTCTCGACGGGCACCACCGGTGTGCTGGTGGTCGTGTATCTGGTGGTGATGCTGGTCGGCCAGCCGATCGCCGGGCGGCTGGGTGACCGCATCGGGTACCAGCGGACGATCGCCGTCGGTCTGGTCGGTGTCGGGTTGGCGTCGTTGGCGGCTTCGCTGGCCACTGTGTTCGCGGCACTGGTCACCGCTCGCGCGGTGCAGGCCGGCTTCGCCGCGTTGCTCGTCCCCAATGCACAGGCCGTGATTCGGGCGACGACCGCACCCGAGCGGAGAGGTCGGGTGTTCGGATTGTTCGGCTCCATGATCGGCGCCGGCGCGGCCATTGGTCCGCTGGTCGGCGGTGCCGTCACGGCGGTGGCTGGGTGGCCGGCAGTGTTCCTGGTCAACATCCCGGTGGTGGTGGCGGCTCTGGTGTTGATTCGTCGCGTCGACGAGCCGGCGCATCAGGTCGGGGGCCCGTCCGCCGTTGAGCCGGCCCCTGCCGGACGCATCTGGAACCGAGCGTTCAGCGGCGCGTTCTCGACCCAGGCCTTCACCACGTTCGGTCAGTACACGCTGATCTTGGTGGTGCCCTTGGTGCTCGATGACCGTGGATGGAGTGCCGGTGCCATTGGAGCGGCCGTCACCGCGCTCACCATCGGGATGGTGGTGATGGGTCCGGTAGGCGGCACCTACGGCGATCGTCACGGTCGGCGGCGTCCGGCAGTAGTGGGGGTCGGTGTGGCGTTTGTGGCCGTTGCCGTGGCGGCGTTGTCGGGAGATCAGATCATGGCGGCTCTGCTGATAGCCGTGCTGTTGGCCTACGGCTTCGGATTCGGCTTCGCGGCGCCCAGCCTGATGACAGCCGCCATCGAGTCGGCGCCGGTCGGACGCACGGCCACGGCCAGTGGGCTGTTCTCGACCAGCCGCTACACCGGCAGCATCCCGGCCAGCCTGGCCTTCGCGCTGATCATCGGTGAGAGCACCGCCGGCGTCGACAGCCTCCTCATCGTGGCCACGGCCTGTGCGGCGGCCGCGCTGGCCACGGCATCGCTGCTGCCGCATCGACCCTCGCGCCATCCAGACGGGCCGGCCTACGAGCACACGCCAGTGGCTTCGCGTCGACCGCCCGATGAGACGGGCGGATCAGCGCAAGGAGTAGCCGACCGGTAGCTCCTTGACGCCGTTGATCAGGTTGGAGTGCAACCGCCGCGGCGGAGCGAGCACCTCGATGTCGGTGACGGTGGCCACCAACTCCTCGAGCAGCAGCCGCAGCGACAGCCGGGCCAGGTTGGCGCCCAGGCAGAAGTGTTCACCGATACCGAACGACAGGTGCGAGTTGGGGGTGCGGTCGACCCGGAAGGTGTGGGGATCGTCGAACAGGGCCGGGTCACGGTTGGATGCGTCGTACCACATGATCACCTTGTCGCCGTCGGCCACCTTCTGCCCGCCGACTTCGGTGTCGGCGGTTGCCGTCCGTCGGAAATGGTGGATGGGAGGTTCCCATCGCAGGATCTCGTCGACGGCGTTGGGGATCAGCG
>JBPCTQ010000221.1:0-36738 GCA_051011595.1 Acidimicrobiales bacterium
GCAGGCTCGGGCCTGGGTCGTGAGCACGCATTGGCCCTGGCCGCCGCCGGGGCCACAGTGGTGGTCAACGATCTCGACGAAGCGTCGGCCCAGGCCACCCTGTCCACCATCGAGGACGACGGTGGCGTCGGATCGGTGTTCCTCGGCAGCGTCAGCGACTGGGACCGGTCCGGCGAGATGGTTGCCCATGCCATCGACACCCACGGCGACCTCGACATCCTGGTCAACAACGCCGGGTTCACCCGCGACGCCATGAGCTTCTCGATGACCGAGGAGCAGTTCGACCAGGTGGTCGATGTGCATCTCAAGGGTCACTTCGCCCCGTCGCACCATGCCGGCACCTACTGGCGCAACCAGGCCAAGGAGGGGTCCGAGCGACCGCGACGCATCATCAACACGGCCAGTGAATCCGGCATCTTCGGCGGGGCCGGGCAAGGCAACTACGCCTCGGCGAAGGGCGGCATCTTGATCATGACCCTGGTGCTGGCCCGAGAGCTCCAGAAGTACCACACCACCGTCAACGTCATCGCCCCCCGGGCCCGCACCGGCATCACCGAAGGCGCCGGTTGGGCCGCCGCGCCCGAGGATCCCGACGAATTCGACCGCTTCCACCCCGGGAATGCCTCCCCCATGGTGGTGTGGTTGGCCGGCGACGACGCTGCTCATGTGAACGGTCAGTGTTTCATCGTGGGGAGCAACGTGGTGGTGCGAATGAAGCGATACTCGGCCATCGCCGAGATCCGCAACGATGGCGGCCGCTGGACCACCGAACAGCTGTCGGCCCGAGCCGACGAACTGCTGGCCGGGTGGGATCCGGGGACACCGGCCTTCGAACAACCCACCTTCTAGGAACCACCCCGCCAAAGCGTCATCAAACTGACACGCGACGGGGTGTCAGTTTGCTACCATCCGTGAAACTATGGAGTCTGCACGCCACTCCGCGTGCGGATGCACATCGGCTCACATCGGCGCGGTTCCGACCGATCGAATGCTCAGCAGGTGTCCGGGAAAAGGGCGGTGACCGTCGGTATGGCAGCAACAGTGGACGAGTCGACGAATGACGTCGCGGCGCCCAGCCATCCCGTCGAGTTCGAGCTCCCCGAAGGTGTGGTGCTGTATCCCCACGCCGACGTCTACGCCGGCGAGCGCCGCAACGCGGCGCTGCTCAACCCCCGCAAGACCGCACTCTTCCTCGGCGACCTGATCGCGGTGAGCCTGGGGCTGTTGGCCTCGATCGCCATCCATGCGGCCCTGAACCCCACCGACCCGGTGGCCGGATCCACCTACTTCTTCCTGCTGTTCCTGAGCTTGCCGATCTGGCCGGTGCTGTTCACCAACCAGTCGCTGTACAAGGCCCGGTTCATCAGCCGCGGCGTCGACGAGGGGTGGCGCATCATCAAGGCCGTCGCCGCCGCCTTGGTGGCCATCGCGGTGCTCAGCATCATGACCAAGTCCGAGCTCGCTCGGACGTGGTTCATCATCGCCTTCCCCACCGTGGTCCTGTTGGTCGGAGTCGAACGCATCTTCGCCCGCGTGATGTTCGCTCGTTCCCGCCAGCGTGGTCGCATGTTGCGCCGGGTGGTGATCGTCGGCCGTAACGACGAGGGCCACCTCGTGCGCGACATGCTCGACAAGGACCTCAGCCACGGCTACCGGGTCGCCGGATTCGTGGAGGACTACCTCGATCACGGGAGCGGCCGGTCCCAGAGCGAGCTGTTGGGTGACCCCGAACAGACCATGGAGGTCGTCCGCAACACCGACTCGGTTGGTGTCATCGTCGCGGCCACCGCCATCGACGTCGGCACGTCGAACCGCCTGATCCGCACTCTCACCGAGAACGGCATCCATGTCGAGCTCTCGTCCACCCTCTGTGACATCGCCGCCGACCGCCTGACCATCCGCCCCCTCGGTCGGTTTCCGATGGTGTACATCGAACCCATCCGCCGGCACGGCTGGCGGGCGGTGGCCAAGCGCCTGTTCGACCTCACCACGGCCACCACGATGTTGCTGCTGACCCTGCCCATCCAGGCGGTGGCCATGCTGGCCATCAAGATGACCAGTCCCGGCCCCGTGTTCTTCAAGCAGCAGCGGGTCGGCCGCGATGGTCGCCTCTTCTGGGTCTACAAGCTGCGCACCATGGTGGTCGGCGCCGAGGAACTGCTCGAGAACGTCCGCCACCTGAACGAAGCCACCGGCCCGCTCTTCAAGATCAAGGAAGACCCGCGCATCACCTCGGCCGGGCGGGTGCTCCGCAAGATGTCGATCGACGAGTTGCCCCAGCTCATCAACGTGATGAAAGGCGAGATGAGCCTGGTCGGTCCCCGTCCCGCGCTGCCCGAAGAGGCCGCCGAGTGGGAACCCAGCCTGTTCAACCGGCTGCGGGTGCAACCCGGTATCACCGGCATGTGGCAGGTGAACGGCCGGGCCGACGCCGGCGAGGGCGACTACGGCCAGCTCGATCTGTACTACGTCGACAACTGGACGCTCTACACCGACATCTCCATCCTGGTGCGAACCGTTCCCGCGGTGCTGCTGCAAAAGGGTGCGCACTGAATGGGCAGCCGCCGTCGTTGTCCTCTTCCCGGGCCGGGCGGCTAGTGTGTGATCACTGATCGGGGGGAGCCCCTCACATTGCGTGAGGGGCCACTGATGGGGGTGTCCGTCTCAGGCGGACACCCCCATCACGTTTTCCTCGCCCCGATTCCTAACCCGAGGAGCGCACCCGTGGCCGACGAGGTTCTGACCGAGACCCGCAATCGAGTGATGTTGATCACACTCAATCGACCCGATGCCCGCAACGCGGTCAATCTGTCCCTGGCCGAACAACTGGCCACCGCCCTCGAGTCCCTCGATGCCGATGACTCGTTGTCGGTGGGCGTGTTGACCGGCGCGGGGAAGGGCTTCAGCGCGGGCATGGACCTCAAGGCCTTCCTCACCGCCGGTATGCCCACCGTCAAAGGCCGCGGCTTCGCCGGCATCACCGAGCACTCGTGCGCCAAGCCGCTCATCGCCGCCATCGAGGGATTCGCCCTGGCCGGCGGGTTGGAGATCGCCTTGTCGTGTGACCTGGTGGTGGCGGCCTCCGGCGCCAAGCTGGGAATCCCCGAAGCCGGCGTTGGACTCTTCGCCGCCGGCGGTGCCTTGCTGCGCCTGCCCCGGCGGGTGCCCTACAGCATCGCCATGGAACTGGCCCTGACCGCGGACCCGATGACCGCCGAACAGGCCGCTCAGTGGGGGCTGGTCAACCGAGTCACCGAACCGGGCGAAGCGGTCAGCGTTGCCCTCGAACTGGCCGAGCGAATCGCCCGCAACGCACCACTGAGCCTGGTGGCCTCCAAGCAGGCCCTGCTGGAGACACAAGGACGCACCGAGGCGGAGTTCTGGTCGTTCCAACGCGGCCTCATGGATGTGTTCGACAGCGAGGACGCCAAGGAGGGGGCCACGGCCTTCGCCGAGAAACGTGACCCCGATTGGCAGGGCCGCTAGCAACAACCCCTTTTCGGTCGATGGATGACCGATGGAATCCTCCGACGCGCGCGCCGCGGCCGAACGTTTCACGACGGCCCTCGCCGATCAGCCCCTCGACGTGGCCTTGGCCGAGATCCTGGCGTCGACGCTGATCACGGCGTTCGATCCCATCGACCCCATCCTCGATGCGTTGGTTCGGGGGCGGACCACCGAAGCCGCCGGGCTGCTGTCGGCCATCGCCGCCGTGGCCGATCCACATTCGGCCATTGCCGCCCGAGGGGCCGTCGAGTTGCTGGAATCGTCGGGGATTGCGTCACCACCGTGGTCGAGCGTGACCGGGACGGCGCTGCCCGACGAGGCTCGTCTGGTGGACTACCGCAACGGTGCCGCTCTGGCCGTACGGTGGCGCCACGGCGACGGCACCACCCACATCATGTTCAACGTGGTCGAGGACAAACGGATCGTCGAGGTTCGTTTCACCGAAGGTGACCTGTTCGAGGTGATCGAACAGGCCCCGCGCCTCTCGCACTTCACCCAGACCGATGTCGCCCTCGATGTGGTGGGAGAGTTCCTCGGCCCGACGCTGGACGAACCGATTCGGGGGGACGGACGGACCTGGCACAACGCACCTCTGGCCCGAATCCGCTACGCCGCGCTGGGAGCCACCGAGCCGGCCCACTTCCTGGCACCCACGTCGGCGGACCGCGACGACTACACGCTGGCCGCCATGGGCGTCGACCTGTTGACCGACGACCGACGCACTTCGTGGTCGGGGCCGCTGTGGTGAGTGGTCAGCCCTGCCCGCCGCTGGCGTCCTGCACGCTCTGCTTCCCCTGACTGATCCAGGGCATCATCTCGCGTAGCCCGCGACCCACCTTCTCGATGCCGTGATCGTGACCGGCCGCTTCGAGTCGGTGGAAGTTCTCGCGCCCGGACTTCGACTCGGCCACCCACTCGTTGGCGAACGTACCGTCCTGGATCTCCGACAGCACCTGGGCCATCTCGGCCCGGACGGCGTCGTTGATGATGCGGGGACCGCGGGTGAGATCGCCGTATTCGGCAGTGTCGGACACCGAGTAGCGCATACCGGCGATGCCCTCTTCGTACATGAGGTCGACGATGAGCTTGAGCTCGTGCAGGCACTCGAAGTAGCAGATCTCGGGTTGGTAGCCGGCGCTCACCAGGGTGTCGAAGCCACTCCGCACCAGCTCGGTGACACCACCACACAACACCACCTGCTCACCGAAGAGATCGGTTTCGCATTCCTCGGTGAAGGTGGTCTCGATCACACCGGCTCGTGCCCCGCCGATGGCGTCGGCATAGGCCAGGGCCAGGGCCTTGCCCGATCCGCTGGCGTCTTGTTCGACCGCGATGAGACAGGGCACCCCGCCTCCTTCGACATACGTGCGACGCACCAGGTGTCCCGGTCCCTTGGGGGCCACCATGCACACGTCGACATCGGTCGGCGGGGTGATGAGGTCGAACCGGATGTTGAACCCGTGGGCGAAGAACAAGGCGTCACCGGCACGGAGGTTGGGGGCGATGTCGGCTTCATAGATGCCCGCCTGCTCGGTGTCGGGGAGCAGGATCATGATGACGTCGGCTTCGGCCACCGCATCGCCGACCGAAGCCACCGCCAGCCCGGCGGCCTGGGCCTTGGCTACCGATGACGAGCCCTCACGTAGACCGACCCGCACGTCGATACCCGATTCCTTGAGATTCAGGGCATGGGCGTGGCCCTGAGATCCGTAGCCGAGCACCGCGACCTTGCGGTCGGCAAGCACCGACCGATCGACATCGGATTCGTAGTAGACGTTTGCGGCCACGGTGGGCTCTCCTGTGTTGTTGTGATGGGCCAGGTCGCCGACCGGGCCGAGAGGATCTTCAGGGGGTGACGACGTCGCTGCCGGCACTGTCGATGCGGCGCAGGGCCACTCGCCCGGTGCGCTGGATCTCGACGATGCCGAAAGGCTCGAGCAAGGCCTCGAAGTCGTCGATCCGGTCGGGTCGGCCGCTGAGCGACACCATCATCTGGTCGGGGCCGACGCTGAGCACCTTGGCCTCGAAGATGCGGACCAGATCGAGCAACTCGCCCCGCCGTTCGGCGGCGACATCGACGATGACGAGCATCAGCTCGCGTTCGACCGACGTGGTGGCATCGAGCTCGCGGATGTCGACCACGTTGACCAGTTTGTCGAGTTGGGCCACCACCTGTTCGAGCGGCGCCGAGGCCACGTCGACGGTGAAGGTGATGCGGCTGAAGCGCTCGTCGTCGGTGGGGGCCACGGCCAGGGACTCGATGTTGAACCCGCGGCGGGCGAAGAGCCCGGCCAGCCGGGCCAACACGCCGGCCTTGTTCTCGACTTTGACGACGACGGTGTGGAACCGCTCGCTGGTCATCGGGCTTGGCCCTCCTGGGAGGGATCGACGAGCACGTCGCTGTTGGTCTGTCCGGCGGGAACCATGGGGTAGACCTTCTCACGTTCGTCACAGCGGAACTCGACCACGACCGGTCGGTCGTCGATCTCGTTGGCCTTGGCGATGGCCGGTTCGACCTCTTCGGGTGACTCGGCCCGAATGGCCACACAACCCATGGCTTCGGCCCACTTCACGTAGTCGGGCACGGCCACCCCCAGCTCGACCTCGCTGAAGCGCTCCTCGTAGAACATCTCCTGCCACTGGCGAACCATGCCGAGGTAACCGTTGTTGAGCAGCGCCACCTTGATCGGGATCTTCTCGACCGTGGCCGTCACCAGCTCCTGGGCCGTCATCTGGAAACAGCCGTCGCCGTCGACTGACCACACGGTCCGGTCGGGCATACCGACCTTGGCGCCGATGGCGGCCGGGATGCTGAAGCCCATGGTGCCCAGCCCACCCGAGTTGATCCAGGTGTAGGGCTGTTCGAAGTTCCAGAACTGACTCGTCCACATCTGGTGCTGGCCGACACCGCTGGCGACGATGGTGTCGCGAGGACTGCCGTCGCGCAGTTGCTCGAGCACGAACTGGGGCTTGAGCGCATCGCCGGGTGCCGATTGCTCGTAGGTGAGCGGGTACCGCTCCTGCCAGCCCGAGATGCGCTGTTTCCAGGGGCCACGATCGACCTCGTCGCCGTCGCCGGCGCCTCGCAGGGCGGTGGTGAGGGCTTCGATGGCGAGCCGGCAGTCGCCCTGGATGCCGACCTGGGCCACTCGGACCTTGTTGATCTCGGCCGGGTCGATGTCGACGTGGATGATCTTGGCGTCGGGGGCGAACCCGTCGAGGCGACCGGTGACCCGGTCGTCGAACCGGGCCCCGAGGGCGATCAACAAGTCGGCTTCCTGCATGGCGGTGACCGCCGTGTAGTTGCCGTGCATCCCCGGCATGCCCAGACACAACGGGTGATCGTCGGGAAGCACCCCTCGGGCCATCAGGGTGGTGACGGCGTGGATGCCGGTCAGCTCGACCAGCGCCCGCAGGGCCTCGGCCCCGCGAGCCTTGAGAATGCCGCCACCGGCGTAGATGACGGGGCGCTCGGCGGATCGGATCATGGCGGCCGCTTCGGCGATGAGGGCCGGATCGGGATCGGTGCGGGGGTTGTACCCCGGCAGCTGCGGGCCGGCCGGGTCGTACCACTCCATCGCCGAGCGGGGGTTCACTGGGTCGACGATGTCTTTGGGAATGTCGACGAGCACGGGCCCGGGGCGACCGGTGGTGGCGATGTGGAAGGCGTCGTGGATGACCTGGGGGATGTCGGCCGCTTCGGTCACCAAGAAGTTGTGTTTGGTGACCGACATGGTGATGCCGGTGGTGTCGCATTCCTGGAAGGCATCGGTACCAATCGCGGCGTAGGGCACCTGACCGGTGATGCACACCATGGGAACCGAGTCCATGTAGGCATCACAGAGTGGTGTGACGATGTTGGTGGCCGCCGGGCCGCTGGTGACCATGGCCACCCCGGGCCGGCCGGTGGCATGGGCATAACCCTCGGCCATGTGCCCGGCGCCCTGCTCGTGGCGCACCAGGATGTGGCGGATGGATGAATCGATGATGGGGTCATACACCGGCAAGATGGCGCCACCGGGCAGGCCGAAGATGACATCGACCCCTTCGTTTTCGAGTGACTTGATGAGGGCTTGGCCCCCGTTCATCGTCATGTCCTTCTCCAGTGGTGAAACCCGGGCAAAACTACAACGACCCCCCCTCGGGAGGTCGAAACGCGCATGGGAAAATCGGATCGACCGTGCGCTAGAGCACTACCAATACCGAAGTCCGCGTCATGATGCAGGCAGTATAGCGGGATGACGGGACCTCGCCGCGGCGTGTATCCGGGCTCGTTCGATCCACCCACCGTGGCCCACCTGGCCATCGCCCGTCGAGCGCTCGAAGTTCACACTCTCGAACGGGTCGTGCTGGCCGTGTCCGAGGTGGCCCTCGACAAGGGACAACCATCGCGTCCCCGTTTCGAAGACCGGCTGCGGGTGTTGCGCGCCGAGGTCGAAACACACGGGTGGCTGGAGGTGATCGTCACCACCCACCAGTTGGTCGCCGACATCGCAGCCGGGTACGACGTGGTGATCATGGGCGCCGACAAGTGGGAACAGATCCACGACCCCCGCTACTACGCGGACACGGCGTCGATGACCCGTGCCCTGGCGTCGCTGCCGCCACCGGCCATTGCTCCCCGAGCCGGCATCAGCGTGCCCGCTGGCTTCCTGCTCGACGTACCCGCGGCGGTGTCCCATGTGTCGTCGACGAGCGCCCGGGCCGGTGCCCTCGACTCCATGTCGGCCGCAGCCCGCCGATTCAATCGTCTCACTGGCGCCTGGACCGATGCGGCCCGCTATGACCAGTGGGTCGACGACCAGACCAGCCGGTGATCGGGTTCGGAACGCTCAGCCCGGCAGCGACTCGAGCGAGGCCAGGAACGCGTCGGTCATGTCCACGGCTCCGAACGGCACCACCACGTCGATGTCGGCGTCGCCGTGGTCGAACAGCTCCAGCCGCATCGACATCCGGTAGTCGAGATCGTTGGGGATCTCGTCACCACCAGCACCGAGACCGTCGAAGAGCTCCTCGTCCATGAAGATCTCGATGGCATGGACCCGGCCGTCGTCGGCCACCAGCACGTCGAAGTCATAGGACAGGTCGGCGAACAGGTCGTCGAGTCCGGGCCCGACCAGCTCGTCGATGTCGCCACCCTGCAGGGCCATGATCTCGTCCATCGATACCGACACGCGGTATCGCTCGACGTCCACTCCCCTGCTCTGATCGGAGCCGATCAGCTCGGCTTCTCCGATGGCATCGAGCAGCGCCATGAAGTCGTCGGCCGCAGCCGTCGACGACAGGCCGGCCAAGTCGGCGAAGTCTCCGAACGCATCCGCGGAGGTCACCTCATCGAGCGAGATCGAGATCCATCCGTCGGCGGCCTGGGTCATCCAGTCCTCGACGGGAGCCCCCACATCGCCGGCCCCGGCCATGTCGAAGAACGGCGCATGGATGTACATGGCGTCGTCGCTGGCCACCATGTCCATCCGCATGTCGGCCGGATCGAAGCCGAGATCGCCCAGGTCGGCCTCGGCACCGAACGACGATGCCAGGGCATCGGTCAGGTCACCGAACAAGACGCCGAGGTCCATCTGCATCGACGACTCGGTGCCGTCGAAGGCCATGGTGGCGAGCGGATCGGAGTCCGATCCCATGTCGAAGGAGAACCCCTCCACCCCCATCGACATGCTCATGAACATCTCACCGCGGTAGCTCTCGTCTCGGGTGGAGGCCGCCGCCAGCTCCAGGCGGGCCGCGTCAGAATCGAGGCCACCGTCGGCGTCTTCGTCCTGCTCTGGCGTTTCCTCGTCAGGTGTGTCCGCTTCGGGGTCTTCGTCGGCCTCCGAAGGCGGGGTCTCGTCCGGGTCGGTTTGGGGCTCGGAATCGGTGTCGTCGGACGTCTCGGGATCCTCGGCAGCCGTCGAGTCGTCGTTGGTCTGGCGACCATCGTCGGCGGACACGTCCTGGACCGAGCTCGAGCCACAGGCCGAGGCCACCAGGGCCAGCAGGAGGAGAAGGGGAAGAACCACACGGGTGAGACGCATGGCGGTTCTATCGGCGCGTTCCGGGGGCGAACTGATGCTTTTGTCTCGGGGCGGACCCGCGGGATCAGGCCAGGGTGATGGCCCCTTTTTCGGCTCCCTGGGCCAAGGTGGCGTACTTGGCGAGGAATCCCGAGGTGTAGCGGGGTTCGGGGGTCTTCAGATCGGCCTGGCGCTCGGCCAGCGTGGCCTCGTCGACGAGCAGATCGATGGTGTGTTCCTGCACGTCGATACGAATGCGGTCGCCTTCGGCCACCAACGCGATGGGACCGCCGTCGACGGCTTCGGGCGCCACATGCCCGATACAGAACCCGTGGGTACCACCGGAGAAACGACCGTCGGTGATGAGGGCGGCGTCTCCGCCGCGGCCGGCGCCCTTCATGGCACCGGTGATGGCCAACATCTCGCGCATGCCGGGCCCACCCTTGGGCCCTTCGTACCGAATCACGACCACATCGCCGGCGTTGATCCCGCCACCGAGCACGGCGTCCATGGCCGCATCCTCGCCGTCGAAAACCCGAGCCGGACCCTCGAAGTGGTCGAAGTCGATGCCGGCCACTTTCACCACCGAACCCCGCGGGGCCAGCGAGCCGGTGAGAATGGCCAGGCCTCCGATGTCGTGGATGGGATCGTCGAAACGGTGGATGACGTCGCCGTCGGGACCGGGCGGATCGACCATCTCGAGGTTCTCGGCCATGGTCTTGCCGGTGACGGTGATCTCGTCGCCGTGCAGCAGACCCTCCTCGAGCAGCGTGCGCAGCACCACGGGAACACCACCGATGCGGTCGATGTCGACCATGTGGTACTTGCCGTGCGGTTTGTTGTCGGCCAGGTGCGGCACACGAGCCGCCACCTTGTTGAAGTCGTCGAGCTCGAGCTCGACGCCGGCCTCGTGGGCAATGGCGAGCAGGTGCAGCACGGCGTTGGTGGAGCCGCCCAGGGCCATGGTGACGGCGATGGCGTTCTCGAAGGCGGCTTTGGTGAGGATCTGGCGGGCCCGGATGTTGGCCCGCAGCAGACCCATGACTGCAGTGCCGGACGCGAAGGCGTATTGCTCGCGTCGCTCGTCGATGGCGGCGGCTGACGCCGATCCGGGCAATGACATGCCGAGCGCCTCGCCGATCGACGCCATGGTGTTGGCGGTGAACATGCCGGCGCAGGCCCCCTCGGTGGGACAGGCCTTGCGTTCGATGGCATCGAGCTCGGCGTCGTCGATGTCGCCCACCGCGTGGGCGCCGACGGCCTCGAACACCGACACGATGTCGAGAGCCTGGCCATTGTGCTCGCCGGGCATGATCGAGCCGCCGTAGACGAAGACCGACGGCAGATTGAGGCGGGCAGCCGCCATCAGCATCCCGGGCAACGACTTGTCGCACCCAGCGAAGCTGACGAAGGCATCGAGTCGCTCGGCGTGCATCACACACTCAACCGAATCGGCGATGAGCTCGCGACTGACCAGCGAGCCCCGCATACCTTCGTGGCCCATCGAGATGCCGTCGCTGACGGCGATGGTGTTGAACTCGATAGGGAATCCGCCGGCATCGCTCACCCCGGCCTTGGCCCGCTGGGCCAGTCGGCTGAGGGGCATGTTGCACGGGGTCACTTCGTTCCACGACGACGCCACCCCGACCTGGGCCTTCCCGAAGTCGTCGTCGGACATACCCACCGCCCGCAGCATCGCCCGAGCGGGCGCACGGCTCGGTCCGTCGGTGACATCGTGGGAGCGGGGACGATTCTCTTCGGCCATGCCTGCGATCCTAACGGTCCCCTCGGGTCTCGCTGCCACCGCAATCGACCGACCGGGCCCTACCATCGGCGCCGATGAACCCTGCGGTGAAACGACGAGGTGGCCGCTTCGCCGAGCTGCTGGCCTTGTGCGGGCTCACCGTGGCTCAGCCCATCTTGTCGACGTTCGGCGACAACGCCACCGATCTGGTGTTTCGCCGGACCTCGGCCGCCGACCTCGTCATCTTCACGGTGCTGGTGGTGGCCGTGCCACCGTTGGTGCTGTGGGTGGCCGGCACCGTCGTCGACCTCATCGACGAGCACTGGGGCACGGTGGTGCACCACTGTCTGGTCGGGCTGCTGCTCGGCTTGTTCGTTCTGGAGCTGGTGAAGGAATTCACCGACATCACGGGAGTGCCACTCATCGTCATCGGCGCGGTGGCCGCAGCCGCCGGCGTGGTCCTCCGGGCCCGGTTCGCCGATATGGGAACGGCGCTGCGGCTCCTCGCCATCGCCCCGGTGTTGTTCGGGATCAACTTCTTGTTCTTCTCGCCGGCGTCGGGAATCGTCACGGCCGACGGCACCGCCGAGGCCGCACAGCTCGACATGGAGACACCCACCGACATCGTGCTGCTGGTGTTCGACGAGCTGCCCACCAAGTCGCTGCTCGACGACAACAACAACGTCGATGCCGAGCTCTGGCCGGCCTTCGCGGAGTTGGCCGACCAGTCGACCTGGTACCGCAACGCCACCTCCGTCTCCCCCACCACCCCGACAGCGGTGCCGGCGCTGCTCAGCGGGTTCTTACCCACCGATCCCGAGGCCGAGCCGCTGCTCGACGACCATCCTCAGAACGTGTTCACCCTGTTCGCGGGAACCCACGACATCCATGCCCACGAGTCGGTCACCCAGCTGTGCCCGGTCACCGTCTGCGTCGACGCAGAGCGGCTGGGTGGCACCGTCGGCTCACTGCTCGATGACGCCGTCGATGTCTGGTGGCGGTTTGCGTCGCCCGATCGGCCCGAGGAGGAGGTCATCGATTTCAAACCTCGCCAGAGTGACCCCACCGCCGACGACAAGATCAACGCCTGGCTCGACGGGATCGAGGTCGACGACCCCGACACACCCCAGCTGGCCATGCTGCATGCGCTGTGGCCGCATCAACCCTGGTGGCGAACCCCCGACGGGCGCCGCTTCGACGCCCCGATCGTGGCCGAAGGCCTGGGCAGTGAGTACTCCTGGGCCGACGACACCGCACCGCTCGCCGGCCAGCAACGACACCTGATGCAGCTGCAGTACACCGACCGGCAGCTGGCCAACATCATGTCCACCCTGCAGGCCCGCGACCGGTGGGACGACGCGCTGGTCATCGTCACCGCCGACCATGGGGTGTCGTTCGGCATCGACGACCCCATTCGCGGCCTCGGCGTGGCCAACGACCCCGCAGTGGCGTGGATCCCGATGTTCGTGAAGGAACCCGGTCAAACCGCGGCCGCCGTCGACGAACGCCCCACATCGACGCTCGACGTGGTTCCCACGATGGTCGATGGCGTGGGAGCCGACGCACCATGGGACTTCGACGGCATTCCCGTGAGCATCGAGCGCACCGAGACCGATCGACCCTTCGCCGACTGGGGCCTCAACACCCGTGAACCCGACGAAGGCGAGCTGTTCGCCACCATCGACGGGGTGGCCGGATACGAGGCCCTACTGGCCGCCGACCCCGTTGTAGATGCCGGCGAGGATCCGGCCCTTCGGCTCTACCGGTGGGGCACGTACGGCGGCCTGGTGGGACAGCCGGTCGACGAGTTCACCATCGGCGAAGGATCCGGGTTCACCATCGCCGTCGAGAAGGCCGACGAGCTGGCGGCCTACGACCCCGACGAGGATCGGCTACCGGCCTACGTGAGCGGTTTCGTCGCGCCCCAGGAACCCACTCCGTTCGCCATCGCCCTCAACGGCACCATCGCCATGTGGGGTCAGTCCAAACAAAAGGACGACACCCACCGCATCTGGGCGACGGTTCTCCCCGCCACGATCCAGCCCGGCTTCAACGATCTCCAGGTCTTCGAGATCGTGACCACATCGTGTCCCGCCGACAACCCGAGTGAGGATTGTGTGGAGTTGCGGCCCGTGGCCCTCACCGCGGCCCCCGATGAGGAAGAATGAGCCTCGTATGAGGCGTGGATGAGCATCATCAGCGGGCAGGGTGTCACCAAGGCGTGGGGCCTCACGCCCGTGCTGTCGGGTCTCGACTTCACCGTCGAGGAAGGGGTCACCGGCCTGCTGGGCAGCAACGGCGCCGGCAAGACCACGCTCATGGGCATGATCCTCGGCCTGCACCCGCCCGACGCCGGCACTCTCGACGTGTTGGGCTTGTCCCCCGCCGACGCGGGGCCCGAGGTGCGGGCTCGCATCGGCTATTCACCCGAGCACCACACCCTGCCGGCCGACGTCGGCGCCCACGACCTGGTCCGCCACGTGGCCGAGATCCACGGGCTGCCGCGGCGGGCCGCCACCAACCGGGCCAGCGACGCCCTGTGGCAGGTGGGCCTCGGCGAGGAGCGCTACCGGCCGATCGGCACCATGTCCACCGGCCAGCGCCAGCGAGTGAAGCTGGCCCAGGCCATCGCCCACGACCCCCTCTTGGTGCTGGCCGACGAGCCCACCGATGGGCTCGACCCGGTACAACGCGACGCCATGCTCGAACTGATCCGACGGGTCAGCAACGAGTACGGCATCTCGGTGCTGTTGTCGTCACACCTGCTCGAGGAAGTCGAGCGCACGTGCGACTCGGCGGTCATTCTCGGCGAGGGACGGGTGATGGCATCGGGTCGCCTCGACGACCTCCAGGCCGGCGGGGCCGGCATCGAGGTGGTGGTCGACGAGGGGGCCGACTCCCTCGCCGAACGCCTGGGCCGCTTCGACACCGTCGTCGACGGCAGCCGACTGCGGGTCACCGCCCGCGACGACACCGACGACGACACCATGCTCGACGCAGTGCGCGATGCCGTGGCCGAGCTGCAACTGCCGTTGCGGCGGCTCCAGGCCAACCGCATCTCGTTGGAGGAAGTGTTCCTCGACAAGAGCGGCGCCGACTCCGGACCGAGCTCGCCATGAGCGACAACGCCCAGATCTACGACACCGGCTACCGGGCCTACGAGGGCGACCGGGGTGGCATGGGTCATGCGGTGTGGAGCACCACCCGGCATGGCATCGAACGCAGCCTGGGTATCCGCCGCACCATCTGGCAGAAGATCCTACCCGTCCTGGTGATCATCATCGCCTTCCTGCCGGCCATCGTGTTCGTCGGGATGGCGGCCTTCCTGGGCGACACCGTGATCACCGATGAACTGTTGCCCGACTACTTCGAGTACTACGGCTTCACCGGATTCGCCATCTTCTTGTTCGCCGCGTTCGTTGCCCCGGAGGTGTTGTGCACCGACCGCCGCACTGGCATGTTGGGCCTCTACCTGGCGTCACCGCTCGATCGGTCCCGGTATGTCGTGGCCAAGATGTCGTCGGTGCTGATCGTCTTGTCGATCGTCGCCGTGGGGCCGCTGCTGTTGATGTTCGTGGCCTACTCGATCGTGGGGGTGGGCCCGGGTGGGGTCGGAGACCACGTGGTCCTGTTCGCCCGCATCCTGGCGAGCGGCGCCGTCGTCACCATCATGTACACCTCGCTGGCGCTGATGATCTCGTCGTTCACCGATCGGAGGGCGTTCGCCTCCGCGGCCATCGCCATCGTGCTGGTGGTGTCGAGTGTGCTGGTCAACTCGGTCA
Organism: Acidimicrobiales bacterium; assembly: GCA_051011595.1. Classification (GTDB taxonomy): domain Bacteria; phylum Actinomycetota; class Acidimicrobiia; order Acidimicrobiales; family SHLQ01; genus JAOUEE01. The sequence goes on from JBPCTQ010000221.1 coordinate 15,042, forward strand.
TCGAGAACACCGACGTCACCGCCAACCTGGCCCTGCTCGACATCGCCACCTTGCCCTTCGGTGTGGTCATACGGATCTTCGGGGAAACGTCCGGAGACCGCTCCGACGAGGTGTCCACCACACTGGCCGTGGTGGCCTGGTTCGCGTGGTCCGCCTTGTTCACGGCTGTTCTGTTCTGGCGTTACCGCAACATCAGGGTGAGGCGATGAGTACCACCCTGCCCCCTCCTCCGCCGACCCCGATGATCGACGTGGTCAACGTGTCGAAGTGGTTCCGCGACCTCGTCGCGGTGTCGGAGGTGTCGTTTCGGGTGGGTCCTGGCGTGACCGCCCTTCTCGGCCCCAACGGTGCCGGCAAGTCCACCATCATGCGGGTGCTGTGTGGCATGACCCCGCCGTCGCAGGGCACCGTGCGCCTCCTGGGCCGCGACCCCCGTACCGATCGACAGCTGTCCCGGGAGATCGGCCTCGTACCCCAGCAGGAATCGGTCTTCGAGTCGCTCACCGGCCTCGAGTTCGTGCGGCTGGCCGCCGACCTCCACGGTGTGTCCGACTCCGAGGAGGCCAGTCGACGGGCGTTGCACACCGTCGAGCTCGATCCCGACGACCCCCGTTCGATCACCACCTACTCCAAGGGCATGCGCCAGCGAGCCAAGGTGGCCCACGCCATGGTGCACAACCCCCGCATCATCGTGCTCGACGAGCCCCTCACCGGTCTCGATCCTCGCCAGCGGTTGGCCATGGTGGAGATGTTCCACCGCCTGGGCGATCAGGGCCGCTGCATCCTGGTCTCGAGCCACGTCCTCGAAGAGGTCGAGCGGTTCGGGTCACGGGTTCTCGTGATCGCCCAGGGCCGATTGGTGGCCGAAGGAGACTTTCGAGCCATCCGCGACCTCATGGACGATCGCCCCCACCGGATACAGATCGGCACCGACCAGCCGGCCCGCCTGGGGGCGGCGCTGCTGGAGGACACGGTGATCGTGGGGGTGGCCGTCGGCGGTGATGGGCTGGTGGTCGACACCAACGACGTCGCCGGCTTCCGACGGTCGGTTGCGGTGGCCGCCCGCAACACCGGTGCCCGCCTGCGTGAGGTCCGGCCCCTCGACGACGACCTCGAGAGTGTCTTCCGGTATCTGGTCGGGGGTCCCCGATGACCACCGCCGCTCCAGCCGCCGCCGGCCGATCCCACGGTATGGGGCCGCTGTACCGACTGTTCCTGAAGGAGATCGTCAGCCCGGGCAAGCTGTTGTTGTTCGGTGTGCTGGGCCTCGTCGGGGTACTGGTCGGCCTGCTCCAGTACGACGACCGCACCAACGACATCACCGACGGCGTCGAATTCGTCAACGGCTTCAACCTCACCCTGCTGGTGCCGGTTGCGTCGTTGGTGCTGGCCTCGGCTGCGCTGGGAGATCCCAACGAGGACCGCACGTTGGTGTACATCTGGCTCACCCCGGTGTCGCGACTCACATTGGCCATGGCCGCCTGGCTGGCCGCCATCACGGTGGTGGTACCGCTCGTGACCATTCCCTCTGCCCTCACCGGGTACGCCGGGACGCGAGCGACCGAGGGCCTCATCGGCGCCGCCGTCGCGTCCGCACTGGCCGCCTTGGCCTACTGTGCCCTGTTCGTCGCCTTGGGGTTGCGGTTCAAGCGCTCGTTGTTGTGGGGCTTGGTCTACATCCTGATCTGGGAGGGGTTCGTCGCCTCCATCGGGGGGTCGGTCGAGAAGGCCACCATCCGGGCCTATTCCCGATCGGTGTTGGCCGATCTGACCGACATCGACATCGAAGGGGCGCCGGTGAGCCTGGCGTGGGCGCTGGCCGCGCTGGCCATCGTGGTGGTGGTCAGCCTCGGTTACACCACCTGGCGACTCAACCACCACGACATCGACTGATCGACCGCCATGACCCGACCGGGGTGGCTGCACAGTCGCTACGACCGCGAGATCGCCCGCCTGGCCCTACCCGCCTTCGGCGCCCTGATCGCCGAGCCGCTGTACATCCTGGCCGACACGGCGGTGGTGGCCCGCCTGGGGACCGAGTCGCTCGACGGCCTGGCCCTAGCCGCGCAACCGCTGCTGATCGGCCACGCCGTCTTCATCTTCTTGGCCTACGGCACCACCGCGGCCGTCGGCCGTCTGCTGGGGGCCGGCGAGCACAGGCGGGCCGCCGGGCAGGCGGTACAGAGTGTGTGGCTGGCCGCGGCGATCGGCGTGGTCGTGTTGCTGCTGGGCCAGGCCCTGGCCGGCCCGCTCATCTCGCTCTTCGGTGGCGAACTGGGGCGAAGCGGGCCGATTCGGTCCGAGGCCCTCACCTATCTGCGCATCAGTCTGTTCGGGTTCCCGTTCTTGTTGGTGAGCCTCGCAGGTGTCGGCTACCTGCGCGGCCTCCAGGACACCACCCGACCGCTGATCGTCTCCCTCACCACCGCCGGGTTGAACCTGGTGCTCGAGTTGGTCCTCATCTACGGGTTCGACCGGGGTATCGGAGCGTCGGCCTTCGCCACCGTGGTGGCCCAGGTGGTGGCGGCGTCGTTGTACCTGTTCTGGATCGCCCGAGAGGTGCGGCAGTACGACGTTCGTCTCACCCCTGATCGGGCCGCGGTGGCGGGCCTGGCCACCGCCGGCGTCGACTTGTTCCTCCGCACCCTGGCCCTGCGAGGTTCGTTCACCGTGGCCACCGCGGCGGCCGCCCGGCTGGGGAGTGTGGCCCTGGCGGCGCACCAGATCACCTTCGAACTGTGGAGTTTCCTGGCGCTGGGGCTCGATGCCATCGCCATCGCCGGCCAGGCCATCGTGGCTCGTGCCCTGGGGGCAGGCGACCGGCACGAGGCGAGGGCCATCAGCGATCGTATGGTGCAGTGGGGCCTGGCCGCCGGCATCGTCGGCGGAGCGGTGGTGCTGGCTCTTCGGCCGGTGTTACCCCAGGTGTTCACGCCCGACGAGGCCGTGCAGTCGGTCACCGCCTTCTTGTTGCTGTATCTGGCGTTCAGCCAGCCGATCAACGGTGTGGTGTTCGCCCTCGACGGCATCCTCATCGGCGCCGGCGACCTGCGATTCCTGGCCCGGGCCATGTGGATCTCGGCGCTGTTGTTCATTCCCCTGGCCGTGGCCGTGGTGGTGTTCGACCTCGGGGTGGGATGGCTGTGGGCGGGCCTCGGATTGTTCATGGCGGCCAGGCTGGTGACGTTGTGGGTGCGCTACCGCTCCGACACCTGGTTGGTCACCGGCGCCGAATTGTGACCCCCCTGGCCGAAATTGCTGCGATGGCGCGCGCTGAGCGCGCGGGATCACCGCAATTTCGGGGAGCTGCAGGAGTGTTGTTGCCACCTACACAGACTTTCGACCAATCTGGACGCCTGCCGAACAGGGGGCGGGGCATGCGAACGATGAGAGTGGTGGCGGTCACGGCAGTGCTGGCCGTGCTGGGGGCCGGCTGCGCCTGGTACGACGTGGTCAGCGTCGACAACACGGGCGATCCAGGCAATGGTCTCAGCGACTTCAGCTACGCCAACGCCACCCTCAACGTTGACGGGCAGTTCGTCGTGTTCTCCTCCGACGCCGACGACTTGGTCGGCGGCGACGCCAACGGTGCGACTGACGTCTTCGTCCGCGACCTGGTCAACCAGAGCACCGAGCGCATCACCGGGGCTGAGGGCGGTACCAACGCCTCGATCTCGGCCGACGGCCGTTACATCGCCTATGTTTCCCAGAGCGGCGGCGTGTACGTACATGACCGCAACAGCGGCACCGCCACCCGCCAGGACCTCCGGTGGGACGGCACCGACCCGGCCTGGCCGGGCTACATGCCCGAGATCAGCGGCAATGGCCAATATGTGGTGTTCACCTCCAGAGACACCCTGCTCCTCGAGCCCGTCCTGGGCAACGCGGTGCTGAACGGCCGGTCCAACATCTTCCGCCGAAGCATCTCCGGAGGGAGCCTCGATCTGTTGAGCCCGGGACCCCTCGGCATCGGAGGCGACGGCGCCGGCAACGAGCCGACGATCGACCACGACGGCTCCCACGTGGTCTACGACAGCGAGGCGACCGACCTGATCGGAGCCGGCAACGACAGCAACGGCCAGCGCGACATCTTCCTCTGGACCGGGGGGACGGTCAGCCGGATATCCGAAGGCCCCGGCGGGGTGGAGGCGGACGGAGCCAACCTTTCCCCGATCATCTCCGGTAACGGCGGTTTCGTCGTCTTCGTCACCAACGCCACCAACATCGCTGCGGGTGTGCCCGGAGCCACCGTTCCCGTCGTTGCCGATCTGGGAACCGGGCTGATCGAGAACCTGGGGCCGGTTCACGCTCCGGGCAGCGGCAACGGGCAACGACCTACGCTCAGCGACGACGGCCGATTCGTGGGCTTCAACACCTACCTGGCCCTCAATTCGGGCGACCCGGCTTCTGGCGGCGCCTACGTGTGGGATCGACTGCTCGACGAGGTGCAGTTCGTGGGCACCGACACGAACCTCACGCCAGTCTTCAACACGGGCACCCCGCACCTGTCCCGCGACGGCGCGTACGTGGCCTTCTCCGGGGGTGGCTTCCCCGACCAGATCCATGCCCGCACCGCGCTGGTGCCCGAACCCGACACGGTCAGCCCGCCCACCATCGCCCTGGGCCAGACCGCGACCTACACCATCACGGGCCGGTTCTTCCCCAGCGACGCCGTTGTACAGATCAACTCCAACAAGGTCACCGTCGGGACCACCACCTGGGTCTCCGGCACCGAGTTGCAGGTGGAGCTGACCGCCGGACTCAACGCACCGCTCACGGCCCGGAACGTGAGCGTCGAAGCGCCGGGGTTGCTGGGCAGCAGCATCGGCGAGTGTGCCGGCTGTCTCACCATCACACCCTGACCTCACGAAATTGCTGCGATAGCGCGCGCTGAGCGCGCGTGATCACCGCAATTTCGGGGAGCTGGGGGCGAGGCCGGCGAGCATGGCGTCGATGACCGTTTCGGCCAGGTGCCGGTGATCGCCGGTGGGCACCATCTGGGCCACGGTTGCCACCCCGTGCACCGATGCCCACAACACCATCGACACCTCGACCACACCCTCACCGGCCAACACACCCTCGTCGAGGGCCTGGGCCACATCGGCCAGGTTGGCTTCGAACGCCTTGGTGGCTGCCGGTAGTTCGTTGTCGATCTCGATGGCGACCTCGGCGGGCCGGTACTGGAACATCAGCCTGAACAGCTCGGGATGATCGACGGCGAAGTCGACGTAGGCCAAGGCCCGGCTGCGGAGCCGGCCGGCGACCGACCCGCTGGCCACCGCATCAAACCCGCGGACCAGCTCCTCGTATCCCTCGCCGGCCACCAGGGCCAACAGGTCGGCCTTGGAGTCGACGTGGTCATAGAGCGCCGGGGCCGTCACGTTGAGCTCGCGAGCCACCGCCCGCAGCGACACGACCTCGAAACCACCGGCTTCGACTTGGCGGCGCGCCGCGGCCACGATGGCCTCACGAGTCAACATGGGATGTGATCAGCTGGCGTCGGGGATCCAGCTGGAGTGGAAGCCGGCCACCACCCGACGAGGAATGTGCACCTCGGCGATGGGATCGGCCCCGATGTTCGACGCGTCGAGGATGGCCAGATAGCTGGTGTCGGTGTCGGCCTTCCAGACGTAGGTCATCAGGTAGCCGTCGTCTTCGTTGGTGGCCCCTTCGGCCGCCACGAAGATGGTCTCGCCGTTCTCGTGGCCGGCGGGGAACTCGTGGACTTCTTTACTGGCCCCGTTGGTGAGGTCGTACTTGTACACCGCGCCGCCCATACCCGAGCTGCCTTCGACCCCGGTGACCCCGAGCGAGTAGCCGTACCGGAAGTCGTGACCCTGCACGGCGTCGGGAATACGTGGGAACTCGCCGGAATCGTCGTCGAGATACCGCTCGGACACCTTGCCGGTGGCCCGGTTCAGCCGCCACTCGTACAGTCGGGGCTGGCTGGCCGGATCGGGTTCGCCACCCATCTCCATGGCCGATGATTCCCGCCAGATCTCCGGGATACGGAAGCCGTACACCACCGTCTCGTCGCCGTCGTCGAAGGCGTTGAGGGTGTGGAAGCAGTACGAGGGGTTGACATCGAACCACTGCACATCGGCATCGGTGCCGGCACGGGGCAAGACACCGAACCGGGGCGGGTAGTCGTCGCTCCAACGAATGGGCATCCCACCGTTCATGGCCAGTTCCATGTCGAAGATGGCCGGCAGGTCCATGAAGATGGTGTGATCACGGCTGGCCGCCATGTCGTGCATCATGGTGGGCCCGGTGACCGAGATGGGCGTGGACTGCGCCAGCTGGCCATCGGCGGTGACCCGGTAGTAGGTGAGGTACGGCTCCACCTGGGCGTACCCGAAGGCCAACATCTCACCGGTGTCGGGACAGAACTTGGGGTGGGCGGTGAACGGTCCGGTCAACTTGTCGCCGAAGGTGTAGGGCCCCACGGTGTCGAGCTCCGGGGTGACCTCGTAGGGGAACGACCCTTCCTCGAGGGCGAGGATGCGTCCGCCGTGGCCGATGATGTGGGTGTTGGCCGCCGACACCGAGTGGTCGAAGGTGAAGGTCTCCATGTCGAGGGCGAGCTCGAGGCGATCGGCACCGGGATGGTCGTACTGGGGCGTGCGCACGTACCGGTTGCGGTACCAGGTGGCCTTGCCGTTCTGGAGCTCGATGCCGTGCAACATGCCGTCGCCGATGAACCAGTGTTCGGTCCAGCCGGTCTGCGGGTTGGCGGTGTTGCGGATGTAGCGACCGTTCAGCTCGGGCGGGATGGAGCCCTTGACCTCGAGATCCTCGCTGAGCACCGTCACTTCGTCGAAGACGGGAGCCCGGCTCTCGATGACGTGCCACGGGGCATCGGGACCCTGCCCTCGCGGATCGAGTTCGACGTCGGTGCTGGTCATGGAGATTCCCCCTGCTGGTGGCGTACGGAGCGGACCATACCACGACGACTTAACGCTGTTAAGTAGTCAGGCTTTGGGTAAGGCGATGAACACAACGGCCACGTAGTGCACCGCGGCACCGGCGATGACGAAGAGGTGGAACACCTCGTGGTAGCCGAAGGTGAGCGGCCACGGGTCGGGTCGGCGAAGGGCGTAGATACCCGCACCGGCCGTGTAGAGCACACCGCCCACCAGCAAGAGAATGAAACCGGCCACACCGAGGTGACGCCACACGTCGCCCACCACCAGCAGGCACGCCCAGCCCACGGCCACGTACGGCGCGGCGATGACGGGATAAGGAGCATCGGTCCAGGCCACCCGGCCGACGATGCCCAGCGCCGCACCGATCCAGACCACCAACAACACCAGGCGGGCCGACGACGAGGGCAACGCGAACAAGGCGATCGGCGTGTAGGTGCCGGCGATCGCCACGAAGATCATCGAGTGATCGAGCCGGCGCATGACCGCATACCCGAGATCGCCCCAATCGTGGCCGTGGTACAAGGCGCTGATACCGAACAACCCCACGATGGCCACGGCGTACACCGCGATCACCAAACGGGGCCACACTCCCGGGGCCGAAACGATGATCAGGGGCGCCAGCGTGAGCGCCGACACGAAGGCCAGCAGGTGTGATGTGCCGCGGAAGCGGGGTTTGCCGGGAAGGTGGACGACCGCCGGCGCAGCGTCGGCGATGGCGGGCGGCACGCGGGACATGGATGGTCAGTGTAGGAGGCGTCTCAGGCGTGAGCCGCCAGCACGGCGTCGAGCTCGGCCGCGGTGGTCGGACCCAACGTGACCGGTTCGAGGTCGGTGGCCTCGCGGATCGACCGCAGCTCTTCGCCGGTGAACTCGCACTCGACATGGGTGGGATCGACCCCGTACAGCGCAGCCGAGTTCAGCCCGAGGATCTTGTCCTTCACCTCGGGAGTGAGGGCCGGATAGCCGTACTGCTCCTGGAACTGCTCGGTGATCTCGAAGGCCCGGAAGGCCTCGATCTGATCCTGGGGGCTGCCGTACCAGATCGAGTCGGTCCCCCACACCACCCGGTCCTCACCGAAGGCGTTCAACAACTTGCCCATGGTGTGGGCGGCCTGATCGGGATCGCTCATCACCGACCGCCACGTGGAGCCCAGCTCGGCGTACACGTTGGCGCCGGGCCCGACGCCGGCTCCTTCGGCCGAAGCGATGAGCCGGTCGACACCACCGTTGGGGTTGGCCGGGTCGTACGGTCCTTCGACCACCCCCGACTCGAACCCGGAGTGATACACGACGAAGGAGATGTCGGGGTTGTCGACGGCAGCCGGGCCGATGTCGACGGGATCGGCCGGGTACCCGCCCCCGACCGACGAGAACCCCTTGTGAACACACACGATGGGCGGGCCGACCTCGCGGACCTGGTCGAGGAACCGACCCCCGATCTGGGGCAACGACGGATCAGCGTCGTCGAAGCGAAACGGCGTGCTGGCCGGAATGTGGGGGTACATCTTCCAGGCCGAGATGTCGAAGTCGGCGCGCAGCTGGGCCATTCCGGCCAACGCCTCGTCGGCATCGCCCACGTTCGGGGTGGCCATCCCATGGGCCAGGATCCGGTCGTGGTCGCAGAGGGCCTCGACGATCGTGCGGGTCTGGGCCATCACCTCCGGAGAGAGCGGGTTGGGGTTCTCGAACACCGGAATGGCCGACAACACCACCAACGAGGTGTCGCTCTGCAGGAAGTAGAGGTCGAGAAAGGACTCGATGCTGAAGCACACGCGCGGGTCGTCCTCGCCACAGTTGGCCTGCGGAAAGAACTGCCCGGTGTAGGGCCCGCCGTCCCATTGCTCGTCGGGGGTGACCGCATAGTCGAGCAGATGCCCCTGCACATCCATCACGAACTGGGCGTCGTCGGCCAAGACGGTGGTGGCCACCTCGGGTTCGGTGGTGGAGGACGGAGGCAACGAGAACGTGCCGCCTGGTTCGGTCCCTTGGGTGGCCTGGCTCGACTCGCTGCTGCAGGCACTGAGCGTGAGCAGGGTGAGCGCCGAACCGCAGGCCGAACCGAGGAACCGCCGTCGGGACACACCCAGCCGGGCCGCGTGTTCATCGGCGGCGAGATTGGTTCGCCGGATGGTCTCGCGCACCACGGCACTGGGTGGCGGAGCCACGAACTCCCCGTTGCTGCAAGGGCCGAGCTTGATCGGCAGGCCGCCGTGTTGATTTCGGCGTGATCGATTGAAGCCGGTCATGGCGTCAGTCTGGCAGAACTCGGCGGCGCTCAGCCTTCGTTGCGCCGACGATCGAGGATCTGAGCGACCACCTTGCCGTCGGCCTGCCCCTGGGTGGCCTTCATCACCTGACCGGTGAAGAAGCCGGCCATCTTCTTGGCGGCCTTCTCGTCGTCGCCGCAGAAGCGGGCCCACTCGTCGGGGCTGGCGGCGATGAGCTCGTCGATGGTGGATTCGAGTTCGTCGGTGTCGAGCGCTTCGAACCCTCGATCGGCGGCGATCGTGGCCGGGTCGCCGCCGCCGGCCACCATCTCGGCCAACACGTCCTTGGTCTGGGTCGACGACAGTTGACCGTCGACCTCCATGACGACCAAGGCGGCAAACGCCTCGGGGGTGAGCGATCCGACACCATCGGCCACGTTGTTGGTGAGGTGGATCAGGGCCCGGTTGCCGTCGGCTCCGGCTTCGATGGCGGCCAGGGCGAACTGGTCGTCGTTGCGGGCCACGACCAGTGCCACCGCATCGGGGTCACCGCCCGACGCGATTGCCAGTGCCTCCCGTCGGGCCGCCGGCAGGAGCGGCTGGGCCGCGTCGATGGCGACGATCTCGTCGGGTGAGGGATCGAGGGGCACGAGGTCGGGTTCGGGGAAGTACCGGTAGTCGTCGGCATCCTCCTTGGAACGGCCCGGCTGGGTGCGCCCGCCCGCTTCGTCCCAGTGCCGGGTCTCCTGGCGGGGTGACTCGCCCGTCTCGTACAGGTCGATGTGACGCCGGGCCTCGTAGGCGATGGCCTTCCCCAACGAGCTCAGCGAGTTGATGTTCTTGATCTCGCATCGGGTGCGCAGCTCGTCGTGGCCGGCGGGTCGCACCGAGATGTTGGCGTCGACCCGCATCGAACCCTCCTCCATCTTGGCGTCGCTGATGCCCAGCGCCACCACGATGGCCTGCAGCTCGGCCACGTAGGCCTTGGCCTGGTCGGCGGTGCAAATGTCGGGCCGGCTGACGATCTCGATGAGTGGCACCCCGGCCCGGTTGTAGTCGACCAGCGAGTACTCAGCCGTGGTGATGCGCCCATCGCCCCCGACATGGCTGCTCTTGCCGGTGTCTTCTTCGATGTGGGCCCGCTCGACGCCGATGACCGCCCCGTCGGGCAGGGCCAGCCGCCCGTCGGTGTTGGTGGGTCGGTCGTACTGGCTGACCTGATAGTCCTTGGGCATGTCGGGATAGAAGTAGTTCTTGCGGGCGAAGACGCTGGCGTTGACGTCGCACTCCAACGCCCGGCCCAACGCCATGGCATCGGCCACCGCCGCTTCGTTGACCACCGGCAACGAGCCGGGCAGACCGAGGCAGGTGGGGCACACGTTGGTGTTGGGCTCGGAGCCGAATTGGTTGCGGCATCCACAGAACAGCTTGGTCTCGGTGGCCAGCTCGCAGTGCACCTCGAGCCCGCACACCAGCTCCCACTCGTCGGGCAACGACGGTTCGTGTGGCCGAGTCATGATCGATCCCCTGCGGCCGCCGCCTCCAACACCGCCGCGGCCCGGAACATCAAGGGTTCCTGTTGCATCGGGGCCAACACCTGCACACCCACCGGCAGCCCGTCGTCGCCCACACCGAACGGCACCGAGATGGCCGGATGGCCGGCCAGGTTGGACGGGATGGTGCACACGTCGTTGAGGTACATCATGAGCGGATCGGCGGTCTTGGCCCCCAGCTCGAAGGCAGTGGTGGGAGACGTCGGCGCCAACAGCAGGTCGAAGTCGTCGTAGGCCCGGGTGAAGTCGTCGATGATGAGGGTGCGCACCTTCTGGGCCTTGCCGTAGTAGGCGTCGTAGTACCCGGCCGACAGGGCGTAGGTACCCAACATGATGCGTCGCTTCACCTCGGCGCCGAATCCGGCCGTACGCGTGTTGGCGTTCATCTGATGGGTGTTGTGGCCATCGACCCGCAGGCCGTAGCGCACACCGTCGTAGCGAGCCAGGTTGCTGGAGGCCTCCGCTGGGGCGATGAGGTAATACGCCGACACCCCGTACACCGCAGCCGGAACCGACGCCGTGCCCACCGTGGCCCCGGCCGACTCGAGCGCGGACGCCGCGGCTCCGAGCCGGGTCACCACGTCGGCGGCGATACCTTCCACCGAGCCGGTGGATCGGTCACCGGACAACTCGCCGATGATGCCGATGCGCAACCCCTCGACCCCACGATCCAGCTCGGCGGTGACACCGACGACCGGCTCGGGAATCGACGTGGAGTCGAGTGGATCGTGACCACCGATCACTTCCAGCACCGTGGCCGCGTCGGCGACGGTGCGAGTGAAGGGACCGATCTGGTCGAGCGAGCTGGCGAAGGCCATCAGGCCATAGCGGGAGACCCCGCCGTAGGAGGGTTTGAGGCCCACCACCCCACACAACGATGCCGGTTGACGGATCGAACCACCGGTGTCGGACCCCAGTCCGACGGCCGCGAATTCGGCGGCCACCGCCGCCGCGCTTCCTCCCGACGATCCACCGGGCACCCGAGTGAGATCGTGGGGGTTGCGGGTGGGACCGAAGGCCGAGTTCTCGGTGGAGCTGCCCATGGCGAACTCGTCGAGGTTGGTCTTGCCCACCAACACTGCTCCCGCCTCGTGCAGGCGCGTGACCACCGTGGCGTCGTACGGGGGGCGCCAGTCGTCGAGGATCTTGGACCCCGCGGTGGTGGGGATACCCCGCGTGCACATGTTGTCCTTGAGCACGATGGGTACGCCGGCCAGCGGGCCGGGGTCGATGCCCTCGCCAACGGATGCGTCGACCGCGGCCGCTTGAGCCCGAGCCACCTCGTCGGTGACCAGGTTGAAGGCGTGGACCTCGGGTTCGCGAGCGTTGATGCGGGCCAGGTGTTCGTCGAGCACCTCGACGGCCGACCGTTCACCCGACCGCACATCGGCCGCGATGTCGAGCGCGGTCACGGTTGTTCACCCAGCGCCGGCGGCACCCGAAACCGGTGGTCTTCGACTGCCGGGGCCTGGGCCAACACTTCGGACCGGTCGATCGAGGGGGTCACCACATCGGGGCGGGTCACGTTCTCGAGACCGTACGGGTGCTGGGTGGGTGCCACGTCGTCGACATCGAGCGCTTCGACGTCGCGGGCATGATCGAGCACCGCGGCCAACTGTCCGGTGAACTGGTCGAGCTCGTCGTCGGACAATTCGAGCAGCGCCAGTTTGGCCACGTGGGCCACGTCGTCGCGGGTGAGTCGGTCAGCACCACCATCGGATTCGGGCATGGCCGACAGGATACGGAGGGCCAGGGTCGGGGCGACGCTCTTTTGACGAGTAGCCTCGCCCCGTGGCTCGTCACCCTTTCCTCAGCCCCGAATGGATCGATGCCGCCCGCCACATTCGGGACGACTACGCCGACCAACTCGACGGTCCGCCCATGTCGATGCGGGCCAACGTGGTGGTGAACGATCCGCCCTTCGCCGACGAGGCCGTGCACGGTCACATCGACACGTCGGGGGGCGCCACCATCATCGAAGACGGCCATCTCGACGACCCCGAGCTCACCATCGAAGTGCCGTACGCCGTGGCGCTGGCCATCTTCGTCGAACGCAACCCCCAGGCCGCCATGAGTGCGTTCCTCGAAGGAAAGATCAAGGTCACCGGCGACGTGTCGAAACTGTTGGCCATCCAGCCGCCACCCGACCAGGACAGTGCCGTCGGGGTGGCCCGCGAGGTGGCCCGACGACTCGACGAGATCACCGAGCCGCCCTCCGACTGATCGAACGCCCGCCGTTCAGTCGTCGCCGCGGGAACTGAGCTCGACACACTCGCCGGGCTGGGCCAGCTCGCCCCCGATGGGATCCTGGCCGATGACCACACCATTGGGTGGCCCGTCGACGCCGTCACACACCGACAGACCCACTTCTTCGATGGCCGACTCGGCTTCGTCGACCGAGTCACCGATGACCGTTGGCACCTCGATGGGCTCACGACCCTCCGAGACCCACACCGTGACCGTGATGCCCACTGCCACCTCGGTGCCGCCCGCGGGGTCGAGCCGGGTGACCTCACCCTCGACCACCGTGTCGCTGAACTCGGTGCGGCACCGCACTTCCAGGCGGAGATCCTGCAGCAGGGCCGTGGCGTCGTCGCAGGTGAGGCCACTCACGCTGTCGGGCAACAAGCGCGGTTCGGGACCCGCGGACACCAGGTACCGAACCGCTTCGCCCTTCGGAATGTCGGTCTTGCCTTCATCGAACCCGATGACCAGCCCTTCCTCGATGGTCTCGTGCGGGGTCGGCACCCCCTCGCCAAGCACCAGCTCGACGGCCACCAGGCGGCGTTCGAGCTCTTCGGGGGTGATGCCGGAGATGTCGTCGAGTGCGGTGAGCGACACCGTTGTGGGCCCCCGCGAGAACCAGATCTCGATGATCTCCCCTTCGGCCAGCGACGTGCCGGCCACCGGCTCGGTGCGGACCACTTCGCCCTCGGCCACATCGTCGGATCGGTCCAGCTTCGGGTCGAGCACCCAGTTGTTGTCGGCCACCAAGCCCAGTGCCTGGTCTTCGGTCATGCCGGCCATCTCGGGCACGTCGTGGCTCTGGGTGACCGTCGCCTGGTAGGCGAACCATCCGCCGACCCCCACCGCGGCCAGCAGGGCGGCGAACACCAGGGCCCAGAGGGCACGCCGGGGTGGCGGACCGTCGTCGGCGCCCCCCACCACGGCCCGCGGGCCCTCGGGGGTGAGGGCGGCGGCGGGTTCGGCGTCGTCGGGGACGGGCCCGTCGATGGCGGCGTCGTCGTCGGTGGGGCTGGGCGCCATCATCGTGGGGTCGCGGTCGACCATCACCCCCGCACCCACTGCCATGGTGTCGACCGTTGGTATCGGTTTGGGCCGGGGCAGTTCCTCGGCGGCGGCCATCAGCGCCACACCGAACTCGCCGGCGTCGGGCCGATCCTCGGGATCGGGGGCACCCGCCCGTTCGATCGATTGCCGCAGTGGTCCCAGCTCGTCGGACACGGGGAGGGGCTGATCGACCCGGGCCATCAGCGTGCCGAGGGTGGTGTCGGCGCCGAAGGGAACCGTGCCGGTGACCACCTCGACCAGCACCAGCGCGAGGGCGTAGACGTCGCTCTTCCCGGTGAGCGACTGACCCTGAGCCTGCTCAGGGCTGGCGTAGCGAGCCGTGCCCACCACCGTGCCGTGGGGTTCGGTCCAGCCGGCCTCGGCCAGCGCCCGGGCCAGGCCGAAATCGGCGATCCGCAACCGCCGTTCCTCGTCGAAGATGAGGTTGCCCGGTTTGATGTCGCGGTGCACCAGGCCGCGCCGATGGGCGAAGTCGAGACCGCGGACGGCATCGAGGCCCACCACCAGGGCCTGGCTGGGGGTGAGCAGGTGCCCGGCATCGAGCACGGCCCGCAGTGTGCCGCCGCTGAGATACTCACACACCAGGTACGGCACCCCGTCGTGACCCCAGTCGTACACCGACATCACGTTGGGATGGTTCAGGGCACCCGCGGCCTGGGCCTCGGATCGGAAACGTTTGAGGAAAACCTCGTCGTCGGCGAGGGTGGGGTGCAACATCTTGACCGCCACCCGACGGCGCAAGGTGGTGTCGTCGGCCAGGAACACCTGACTGGAGGCGCCGGTCCCCAGTGGGGCGATGAGCCGGTAGCGGTCACCGAGGACGCGCCCCACCTGATCACTGACGGGCGTAACCACACAGCGAGGCTACAAGCGCGCCGCCGGTGATCGGTGGCACCGGTCAGGCGTCACCCGACACGACGTATCCGGTGGTGGCGGGCGAGAATGGAGGATCATGACCCGCCAGCAACGCCTCGTGGTCGCCCTCCTGCTCAGCGCCGGAGCCGCGTGCTTCGTGATGCTGGCGCTGTTCTACAACGACCCCGGTTCGACCCAGGACCGCAGCGTCGAGGAGAACCTGGCCGTGGAGCAGCTCTTCCCCGCCCGCGAAGCCCAGGCCGTGCAGCAACAAGAGGTGGGCATCGACCTGGCCACGGGATTCGACGGCTCGCTGGTGATCGCCGGTACCCCGATTCCCGCGGCGCAGACGCACGGCGTGGAACAGCTCAACCAGGTGTTGTTCCGCCCCGGGCCGGGTCAGGTGTTCGAGCGGCTGCCGGCCGGGCAGGTGTGCGCCAGCGCCACCTACCAGTCGATCGAGGACCCCACCGAGGTGGGGGCCATCGACTGGTGCTTCACCGTCAACTGAGCGACGGGTCGGGGGCCGGTTCGGGTCCGCCCAGCGCCAGCAGATCACGCAACTCATCGGCCGCCGTCATGGCGTTCTCTTCGGGCACCCACACGGTGGTGAGACCCAAGTCTTGCGCGGCGGCGACGTTGCCGGGCATGTCGTCGACGAAGACCGCCTGCGTCGCCGGCACCCCCACCCGCTCGAGGGCCAAGCGGTAGATGGCCGGACTCGGCTTGCGCACACCGACCGCGCTGGAGTCGATGACCTCGTCGAACAGCTCGTCGATGGGCAACAGCGAACGCCATCCGTCGCCGAACTCGGCCACGTTGTTGGTGACCAGCGCGGTGCGCAGGCCAGCGGCCCGAGTGTCGCGCACCACGTCGACCATCGCACTGCGATCCTCCTGGGCCATCGCCCCGGCGAGGAACGAGAACGGATTCTCCCGATCGAGCTCGAATCCCTGGGCCTCGGCCTCTGCGGCGATGGACGCCATGGCATCAGCCAGCGACAGCTCGCCCCGCTCGAGTCGGTGCCAGGCATGGTCGGTGTCGCGGTCGTAGGGCCCGAAGATGGCGTGGAGCACCGCATCCCCGTCGAGATCGCGTTCGGCGGCCCAGGCTCGGACCCCGGCGAAGGGTGATGCGGTGAACACACCCCCGAAGTCCCACAACACTGCTCGGTACTCGGTCATCCGGGCAGCTCCCCTGTCTGCAGGAGGTGCTCGAAGCCGCCCTCGTCGAGCACGGGCACCCCCGCCTGCTCGGCCTTGGTGACCTTCGACGCACCCGGTTCGGCCCCCACCACCAGGGCGAATGTTTTCTTGGACACCGATCCGGGTGACTTCCCGCCTCGGGCCTTGATGGCGGCGGCGGCTTCGTCGCGGGAATACCCGTCGAGAGTGCCGCTCACCACCACCGACTTGCCGTCCAGCACCGGTTCCTCGTCGGCCACCACCACCTCGGGACCTTCGAAGTTGACCTCCTGGGCCCGGAGCTTCTCCACGATGGCCCGATTCCCGTCGTCGGCGAACCACTCCGCCACTGCGTGGGCGATGACCGGTCCGACCCCGTCGATGGCGGCCAACTCGTCCTCGTCGGCGGCCGCGATGCGGTCGAGGTGCCCGAAGCTGGTGGCCAGGAGCTCGGCGACCGCGCCGCCCATGTGGCGGATGTTGAGACCGAACAGCAGGTTGGCCAGGGGCCGCTGCTTGGAGATCTCGATGGCGCCGGCCAGGTTGGTGACCGACAGCTCGCCGAATCCTTCCAACTCGCGAACCCGGTCGAGATCGAGGGTGTAGATGTCGGCGATGTCACCGATGAGGTCGAGCTCGGTGAACAGCTGCACCGTTCGCTCGCCGAACCCCTCGATGTCCATGGCACCCCGCGACGCGAAGTGCTCGATCCAACCATCGAGTTGGAGGGGGCACGTCGGGTTGAGGCAGTAGTGGGCTGCGTCGTCGCCGTCGCGGGTGAGCGCGTGACCCACCGGGCAGGGACAGATCGAGGGGAACGACCACTCGGGGAGACCCTTGGGCCGATCGGCCAGGACCGGCCGCAGCACCTCGGGAATGACATCGCCGGCTTTGCGCACCACCACCGTGTCGCCCGGCCGCACATCTTTCACCTTCACCTGATCTTCGTTGTGCAGGGTGGCCATACCCACGGTGGAGCCGCCGACGAAGACCGGTTCGAGCACCGCGAACGGTGTGGCCTTGCCCTTACCCCCGATCGAGACCTGGATCTCACGGAGGAGTGTGGTCTTCTCCTCGGGCGGGAACTTGAAGGCGATGGCCCAGCGGGGTGCCTTGGCGGTGACCCCGAGCTCACGCTGGAGGGCGAGGTCGTCGACCTTCACCACCGAACCGTCGATCTCGTACGGCAGGTCATGACGACGGTCGAGGGCCGACGCCACGTAGGCCTTGATCTCGTCGAGCGAGCCGAACACTCGGGCTTCGGGATTGACGGGCAGTCCCAACGACTCCATGAACTCGAGCGTTGCGTGGTGGGAGTCGAATTCGGGTCCGCCCTGCACCTCACCGATCTGGTACGCCCAGAAGGCCAGGCCGCGGGTTGCGGTGATGGTGGGATCCTTCTGACGCAACGAGCCGGCGGCGGTGTTGCGGGGGTTCACGTAGGTGCGCTCGCCTTGCTCGCGGAGGCCCTCGTTGAGGGCATCGAAGGTGGCGATGGGCATGTACACCTCGCCCCGAGCCTCCAGCACAGGCGGGGCTCCCTTGCCGAGTTGGTGGGGCACCGCGGCGATGGTGGCCACGTTGGCGGTGACATCCTCGCCCACCCGGCCGTTGCCCCGGGTGGCGGCCTGCACCAGGCGACCCTGTTCGTACCGGATGGAGATGGCCAAGCCGTCGAACTTCAGCTCGCAGGCGTACGCCGGTACCGACCGGCCGTCGAGGCGTCGGTCGAGACGCTGGACCCAGGCCTCCAGCTCGTCGAGGTCGAAGGCGTTGTCGAGTGACATCATCGGCAGCCGGTGTTCGACTGGGGCGAAGGCCGCAGACGGTGCCCCGCCGATCCGGTCGAGAACGGGGTCGGGCAGCGACGCAGCCAGATCGGGATGGTCGTCTTCGAGGCCCCTGAGCTCGACCACCAGGGCGTCCCACTCGGCGTCGGGGATGGTGGGTGCGTCGTCCTCGTAGTACGCCCGATTGTGGTCGGCGATCTGGTGGCGAAGCTCGAGGATGCGCTCGGCGGGATCGGTGGCGGTCACAGCCGGAGCCTAGAAGGCACCGCTAGCCTCGTGGCGATGCGGGCTCCCTGGCTCTTCCGTCTCGGGTGGCTGGTGATTCCGTTCGCAGCCGGACCAACGATCGCCGATGCCCTCCACTCCACCGCCACACCGGGGCGGACCATCGTGTCGATCGCCGCCTGGCTGTTGTGGGCACTCATCATGGTGGCCACCGTGGTACCCCGCACCGCCACCTTGACGATGGTGCGCGTCGTGGCCCCGGCCACCGTGGTGGCAGTCGTGTGGGCCACGGCCGAAGCCGGGTTCGACGCCACTGCCGCCGTGGGCCTGGTGGTCACCACCGTCACCGCGGCACTGTCGTTCGACCCGGCGCTGGGAGAATCGTTCGCCAACGGATCGGCCTACGGCGACGAGATCCGGCTGCTCCTGCGGGCGCCGGCTGCAGTGATGGTGGGCCCGCTACCGGTGGCCTGGATGGTCACGGTCGCCGGGCTCTCGGCCGGTCCGCTGCTGCTGGCCTACCAACAGTGGCTGCCCGGAGCGGTCGCCGTGGCCGTCGGGGTCCCCCTGGCCGGACTGGCGGCCCGATCGCTGCACACCCTGACTCGCCGCTGGCTGATCTTCGTGCCCGGCGGCCTGGTGGTCCACGACCCGTTGGCCCTCGGCGAACCAGTGCTCGCTCCCGGTCAGATGATCATGTCGGTGATTCCGGCACCGGCCGAAGGGGGTGAACGCCTCGATCTCACCGGCGGCGCCTTCGGGTTGGCCCTGCAGGTCGATCTCGACCCGCCGGTGGCCTTCGGGGTGACCACCCGACCTCGCCGCACGGTGGTGACCGAAACCACTTCGGTGCTCGTGACCCCCACCCGACCCAACCGGGTCCTGGAACTGGCGCAGCGGTGGCGCCGCCCCTGATCAGGTCGCCAGGGCGCCTCCCAGCACCTGGTCACCGCGGTACAACACCACACTCTGGCCGGGTGCCACTCGTGGGTGGGGTTCGACCCAGCACAGCGTCGATTCGGCGATGTCGGCCGAAGCGGTGCGGCCGTGGGCACTCACCTGCACCTCGAACCGGCCGGCCTCCGGGAGGTGGCTCCACGCCAGATCGGTGACCGGGGTCTGGTCGACCAACAGGTCGCTTCGAGAACCGACGGTGACCGTGGCCCCCGCCACGTCGATCTCGGTCACGTACCGGGGCTCGCCCCCGCCCGCGGTCCGTAGCCCCTTGCGTTGTCCCAGGGTGACGAGCTGCACCGAGTCGACCTCACCGACCACCGTGCCGGCGCGGTCGAGCACGCGGGCGGGTGTCAGCTCGACGCGGTCCTCCAGGAATCGCCGGCGTCCACCGGTGGCGGTGATGAAACACACGTCCTGGCTGTCGGGTTTGTCGGCGGTGCGCAGACCCAGCCGAGCGGCCTCGGCCCGGACTTGATCCTTGTCGAGATGACCGATGGGCAACTGCAATCGCCGGAGCTGGTCCTGGTCGAGCATGTGCAGCACATAGGACTGATCTTTGGCGAGGTCGGCACCCCGTGTGATCCGGCGCACCGGTTCATCGCCGTCGACCGCGCCGTCGTGATCGGCGGCGATGCGAGCGTGGTGACCGGTGGCCACCTGTTCGAATCCCAGCGCGGTGGCACGAGCCAGCAGCCGATCGAACTTCACGTGGCGGTTGCATTCGATACACGGGTTGGGGGTGAGACCACGGGCATGGGCCTCGACGTAGGGCTCGACCACGTGCCGATCGAAGTGCTCGCCGAAGTTGAACACGTGGTGTTCGATACCCAACTGCTGGGCCACCCGTCGGGCATCGTCGACGTCGGACACCGAACAACACCCCGAATCGCTCTCGCCGCCCCAGAGCTTGAGAGTGACACCAACAACGGTGTGACCCTCCTCGACCAGCCGAGCGGCCGCGACCGACGAGTCGACCCCACCCGACATGGCCACCATGATGGGCGCGGTCATGGCGTTCGCACCCGGTCGTGGGCCCGGAGGCGAGCGACGGCAGGACCCATGGCGGCCAGACAGCGGTCGACGTCGTCAGCTGTTGTTGTTCGCCCCAACGAGAGGCGGAGCGAACCCTGGGCCTGGGCCCGGTCCACTCCCATGGCCGCCAGCACATGGCTCGGTTCCTGGGCTCCCGACGAACACGATGCTGCCGCCGACGCGTAGATCTCGTCCTGTTCGAGCAGGAACAACAACGCCTCGCTCTCGATGCCCGCGAAGCACAGGTGGCAGTTGCCGGGGATCTTGTCGGCCCGACGCCCCGTCTCGACCGTGTCGGGCACAGTGGCCACGATCCCGTCGGCCAGCTCGTCGCGCAAGGCTTCCACTCGGAGGTTGGTGGTGTCGCGGGTCTCGACGGTGACCGCCAGCGCCGCCGCCATGGCGGCGATACCGGCCACGTTGTGGGTGCCGGCGCGTCGGCCCCGCTCCTGGCCACCACCCAACAACAGCGGAGCCGGTTCTTTGCCGTTGCGCACCACGAGGGCACCCACCCCGGCCGGCCCACCGAACTTGTGGGCGCTGATCGAAACCAGGTCGGCCGCTGCGGTGTGGGTGGCCACGTCGAGCCACGGCGCCGCCTGCACCGCATCGGTGTGGAGGACCGCATCGGGCGCTCGTTGATCGAGCAGCTCACGAATGGGTTCCAGCGGCTGGATCATGCCGTTCTCGTTGTTGACGGCCATGACCGACACCACCGACACGTCGGCGTCGAGGGCACCGGCCAACGAGTCGAGGTCGACCGAACCGTCGTGGTGGTGGCCCACCACCCGACCCCCGGCCGCTTCGACCGGATGGAGCACGGCGTGGTGTTCGGCCGCCGGGCAGACCGCCACCCCAGGCCGGCGGGCCAGGGTGCCCGTGACGGCCAGGTTGTCGGCTTCGGTGCCGCCGGCAGTGAAGACCACGTCGCCCGGGGCCCCACCGACGAGACCGGCGATGGCCTCGCGGGCCTCGTCGAGCGCCTGCTGGGCCAGGCGGGCCAACCGGTGAGCACCGGAGGGATTCCCCAGACCGGCATCGTGGATCGCCTGCATCGCCGCCGCCGCTTCATCGCTCAGCGGGGTGGTGGCAGCATGGTCGAGGTAGGTGGATCCCACCCGGGCTAGTTTACGACGACCAGCGGGCGTGGCGGCTCTGATACGCGGCGGCGACACACACGATGAAGGTCTCGTGGTGCACCGTGGCCGGCGGTGCGTGGTGGATCTGGGCGGCCAGGTTGGAGGCCAGGCGCTGCCCGAACGACCATCGGGCGTCGGTCCCCAGCTCGTTGAGACGCAGCAGGTACGACCGCACCAGCCCGTACTGCTGGGTGCTCATCGAGCTGACATCGAGCGAGCTCACGTACGCCTCGTGGCCGTAGGGGGGAAGGAACTGCACGGCCCCGGCGGCCCGCTGGGCCCGTCGTTCGCGGATCACGAAGGTGCCGGCCGCCAAGTCGCCCAGCCGTTGGTACCGGCGGTTGCCCAGCGCGGTGAGGATGGCGATACCCCCGCCGGTGGCGTAGATCTCGATGATCTGCATGAGGCTCCGGGTGGAGGCCGCCGTGAACCGGATCGGACCGCCGCTCAAGGTGACCACCCGCAAGCCCAGCGCCATCTTGCCCACCGTGCGGCCCTGCCAGAGCCACTCACAGAG